>JAHEZH010000020.1 GCA_023251155.1 Flammeovirgaceae bacterium | reverse complement strand
GCTCCTCCTTTTGGACTTGAACCAAAGACCCTCTGATTAACAGTCAGATGCTCTAACCAGCTGAGCTAAGGAGGAATCGGGCTGCAATAATAGTGCATCCATCTATAAATGCCAACATCACACTCAAATTTTTAAAATAAATTATGAATCCGTAACGAATATCCGGTTCATCCGTATATTTGCTTTGTAATTAAAAGTACTTTTGATGAATCAGAATAATGATTATCAACAAGATCTGGCTTCCATTCGCCATCTGATGGAGCGATCCGTGAAATTTATTTCACTCAGTGGCCTTTCCGGCATTCTTGCCGGTACCTACGCCACGCTGGGAGCCATCGTTGCCTACTTTAAAATCCAATATCCACTATCGCCTGTTGCGTACCGGCAGCAATCCGTACAGGATGGGCCGATCGTGCTGCAATTAGGTACCATCGCCCTGATTGTTTTGGTAGCGTCTGTCGGTACGGGCTTCTGGCTCAGTTCACGTAAGGCAAAGCAGCTGGGGACCACCATTTGGAATGAAACCAGCAAACGGCTGTTTATCAACCTGCTCGTTCCGCTGGTTACCGGTGGAATATTTATCCTGATCCTTCTTTTTTATAATCACTACGGCGTGGTAGCTGCCGCCAGCCTCATTTTCTATGGCCTCGCCCTGATCCATGCAAGCGCTAATCTTTATGATGAGGTGCGCTATCTTGGATATTCTGAAATCATATTGGGATTGATCGCCGCCGCATTGCCCGGATACGGTCTTCTTTTCTGGACCATTGGCTTTGGCGTACTTCATATTTTTTATGGTGCATTGATGTACCGCAAGTATGACCGATGAAAAATCCTTTTGAAAATTTCGACCGGATTCTGGAACACCGTATGCGCCTGCAGATCATGGGCATATTGGTTGCCAATGATTCGTACGACTTCAGTGCACTCAGGGAATTGCTGCAAGCCACCGATGGAAACCTCGCTACGCACATTAAAGCACTGGAAAAAGAAAAGTACATCACCGTGCAAAAGACCTTCATTGACCGAAAGCCCAATACCCGTTATAAAATTTCGGAACGTGGTCGTACTGCTTTCAGGAAACACCTGGATGCAATGGAAGAAATTATTAAAAATCAGCGGAAGTAAAATTTTTTAACTATCAACTTTTAAAAACAAAGTACTTTTATGTATAAGAATAGATACAACGTCATTTTTGCTTTTTTTCTTCTCTTCATCTACGACTATCTGTTTTGGTCGCAGACACTTGGACTAAACGTGCTGTTCTTCACTTGCCTTGCCGTTCCGTTATTGGTCATCGGGAATAAGCTGAGCCTCGTATACCGAAACACACAAGTTACCATTATGGGTACCTTGTTGCTGGCCGTACTTGTTTTTATTTACAATTCAGGCACAGCCAAAGTAGCGTATGTGATTTCGTTTTTCTTAATGGTGGGATTCATCCATCAGCCCTCACTACGCACGGCGTACAATTCTGTTCTTACCTCGCTTTACAGCCTTCTTACTTTTTATAAAAACTATGCCGAGGAATACAGAAGATACAAGCGGGAACATCAACGGCTGAACCGAAGCCTGAACCTGATCGGGTTAACCGTGATTCCCTTGATCGTGGTGACCGCCTTCTACTGGATATTCAAATTCGCTAATCCCGTGTTTGATCACCTGTCTTCACGTGTTTGGGATGCCCTCTGGATTTATATCGATGGATTTTTTGCTGCCTTTTCTTTTTCACATTTCATCTTCCTGTTGGTGGGCTTATCGGTTTGTTCGCTGGTCGTTTTCAACAGTCGTTATCGCGAACTGGTAGTGAACGAATCCAGGTTCAGTGATGTGTACCGAAGAGTAAAAAATAAGCCGGAAGGGGGCAGGAAATTCGGCGCAATCTATAAAGAGTTCGTCAGCGAGTTTCGTATTGCGGTGTTAACGATCTCGCTGGTTAACCTGCTATTGCTGGTTGTGAACGTCATTGACATGCAATGGGTGTGGTTCAATTTTGATTATTCGCAGGTGAACAATCTATCTCAGTTTGTACACGAAGGAACCTACTTGCTGATATTGAGTATTCTTATCTCTATGGGTATTATGCTCTACTTCTTCAGAGGCAATCTGAACCTGCTCCGCAAGAACAAGTCGTTGAAAGTACTCGCCTACGTATGGATTTTCCAGAATACGGTATTAGTCCTGTCGGTAGCCATTAGAAACTACCACTACATTCATCAGCATGGTCTTGCTTATAAACGAATTGGGGTTGTACTTTTTTTGATTCTTGTTCTTTATGGACTGTTTACCCTTGTTGTTAAAATCCATTCGTTAAAATCCTCATTCTATTTATTCAAGGTCAATAGCTGGGCTATATACGGTGTATTGGTTTTTACCAGTTTAATCAATTGGGACATGCTTATCGCCCGCTATAATATAGATCACGCAAAGAATGCGACTATTGATTATTCCTTTTTAATCAACCTCTCTGATAAAACACTCTACCTGATCAATGAGAATAGGCACTTGTTTAAAGGTGAGGGAACTATTGATGGAGATCATTGGGATTATGCTTCTTTTTTGAACAAACGAGTTCATGATTTTATCCGGGATCATCCCGATAAGGATATACAATCTTTTACGGTTGCCGATCAGCATTCCTATGAGGAGTTAATAAAGGCTGAAAACAAAACTAATATAGAAACACTATCAAATAAATAACATGGAAAATACACCTCTCTCTCTTCTCGACCGATTCAATAACTGGCTTAAAGAATCGGTGATGATCAAATTGCTATCCATCGGATTTTTGATTCTGATCCTGTTGATTCCTGCTTCCTGGATTGAATCGCTGGTCAATGAACGACAGTACCGCGCGGATGATGTAGTACGCGAGATTTCTAATAAGTGGTCAGGCACGCAAACACTGACAGGGCCTGTGCTGGTAGTTCCTTTTACAAAAGTGGAGACGATAAAATCATGGCAAAAGGGAATTCAGATAGAGGAAGTTTCGGAGTCGGTTCATCAGGCATTCTTCCTTCCGGAAGAGTTGTTAATCAATGGCAAAGTAGCACCTAAAGTATTGGAGCGGGGAATTTTTGAAGCCGTGGTGTACGATTCTAAAATACAAATGAAAGCAAAGTTTGGGAACCTTGATTTTGCCAGATGGAATGTACAAAACGAACAAATTCACTGGAAAGAAGCAAAGCTGGTGACAGGGATCAGTGACTTGCGCGGTATCAGCGAAAATCCTGTAATCTCTTCAGGTCAAAAGAAATTTGAATCAGAACCTTCCAGCGATATTGGCTTAACGAATACGGTGAATGGTAATCCTGAAATGATAAAAGGAATTGCTGCTTCGATGAACTGGAATTCAAATGCGGATGTTGTTTCTGATTTCGCGATCGATCTGCAACTGAAGGGAAGTGAACAATTATACTTTGTGCCTGCGGGTAAAACCACTGAAGTGAAAGTGTCCGGTGATTGGACTTCACCAAGCTTTGATGGACAGATGCTACCGAATAGCCGCGAAATAACAGAGAAGGGTTTTAACGCAGTATGGAAAATACTTTCATATAATCGTCCGTTTTCACAGCAATGGGTGGACAATGAACAACACCTGAATGGCGCTGAGTTTGGAGTGCGTCTATTGATTCCGGCAGATCAATATCAGAAAAGTATTCGCACGGCAAAATATGGGGTGTTGATTATCATCCTCGCCTTCACTGTACTTTTTTTGGTAGAGCTCACGGCTAAAGTTCGCATACATCCGTTTCAATACATTCTTGTGGGTGCAGCGCTGATTATCTATTACACCTTGCTGTTGTCGTTCTCAGAGCATTGGGGGTATGACACCGCTTATGCGATTGCATCTATTGCAACAGTCACTCTGGTGGCATTGTATTCTACTACCTTCCTGATAAAGAAATCGCTCACTGTTCTGTTCACTTTGTTGATGACCTTGTTCTATACCTTCATCTTTGTGATTATTCAGGCCGAGGATTATTCGTTATTGATCGGAAGCGTTGGTTTGTTTATTATCATCGCAGTGATCATGTATTTTTCCCGGAATATCAAGTGGTACAAGGAGACGGAAACTCAAAAATGGGAATAACGCTGTCATACAGCTTGCAAAACACAAAGCTCCCGGGTAGGGAGTTTTGTGTTTTATAATGTTTGTGGTTATTAAAATCAGTCTGTCTGAAAATGAGCGATTCAATTTTAAATGGGGTATCGTCATAACCCATGGCGCAAACGTAACTTCAAAGAGGGTGGGACCTCTTATTGTGGATGCTTATTGAAGGATGGTATTTATTGGTCGGGTGAGTTGATGCATCTGAAATCTCCATTTTGACCGGCCACAAATCCTAAATCAAAACGAGCCGTTCACCACGTAAAACATCCAGTTTGTAACTCCGCATTTATTTTCTTGTTCATTCATTACTTATATTTAATTTCAAATCCATTCCGGCAATGAATAAAATATGGTTGTTCCTCTTCTTACTTACTTCACTTTCCACTATGGCCCAGGAAAAAATCTATTTGTATCCTGCTTTACAGAAAATCACTAACGATGGTTTTGACAAAGAACCTCCCTACATCGAGTACTTCAAAGCAAAACCAGACTCGGCCAACGGATCGGCCATATTAATATGTCCCGGAGGTGGATATAGCCACCTGGCCGATCAGCACGAAGGAGTGGATGTAGCTCGCTTTTATAATCAATACGGGTTTGATGCATTTGTGCTTCATTACCGCCTGAACAACGGTGCACAGCAAGGTCATAAATTTCCTGATCAGTATCAGGATGTGACTACCGCTATGCGCACGATTAAATCAAGAGCCAAAGAGTGGAAACTTGATCCGGAAAGGGTAGGAGTACTTGGTTTTTCTGCCGGTGGTCATCTTGCTTCGATGAATACCACCATGCATCTGGCAGCAAACAGGAAATCAAAAAATGCTTTGGAGCAGTGGAGTACACGTCCTGCCTTTTCGATATTAATTTATCCGGTCATTACCTTGTCAGGAAGATCAGCACATAATGGAAGCCGTGAAATGTTGCTCGGAAAAAACCCGGACAATACGCTAGTTGATTCGTTATCCACGTACAACAGGGTGGATGCACACACGCCACCCACGTTCATTGTATTTTCTACGGATGATAACGTAGTGCCACCAGAGAATGGAATCTTATTCTACCAGGCCTTACGTCAACATAATATTCCGTCATCACTTCACATTTATGATCATGGAGGGCATGGCTATGGGATGGCACCTAAAGACCCGGTATTGAATACCTGGCCGGGGCTAAGTGTGGAGTGGTTAAAGAGATTGGGCTATCGGGTGAAAAGTAAATAGAATAGTCCACAGGCCATGGTCGTCAAAGTCGACTGTAGACTGTGGACTATTAAAATAACTATTAACTATTCTTTATCTAAGAAAGGATAGCGATAGTCTTTCGGAGTTACAAAGGTTTCTTTGATGGTGCGTAACGATACCCATCTCAGTAAATTCACTTTCGCTCCTGCTTTGTCATTCGTACCTGAACCTCTGGCTCCGCCAAATGGCTGCTGTCCTACTACTGCACCGGTAGGCTTATCATTGATATAGAAATTGCCGGCTGCATTTGATAATTTCTTTGTGGCGAACTCAATCGCATAACGATCTCTGGCGATGATTGACCCCGTCAATGCATAAGGTGACGTGTGGTCTACCAGCTCAAGTGTTTGCTCAAAGCTCTCTTCATGATAAACATAGATTGTCATCACTGGCCCGAAGATTTCTTCGCACATGGTCAACGAAGACGGATCTTTACTCACGATGATCGTTGGCTCAATAAAGTATCCTTTCGATTTATCGTACTTACCACCGGCCATGATTTCATTCATTGGATCAAGTCGTGCTTTCTCAATGTAGCCTGTGATAGAGTCAAATGCTTTTTCATCAATCACGGCATTGATGAAATTTCCAAAATCTTCGGTACCACCCATTTTGAACGACTTCAGATCTTCCAGCAAATAGTTTTTCACCTCTTTCCAAAGGTTGTAAGGAATGTAAGCGCGTGAAGCAGCCGAGCATTTTTGCCCCTGAAACTCAAATGCACCGCGTGAGATGGCCGTAGCAACTTCTTTGGCATCGGCACTTTTATGAACCATGATGAAATCCTTACCACCGGTTTCACCTACAATGCGTGGATAGCTTTTGTATTTATGGATATTATTACCAATGGTTTTCCACATGTTCTGAAACACGCCGGTGCTTCCGGTAAAATGAAGACCGGCAAAGTCCTTATGGTTGAAAATCACCTCACCCGCATCAGGACCACTTACGTAAACCAGATTGATCACGCCATCCGGTAATCCTGCCTCTTTCAGTATCTGCATAATGACATGGGCGGAATAAATCTGTGTGTTGGCGGCTTTCCATACTACGGTGTTTCCCATCAGGGCCATACAGGTAGGCAGGTTGCCACCAATAGCGGTAAAGTTGAAAGGAGTGAGCGCGAACGTAAATCCTTCCAGCGGACGATACTCGATACGGTTCCATACACCGGGTGATGACTCTGGCTGATCACCATAGATCTCACTCATGAAATGCACATTGAAACGAAGGAAATCAATGAGCTCGCAAGCGGAGTCAATTTCCGCCTGGAAGGCATTCTTCGATTGCCCCAGCATCGTAGCGGCATTCATCTTATAGCGATACGGGCCGGCCAGTAAATCAGCGGCTTTTAAAAATATACTTGCGCGGTGCTCCCAGCCCAGGTTAGACCAGGCTTCTTTTGCTGCCAATGCGGCATGGATTGCTTTCTCTACGTGTGTCTTATCTCCTTCATTGAAGTGACCCAGCACATGCTGGTGGTCATGCGGAGGAGTAATGGCTTTTTTCTTATCGGTACGCACTTCTTCGGCACCGATGTACATCGGTATATCGATAGTTTGAGCACGTGCTTCGTCAAGTGCTTTTTTCAAAGCAGCTCTTTCTTTAGAACCCGGAGCATAAGAAAGAACCGGTTCGTTTTTAGGATGTGGGATGTTATAAAAACCTTTGGACATGACTGATAATATAATTTTGGCGTAAGTTAACTCAAATAGTAAAAAGGTCAGAGAATGCGTTTTAGTTCAAGCAAATCAGCGATTTCGTGATGTACTTTGGTTTGATGCACTACTTTTTGCGGATTGAAGAAAACCGAATCGATACCTGAATTGTGCGCACCAAGTATATCGGTGGAAAGGTTGTCGCCAATCATAATGGCTTCGTAGGGCCGAAATCCATACCGGACTAATACATAATCGAAGATTTTCTTTTCTGGTTTTTTGCTCCCGGCTCTTTCAGAGGTGACCACACTTTTAAAAAAATGGTGAATACCGGACGAGGTGGTCTTCACACCCTGTATCTCATCAAATCCATTCGTAATGATAAACAGGGGGTATTTGGGATGCAGGTAGTTCAATACCTCCATGGCATTGGGAAGCAGGTTTTTCTTTTTCGGTGATACATCCAGGTAGTCACTTGAAAATTTCAATGACAGGGCATAGTCATCAATACCAATGGATTGAAATACGCGATGGAATCGTTCGGCCCGGATCACATCACGATGGATTTTTCCCTGGTCGAGCAGATCCCACAGGTGAGTGTTGATTTCAGTAAAGTTCTTCACGAAAACCTCTGCCGGCTCGCTGCTTTTGTAGTGTAATTCGTAGTGTACGTAGAGTTCGTTCAGCGCTTCAGCGGCATTGGTATCATAGTCCCACAGGGTATGATCAAGGTCAAACAAAACGCATTTGTAGTTTTTCATGAGCGGTGGCTGAGGGGTTTCATCTTCAGCTTGTTGAGTGTGAGCTCCCGGTTGGTGTACAGGTTATTAAAAATATACTGGTCTTTTTGCAGTACAGGGTCTCTGCGCAGAAAATGGAAGATCTGTTGAATAATGTCCTGTACCTCGTCTTTAATCTGGTAAAATATCCATTGATTAAATTTCCGGCTGGTGAGAATGCCTGAGTTTTTTAAATAAATCAGATGGCGTGACGTTTTAGTCTGAGTGAACTCTAAAATATGTTCCAGGTCGGTAATGCACATCTCGCCATTGGTCAGGATCAGGTGCAGCATACGCAGGCGCGAGGTGTCGGAGCAGGCCAAAAAAATCTGCGCTCCCGGATCGATATTAAAGTGTTTTAAACGCAACGAAAGGCTTTTGTAAAATAGGCCTGCAAGATACGAAAACCGTACATAGAATTGGTGCCAGGCGGGTATTGGCCAAAACAGCCTGAATGCCTATCTTTAAAAAAAAATGAGGGCTTGAAGCGATTGAAATTCATCCTATTACTTAGTGTTTGTACTTTTTGTTTTGCTGTAACCGGATTTACGCAAAATCAAAAAAGAGTGATTCAGCTCTCGGGAGTGATTCTGAATAGCGACAGTGTACGCGGTGGCCCACTGCCGGGAGTTCACGTTTATGTGCCCAAAGCTGGTCGGGGTACCACTACCAATCGTGCAGGCTTCTTTTCCATGCCGGTATTAGTAGGCGACAGTGTGGTGATCAGTTCAGTAGGTTTTGTAAGACGTCATTACATTGTACCTAATCATCATTCCGATTTACTCACCATCGTGATTGAGATGATGGAAGACACCACCGTATTACCTGAAGTTGTAATCAGCCAGTTTCCTACGGAAGAAGTATTCAAACAAGCAGTGCTGGCACTCAATGTGCCGCTTGACGAAAAAGGAATTGACCCGAACAACCTGAATGCCGAGTTGCTTGCACTCATGCTCAAGACTACACCGATGGATGGCAATGCCAACTATCGGTATTATATCGATCAGTATGCCGGATCGGTACGTGACCAGTTTCAGCCACGAACGAATCCTTTTCTCAATCCATTTAACTGGGCACGTTTCTTCAGGGATTTGAAGAAGAATAAAAAATAATCAATTGTCAGTTGACAACGGCACAATTGAAAAAGTGGAAGTACCGCAAGATTTGTCAAATGCTTTTTATTAACGATCAGCTATGATATAGCTGTTAAGTACTTGTTACCGGCAGGTTGGGCAGGTTGATCATAAACGAAACGCCTTCACCTATTCGGGAGCTTACGTTTATCCTTCCCTCTATCTTTTCGATTGTCTCTTTGAGGATGTACAATCCTAAACCAGCGCCCTCACTTTGCATTGTGGCACGGAAGAACATGTCGAAGATACGGTGCAGGTGTTCTTCTTCAATGCCAATTCCATTGTCTGAATAATAGATATTCACTCCGGATTCATAGGTAATCGCTTTGATTTGTATAAACGATTGCGGTTTGCTGCTATCTCTGTATTTGATTGAATTCGAGATCAGGTTATTAAAGATGATAGCCACACGCAAAGGATCAGAATAGAACTCAAACCGGTCGTCTACATCAATTTGTTTTTCGATGCTATTGGACCCCGACATATAGCGCATGCGCTCAAAGCTGTCTTCGAAAAGAGTGGCCAGGTTTATTTTTTCGATATGCACTTCACCCCGCGAGTTACGGGAATAGTCCAGAATTTCTTTGAGTGTGTCATCGAGCTTCAGAATACTTCGCTCCATGAGTGAATAGTATTTACTGGTTGGTTTATTTCCTTCTTCGTCCTCCATCCGGGCAATGTTCAGCAATCCAAGCACGGACATTAACGGGGCTCTTAGATTGTGCGAAATGCTGTAAACAAAACTGTCCAGTTCCTGGTTGATTTTTACCAGTTCTTCATTTTGCTTACGCAATTCCTTTTCAGCTTTTAACTTTTTGCTCTCCAGCTTTTTCTGTTTCAGTGTCTGCAGTATGGCTTGCGGCAAACGCGCCAGGTTGGATTTGAGTACATAGTCATCCGCGCCCTCTTTCAGGCAATTCACAGCAAACTCTTCCGATACCGCACCCGTTACTAATATAAATGCCGACTGGGAACTGTGCTTCTTGCACAGCTTTAGTGCTTCTACCGAATTGAATTGTGGCAGTGCATGATCAGACAATACAATATCGGGCTGAAATTCTTTAAGTGCAGTAATAAACTCTTCGCGCGTATCCACTTGCCGGCCAACGAATCCAATGCTTTCTTTCTTCAGCACACGTTCAATCAGGCTCACATCATCCGGAAGGTCTTCCAGCATCAATATCTTCATTCTGTCTTCCATACTTGTTAGCGAGGAGGCTGATTTAACAGTAGCCAGAAAAAGCCAATTTCAGATACTGCCTGTACGAACTTGTCAAAGTCCACGGGCTTGACGATGTAGGCATTCACACCCAGTTGATACGACTCAATAATGTCACGCTCTTCTTTGGAAGAAGTGAGTACCACTATCGGTATTATTCGCTTTTCGGGATCGGCCTTTACTCTTCGCAGCACTTCTATGCCATCTACCTTTGGCATTTTCAGATCCAGCAAAATCAACTTGGGTAGCTGATTCAGTTCTTTGGAAAACAGAAAATGCAATGCTTCTTCTCCGTCCTGCAAGTGAAGAAGATGGTTGGATAAATTGTGTTTTTTCAAAGCCCGGATAGTAAGCCCTGCATCGTCCGGATTATCCTCCACCAGGAGAATTTCAACTACATTATTATTTTGCATAAATGGTCTCTAAAAAATGGTTCAGGTGAGGTCTTATAAATAAGATGGTACATAGTTTTCAATCACGCTTGTTAATCAGGTTAAGGTGACGGGAATCAGTAACGGAATAAAGAGTAGGCTCTGAGTAGCCATGTCTCCATTCCGGGTGTTCTCCAAAATAGTCATGCCAGAACCCATTGCCTGGTGATCGCGGGCGGATACGAGTGACAATACATAGGCGAGGGGTCTTATTGGAATCGATAAATCGACACAAAACGCAATAAAAGCCCTTCCTTAAGATAATTATCCCCATTCCCTTTTTTGACACTTAAGAATAAGTTATGAATATTCCATTGGGTAAAAAGGAGAATTACACAATAAAACATACGTTGAACTTACATATCTGCCTGGTTCTTTTAGGGTTAGCGCAATTCCTATCCGGGCAGTTTATTTTGTGAATTTTACGCCTTATTATTGCACCCTCAAAACAAATCCGAGATGTAGCGCAGCCCGGTTAGCGCATCACGTTAGGGACGTGGAGGCCGGAGGTTCGAATCCTCTCATCTCGACCGATAGAAAAATTTAGATAAACATGGAAGCTTGTTACCATTTATGGTAACAAGCTTTTATTTTTTAAGCCTTCATTGTTTTTACTTATTTATCAGCATTGCCCTTAATTAGCCTTTAATTACTAAGTCGCGCAGCACATGATCGTAATTGCAATCTTTCGTTTTGAATCGACGTATCATTGAACAGCCTCATTTCAGGGCTCCAAAAACTAAAATCGAACGGTTCTTTTTTGACGGACCGGATGAGTGACCTTCGTTGTTATATTTGCCGAAAGGTGCGGGAAACTTGATTTTGACAGATGCTGAACTGCCTTGCGATGAATCTTCCCGTATATCAGAACTGTCTGTTGATGAATTAGTTATTAATGCTTTTTGACCAGGAAAAACCACAGCCCAAAAAAGCTGTTCGCCCCATATTGCCCAAAGGTACCGTTATCGACTACCAGATCGGCTTTTTGTTCAATTTCAACTCGGCCAAATCCACGCGTTTTGATCTGGAGCCTTTGCTCATCTATACCAAAGACAAGGTAACGGAGTACAAACGTATCTCGCTGCAGGCAGAGAAAGGCCTGGCTTTTTTACAGCCGCTCAGCGAATCGCTTTACAATGACTTCCTTGAGTTTTCAGATAACCATTTGCTCAATTGGATGACGGCCACGGGCAATCGTTTCATTCGCAATCACTCGGGTTCGTGGGCGCATGTGTCAGCCCGTGAACTGGTGAACCTGCGCAAGCATTATTATGTGCTGTTGCAGAAACTGTGGCCTCAGCTATCGGTATGGCCACATTTGTTTGTGTTAAAAAATGGCCGGTTCAATTTTTATAATCAAAAGAACGTAACGTTAAGCAGCGCTCCCGCTCACTTCAGCTTCACCGTTGATGTGAAAGGAGAGATGATCGTGATCAAACTGCTGTTGAAACTCGATGGCCAGCCGGCTGATCTTCACTTCTGGGGTGGATGTTTATTAGAGAAGGACGATACCTTGTATCTGCCTCCCTCAGTAGAGTCACTGGCGATTATTGATTTGTTCAAAAATGGGCCGCTTACCTTCCCGGTAAGCATCAAAGAAGAAGTAGTTAAAAAATACATTCTGCCGTGGTTAGGCACCTATGAAATAACCATTGGCGATAAGCTGAACATTGAGCTGGCTGATGGGGCACCTCAGGCACGCATTTTACTCAGCGAACTGAATGAGAGTAACCTGATGATTCGTCCGCAGTTTGCCTATGGCGATGATGTAATTGACTACAGTGAAGAACCTCATCACATTACTGAATCAGGAAAGAAACTGCTCATTGTGCAGCGAAAGAAGGAAGAAGAAGTGAAGTTGTACGAATACCTGCGCACATTGCATGCTTCTTTTGGCAAACAGCGAAACAACCAGTATTACTATCTGCCTTTTGCGGATGTTATGAAGCAGGGCTGGTTCATCACTATGCTGCGCAAAGTACAGCAAGAAGGATATTCCGTGCATGGCTTTCAGGAGCTGAAGAAATTCCGATACACTACTGATGTGCCACGCTTTGATATTGAAGCGCACGATACCCCAGACTGGTTTGAACTGAAAGTCACGATCAGTTGGGGGAATCAAATCATTCCTTTAAAAGACATCCGCCGAGCCATACTTAACAAACAAGACACCATCATGCTGGAAGACGGCATGCTGGCCCATATACCTGATGAATGGGTAAGTCAGTATAGTTTATTACTGCGTACCAGTACGGAAGAAAACGGGGTGCTCAAAGTGAGCAAGCTGCATTATACCCTGCTGGAAGACATACTGGATAAGACCGCTGACAAAACAGTACAGCAGGACATTGAGAAGCGTAACCGGAAACTGCTGGAGTACGACAAGATTGAAAAAGTAGCGGTATCGGCTGAGATCAAAGCATCGTTGCGTCCGTATCAGCAGTCGGGGTTTCAGTGGCTGCAGTCGCTCGATGAGTTAGGGTGGGGTGGATGTCTGGCGGACGATATGGGGTTAGGAAAGACCTTACAGACCATTACTTTCCTGCAGTTTGTGAAAGAGAAATATCCGGGAAGTACGCAACTGGTAGTATGCCCCACTTCACTCATTTTCAACTGGGAGAGTGAATTACAGAAATTCTGCCCTTCGTTGAAATTCTTTACCCACTATGGGCTTCAGCGCGATTTTACAGAGACGCACTTCTCCGAATACGATGTGATTCTCACTACTTATGGCGTAGTACGTAATGATATCGAACATCTGAGCAATTTCCTCTGGCAGTACATCATATTAGATGAAAGTCAGGCGATAAAAAACCCGGATGCCCGTATTACCAAAGCGGTACAACAACTGCAATCGGTGAACCGAGTGATCCTCAGTGGTACACCGGTTCAAAACAATACCTTCGACTTGTTTGCCCAGTTCAATTTTGTCAACCCGGGCTTGTTGGGCACACGTGAGTTTTTTAACAGTGAATTTGCTCAACCCATTGATAAACAGGGAAATAAAGAGCGTACCCAATACCTCAAAAAACTCATTCATCCCTTTACGTTAAGGCGTACCAAAGAGCAGGTAGCCAAAGATCTTCCTGATAAAACCATCACGGTGCTCTGGTGTACGATGGAGCCTGAACAGCGCAGAATCTACAACGAATACCGCGATAATTACAAGAAATTGCTTCTCAAGCGAATTGATGAAGAGGGGATGGGCAAATCCAGCGTGTATGTGCTTGAAGGGTTACTTCGCCTGCGCCAGATCTGCGACCATCCCAAGCTGGTGACAAAGCAGGAAACCGAAAATTTTGTCCATTCTGTGAAGACAGAAGAGCTCATTCGGGAGATTCAGGAAAATGCGGGTATTCATAAATTGTTGGTCTTCTCTCAGTTTACGGAGATGCTCCACCTCATCAGAGAAAGCTTTGAAGAAGCAGGTATCAGCCACTGCTACCTGGATGGAAGCACCTCACTGGACAACCGTAGAAAAGAAGTAAGCCGTTTCCAGGAAGACGAAAGCGTAAAAGCCTTCCTGATTTCACTGAAAGCGGGCGGAGTGGGGCTTAACCTGACCGTTGCCGACTATGTTTACCTTGTTGATCCGTGGTGGAATCCGGCAGCCGAACTACAGGCCATAGACCGGGCGCACCGTATCGGCCAGAAGCGTAAAGTGTTCGCTTACAAGATGATTTGCAAGGACACTGTGGAGGAGAAAATACTCCAGTTACAGGAGCGCAAACAGATGCTGGCAGATGAATTGATTCAGGAAGATGCCGGTTTTGTCAAAAGCTTATCCCGCAGTGATATTGAGTTCCTGTTTGGTTGATGGTTAGACTTATTCAAAAATATTTGCAGATAATAAATGCGAATAAATTGATTACAAACGGTTACTAATTCTTTCTTAATTTATTAATGCTTTGTGATGTAAGTAATGGTCAGAAATTGTATTAAATTCGAGTGACTATTATAGGCTTGAAGTCGGATTAATCGGTTCTGACGTGTTTTGAATGCATTTGATGGATAAAAATCGATTATTTCACCTGAAAAGCCTCCAAACTTCGAATAGTCTAAGATACATACGAAAAGTATGAGGTATGACATTTTAGTGATTGAGGACGATGAGCCGCTGGGGTGGCTTCTGGAACGGATTCTAAAGGAAAGATTTAATGTCACAATTGCTACAGATGGACTTTTGGCAATGGCATGGTTGACCAATGGAAATTTGCCGGATGTGATACTTTGTGACTTGGATTTGCCAAATATTGACGGACTGAGTTTTCTTAAAACACTGAATTCGAGTGGAGCATTTAATTCGATTCCAGTAATCATGGTTACCGGGTCGATTAATCCGAAAGCGAAAGAAGATTGTCTGGCCGCAGGAGCAAAAGGATATTTAGAAAAACCGTTCGATCCTCCTCAACTGGTCGAAGCAATTAATAAAGTACTAAAAGCGAAGCAAACTTTAGTTTAAAGAGATATGACAACAACATTACTTTCAGAACCCACCGCAGCAGGAGTGACCTCTGAAAAACAAGTCTCTAAAAATCATTTGATGTTTCTGTCACTGTCAGGCAGTCTGACGGTATTAAAAAATTCATTTCCCAACGCGGAGGTGATTCATTCGGTAGATGAACTGCGTAACCTCAAAAGTATTCCCGCAGAAAAACTTCCGGATGCGGTGGTGTTGTATTCCGACCAGATTGACGGCTTCTTCTTCAAGCAGCTACTTCTGGTGAGCGAGTTGATGAACAGTTTTGCCATTCCGTTACTTGTGGTAAGCGATGATGTGAACGTGGAGATCAAGAAGCTCATTCTTAAAAACGGTGCGGATGACTGCTTTACCACCGAGATCCACCCGGAAGGATTTGACTACTGGATCAACTTTCTGAAACGCTTCAAAAAATTCTCCAAGGAGAAGGCATTGCCCAAGCCCGAAGCTTTTAAATTCAAAATTTCCTTCTCCAAAAGAGCATTTGATATTGTTACTTCACTGACTGCCCTGATTCTGCTGAGCCCGATCATGATTTTGATCGCGATCATTGTAAAGCTGGAGTCGAAAGGCCCTATCTTTTATATCTCAAAACGTGCGGGAAGCGGTTATAAGGTATTTAATTTCCTGAAATTCAGAACAATGCGTGTTGGTGCTGATGCTGAACTCAGCAAACTGCAACACCTGAATCAATACGGTGGAGAAGGCGATGCCAATGCATCGGTGTTCTTTAAAATCAAAAATGATCCTCGTATCACCCGTTTCGGTAATTTTCTTAGAAATACCAGCCTCGATGAGTTGCCTCAGTTAGTGAACGTGCTGAAGGGAGACATGTCGGTGGTGGGTAACAGACCACTGCCTTTATATGAAGCACAACGTCTTACAAAAGATCAGTCAGCCATGCGTTTCATGACCGCGGCGGGGATTACAGGTCTGTGGCAGGTAACCAAAAGAGGTAAAAAGGATTTGTCAGATGAAGAGCGCATTGCGCTGGACGTTCAGTATGCAAAGAGCAACTCTTTCCAGAAGGACATGGTTTTGATTGCCAAAACATTGCCCGCTCTTTCCCAGGAAGTATCTGCGTAATTTTTAATCAGAGATGTGGATAGAACTACTGGTTTTCAGTTATTTCGTTTTTGCTGTTTCTTATAGTCTTACCTTCTCTGTAGCGGGGTTATTCTACCGGATTCCTTCCTTTCTTTCCGTTGCCGGAACGCATCACCACAAAATGGCAGTGATTATTCCTGCGTACAAGGAAGATGTGGTGATCATTAACGTAGCACGGGAAGCATTGAATCAATCTTATCCGAAAGCAAGTTATGATGTGATCATCATAGCTGATACGCTGAAGGACACCACCATCGCGGCATTGAAGCAACTGGACGTGATCGTTCATGAAGTAAAATTCGAACGCAGCACCAAGGTGAAATCCCTGCAGAGTGTATTGAATAAGTACACCGAATATGAAGTCGCGGTAATTCTTGATGCAGACAATATCATGCAGCCTGATTTCCTTGAGAAAATAAATAAATGCTATAACAACGGCTGGCGCGCCATTCAGGGCAGGCGTATGGCAAAGAACCGGAATACGTCTTTTGCCATTCTGGATGGATTAAGTGAATCCATTGCCAACCACATCAACCGGCAAGGGGCAGCAGCTCTGGGATTATCCTGTCCGCTGATCGGATCAGGTATGGCTTTCAATTTTGTTCTGCTCAGGGATATTATGAACACCATTGATTCGGTGGTAGAGGATAAAGAGCTGCAGATTAAATTATTGGAGCAACAGATCAAGATTCATTATCTTAATAATGCCATCGTACTGGACGAGAAAATTGATAACCCGGAGGTATTCAAAAACCAAAGAACCCGATGGATGTCGGGCCACTATACTCACCTGAGGAATGATTTTGTGAAGGGAGTAAAGGCATTGTTCCGTGGTGACTTTTCGATCTTCAATATCACTGTACTGTTCAGCATTCAATTGCCACGTATGATGAACTTGGGTGTACTGGGTATCGTGACGATGACAGCAATTGTTTTCCATCGTTTACTGTATTTACCTTTCTGGTACTGGATCGTGTTACTGACACTCTACGGAGTGAGCTTTGCACTGGCAATCCCGGCTTCCCATTACAACAAGGCATTTTTTAAAGCCATTCTTCAGCTGCCAAAAGCGTTTCTCATTATCCTGGCAGTTCACTTTAAACTCAAAGGGGCCGATAAGAAATTTATTCATACCCCGCATAAACAGCATTAGAAATAATGGCCGAGCTTCCTTTAGTATCAATCATTACGATTAATTATAATCAGTATCAGGTGACTCGTGAGTTTCTGAAATCGCTGTCCCTACTGTCCTACCGTCATTTTGAAGTTATTCTGATCGACAATGCTTCGAAAGAAGATCACAACGATGCGTTGCGGCAGGAGTTTCCTTTCGTGAATGCCTACCGTAGCAATAAAAACCTGGGTTTTACGGGAGGTAATAACCTGGGTATGAAGCTGGCCAAGGGAGATTATGTGCTTATCGTCAATAACGATACCGAAATAGCACATGCCGATTTTCTGGAAAAACTCATGGCACCTTTTGAGAAGGATGCATCCATTGGTATGGTGAGCCCCAAGATCAAGTATTTTGCGCATCCCGAGGTAATTCAGTTTGCCGGCTACAATAAAATCAATTCGTTTACCGGACGAAACGGCCAGGTAGGTGATGGAGAGACAGACCGTGGTCAGTACGATACCGCAGGATACACCAACTATGCCCATGGTGCCGCCATGCTGGTGAAACGGGAGGTGCTAGAGCGCGTGGGTATTTTTTCAGAGCAGTTTTTTCTGTGCTATGAGGAACTGGACTGGTCGGCGCAGACGGTAAAGAAAGGATATCACATTTACTACCAGGCACAGGCGTATATTCTGCATAAAGAATCGATCTCAATGGGCAAGTCTTCGCCCATGAAGGTGTACTATAACAATCGTAACCGGATTCTTTTTATGCGAAGGAATACCCGGCTTTTTGACAGCGTATGTTTCTTTGTCTACTTCACCGTTTTTACAATTCCTAAAAATGTGCTTCAGTACCTGATTCGTTTCCAGTTTCAGCACCTGTCTTCGTTTATCAGCGCTATATTCTGGAATATCAGAAACATCGGTATCTACAAAAGAACACCATTCATTACCAGGTTAGAAAGTGTGTCTCTTGAACCTCTTCAAAAGAAATAAAACTATGAGAATAGGAATTGAAGCTCAACGACTTTTCAGAGAGAAGAAGCACGGGTTGGAAATTGTAGCATTGGAAATCATCCGATGCCTTCAGCGCATGGATACAGAAAATGAGTATGTAATCTTTGTACGGAAAGATGTAGATAATAAATGCATCTCTGAAACATCGAATTTTAAGATATGTGAAATAGAAGCCAGCTCTTTCCCCGAATGGGAGCAGATCAAATTGCCACGCGCTGTACGTAGAGAAAAAATAGACCTGCTTCATTGCACGGCCAACACGGCACCCCTCTTCGTAAGTGTGCCGGTCATCCTTACACTTCATGATATTATTTTTATGGAGAAGACGGATTTCAGCGGGAGCAATTATCAGAATTTCGGAAACCTCTACCGGAGGTTGTTGCTTCCCCGTATCTTAAAGAAGGTTAAAAAAGTAATTACGGTTTCGGAGTTTGAAAAGAACACGATCATCTCTCATCTGAAAGTAGACCCGAATCTTCTGGAGGTGGTTTACAATGCGGTAGATACTTCGTTCAAAAAAATGGACCGGGCAGAACTGGCACCCATACAACAGAAGTATCAGCTGCCCGATAAATTCATTCTGTTTTTTGGAAGCTCAGCTGAAAAGAAGAACAGTGAGGCAACCGTAAAAGGATACCTGGAATATGCGAAGAAAACGGAACACCCCATTCCGCTGGTGATCGCGGGCGGGTTTGAAGTGCAGGTAAAAGAAATGCTGGATAGCCTGCAACTGGCACCAAAAATCAGGGCATTGGTGATTACAGTGGGGTACATTGCATTCCACACCCAGCCGGCTATTTATAATCTGGCTCACTTGTTTTTGTATACCTCCAAAAGAGAAAGTTTTGGTATGCCGATACTGGAGGCCATGGCGTGTGGTACTCCGGTGATTACTTCCAACACCTCCTCAATGCCGGAAATTGCCGGAGATGCCGCTCACCTGGCAGACCCGTTCGATATCATCAGTATCGCTGCAGGGATAGAGAAAATGATGAATGATCAGGACTATTACCATGCGTGTGCAGAACGTGGATTGAATAGAATTGCTTCTTTTAACTGGGAGAACTCTGCCAGACAAATAATCGGCCTGTACAAGGACACTTTATTGACCTGAAAGGTATACACCGGTTAAACGTGACCGAAATCGTTTGCTGCCGAGAAAATATGAGTTTACCTATGTTAACAAAAGCTTGAGTTTCAATTTATTCCCTTATTTGCCTAATTTATAGACAAGACCAATACCATTCACGGATCAAGATTACCACCCACACCCAAATGAAAAAGATTCATTTATACCTATTGGCCGTAAATTTCATTCTGATTTTCGGAAATAGCATAAATAGTTCTGCCCAGACTCCGGCCGTACAAACCGCTAAGAAAACCAGCGGTGGTACCGGTTATCTGGAACATCTCCCGCCCGACTATTCCACCAACACCACCAAGAAATATCCAGTCATGTTCTTTTTGCATGGACTTGGCGAACGAGGAAGCGGATCTCCGGCTGATCTTGAAAAACTTAAAGCAGGTGGCCCTCCGAAAGAAATGAAGAATGGTCATAACATGTGCTTTACAGTAAATGGAGTGGAGGAATGTTTTATTGTCATATCTCCTCAGCTGGGTACATCATTTGGCGGATGGTGGGGAGGAACACTACAAGGCGTGTTTGATTATGTGATGAAAGGCCCGGAAAACTATCGCATTGACCCCAACCGCGTATACCTGACCGGGTTAAGTTTAGGAGGTAATGGCGTATATACCGGATTGGGAGCAACCTCAGATATTTTTGCAGCAGCAGCAGTTATTGCAGGATATGATAACGGATATGGATGTACTATTTCCGGACGCAAAATAGCGGTGTGGGGATTTCACGGTGAAAGCGATACGACCATTCCTTATACCGTTGGATACGCTAACTTTCAATCCATCACCAACTGTACTTCTCCTGTACCTACAGCTGAATATAAATGGGTAAGCTATCCCGGAGTGGGGCATAATTCCTGGGACAGAGCCTTTAAACCGGATCATACTTATCATAACCCCAATCTGTATGAGTGGCTTTTGACAAAATCAAAAAGTAGTTTTCCTACTGCCAATGCCGGGGCGGACAAAGCCATCACCTTACCCACCAACACCATAACCATTACCGGAAGTGGTATTGATTCGGATGGAACGGTAGTCGGTTATTCATGGCAGAAAACATCCGGAGGTACCGCTACCATTACCAATGGCAATACACCCACTGCCACTTTTTCTAATCTGGCCCAGGGGATTTATACGTTCCGGCTTACGGTGACGGATAATAGCGGCAACTCTTCTTTTGACGATGTCAACGTTACGGTCAATCCGGCAACCGTGAATGTTGCTCCGGTGATTACCCTTGCCACTACTTTATCGCTGACTTTACCTACCAACAGTTCCAACATTGTAGCGGTGGTCAGTGACACTGATGGTTTTGTTGCCTCCTACCTTTGGACACAGCAATCTGGTCCGTCTACTGCAACATTGGGAGGAACAACGACAGCCACATTGTCTGCCTCGGCTTTGGTAGCGGGCACGTACGTATTCCGCTTAACAGCAACCGACAATGAGACAGCTTCCTCCTACAAAGAAATAAGTGTAGTAGTCAACCCGCTTGCTGCCAATCAGGTTCCAGTTGCATCGGCAGGGCTTGATAAAATCATCAATTTACCAACCAACAGTACTAACCTAGCAGGTTCGGGTACCGATGCTGATGGTACCATTGTCTCTTACCTGTGGGAGAAGACGGCCGGCCCTTCAGCTACACTCACTAATACCACTTCTTCTACTTTGGTAGTAACTAATCTTGTAGCGGGGTTGTACACTTTCCGCCTTACGGTAACGGATAATAAAGGAGCTACCGGTACTGATGATGTGAATGTCACTGTGGTGGCCTCCAACCAGTCACCAACGGCCAATGCCGGTGCTGATCTGGCGATTACGTTGCCTACCAATTCGACCTCCATCTCAGGAGCAGGTAGCGATATCGATGGCTCCATTGCTTCCTACGCATGGGTGCAGGTCAGTGGGCCTTCCACCTCCACACTGGCTAATGCCACTAATGCGACTTTATCTGTAAGTAATCTGATTCAGGGGGCATATATCTATCGATTGACTGTGACTGATAATCTGGGAGCCACCGGAATAGACGAAGTAAAAGTGACAGTGAATGCCTTGCCAGTCAATAATTCTCCTATAGCTAATGCCGGTTCAGATCAGCTGGTGGCACTGCCTGTCAATTCCACAATTCTCAATGGCTCGGGTACAGATAATGATGGAACAATAGCCTCGTACAGCTGGATTAAACTTTCTGGGCCAACGGTGACATTGTTGAATGCCAATACAGCATCATTAACACTTAATGAACTTATTCCCGGATCTTATTCTTTTCAACTTACCGTTACGGATAATAAGGGGGCAACAGGCACAGACTTGGTAGTAGTTACTGTACAGTCTGCCGTGGTCAACCAGATCCCTACGGTATTTGCGGGGCCTGATAAAGGGCTCATTCTTCCGAACAATACAGTAACGCTTTATGGTGGCGGATATGACGCGGATGGAACGATCACATTTGCATGGACAAAGCAGAGCGGTCCAGCCACTTATACCTTTACGAATCAAAATACCAACAATGTAACCTTATCCAATCTGGTGGCCGGTGTTTATGTGTTTCGCATTACAGTGACGGACGACAAGGGTGCTACCAATTTTGATGAGGCTACCGTGACGGTTTCGTTGAGCAATACTGCTCCAGTTGCCAATGCAGGGCCGGACATTATCATTAATCTTCCCACTAATTCAGTAAGTATTGCAGGAGCAGGAACGGATGCGGATGGCACGATTTCAAATTACCAGTGGACCACAGTATCCGGTCCGTCTACACCTACATTGACCAATGCCACAACAAGTACACTGAGTGTTTCGGGATTGATAGCAGGTACGTATAACTTCAGGCTCATGGTTACGGATAATGTGGGTGCCTCGGGGTGGGATGAAGTAAAGGTGACCGTGAACGCGGCAAATCAAATACCTGTTGCCAATGCCGGAGGTAATCGCTTGTTGACTTTGCCCACTACTACCATTAACCTTACAGGATCAGGAGTAGATAATGATGGTACTATCGTATCCTATGCGTGGACCCAGATAAGCGGCCCAGGAGCAACCCTTACCAATGCCAATAACGCTACTGTTTCGATCACCGTTTTCTCGTCTAACACTTACGTCTTCCGGCTTACCGTAACAGACAATAGTGGCGATTCAGATTATAATGAGATGACACTTACCGTTAATGCGGCTACGGTCAATCAACCCCCCAGTGCCTATGCAGGTGTAAATCAAACAATCGCGTTACCCGTTAACGCTACGGTATTGACGGGCAGCGGCTCTGATCCGGATGGTTCCATCGCTTCCTATCTGTGGATAAAAGTGAGTGGTCCCTCAGCAACACTTCAGAATGAAACAACCCCGTCAGTATCCTTAAGCAATCTTTTACAGGCTACTTATGTGTTTCGTCTTACTGTTACTGATAATGGTGGGTTGACTGCGTTTTCGGATGTCACGGTCAATGTGCTTCCCGAGACAGTAAATCAGGCGCCCACTGCCTCTGCAGGTGTTGATCAGATATTAACTCTGCCTGTGAATTCAACCACGGTGTTTGGAAGTGGCAGTGATCCAGATGGCACCATACAAAGCTATAAGTGGGAAAAATTATCTGGTCCGGCAGCCAGTCTTTTAAACGAAACAACCCCTACGCTTTCACTTACTGATCTGATTGAGGGTACATATGTATTTCGATTAACCGTAGGGGACAATAACTCTTCTTCAGGCAGTGACGATGTTGTAATTACTGTAAATGCTGCCGGTGTTAATCAATTGCCGGTAGCAAATGCCGGCCCCGACCAGGCTGTGAATCTCCCCACCTCCTCTGCTACCATAGAAGGAACCGGCAGTGATCCTGACGGTACTATTGTCAGTTATTTATGGTCAAAACTAAGCGGGCCAACAGGTGTTCTCTTAAATACTACCAATGCCACACTTACGGTTGCTTCGTTGATAGAAGGTACATACACTTTCCGGTTGACTGTAACGGATAATGATGGTGCTACTTCGACTGATGACGTGCTGCTACAAGTGTTGAGTGCGTCCATCAATCAATCACCCGTAGTAAGTGCAGGAACGCCGGTTTCCCTTGTACTTCCTGAGAATAGTACAAAACTAACCGGAACTGCTTTCGATCCGGATGGTACTATTGCTTCTTATGTGTGGACAAAAGTTTCGGGTGGAAATGCTACCATGGAGGATGCTACTACGCCTGCGCTAAGCCTGACCAATCTCCAGGAAGGAAACTATGTATTCCGCCTGACGGCTACCGACGATAAAGGAGCGATCGGTTCTGCAGTAGTTGATGTAGAAGTGAAAGCGGCAGGAACCAATGTTGCCCCCATAGCCGATGCAGGAGCAGATGTGTCCATCAAGCTTCCTATAAACACGGTCACACTTACCGGGTCAGGTAGCGATGCTGATGGAACAATCGCTGGATATCTGTGGGAGAAACTAAGCGGCCCCGCAGCCACACTTGCTAATGCCACTACGGCAAGTCTTTTGGTTTCAGCCATGACAGAAGGAAGCTATTCCTTTCAACTTACGGTAACGGATAATGACGGACTCAAGGCAACGGATGAAGTGAAGGTGGTCGTACTGCCTCAAACATTTAACCTGGCACCTGTTGCCAGTGCCGGTGCAGATGTATCACTTACACTACCTGAAAACAGTGTTGTACTCCAGGGATCAGGTACGGATTCGGATGGATCAATTGCCAGCTATTTATGGACGAAAGTCTCTGGCCCTTCTTCTGCCAGTGAATCCGGAAATGCAACCGCGAATTTATCGCTTACCTCGCTGGTAGTGGGAACCTATATTTATCGCCTTATCGTAACTGACAATAGCGGAAGTGCGAGCTCAGACGAAGTAGCTGTCAGAGTAAGCCCTAACCCGGAATCACTAATTGATCAAGATCCGCCTATCGCGAATGCGGGTCCGGATCAACTTCTATCACTGGGAACTAAAACCACTCGCTTAATCGGAACTTTCGAAGATAAAGTGATCGTAAATAAATTCTCCTGGAAACAAATCTCCGGTGAATCAAGTTTACTCGCCGGGGCAGACACTGATACCCTGAATGTCGATGGGCTGGCTAAGGGTACTTATGTATTTGAACTCACCGTAACCAACATTCATGGAAAATCAGGATCAGATGAAGTAACCGTAACTATCGGTGATGAAATTATCGTCGACTACAAAAAATTCTTCTCGCCTAATGGGGATGGTCAGAATGACTTTTGGGAACTGGATCCGGACATAAGTAAACTGGCCACCTGCAAACTGATTATTTTTGATAGCAAGGGAAATCGGTTGCTGACGACAGAAGGGTACCAGAATAACTGGGATGGGAATTTTAATGGTAAGCCGTTGCCCGAAGAAGCCTATTACTTTGTGCTTGAATGTGGAGGAAAGCGAAAATCAGGAAGTGTTACTTTAATACGATAAGGACATGTTGAACAACTACTTTTTAAGTGTTCTTTTCGCTATGGCTGTGGTAGCAGGATATGCTCAGGCGCCTGACCTACCTACCTACAATCACTACTATGTAGAGCCTTATTTCTATAACCCTGCCTTTATGGCTGCCAAAGATCGAGCAGAGCTTAACTTGATTTATCGTCAGCAATGGGCCGGGCTGGAGGGTGCCCCGGTGTTTTCTCAGATGAGTTTTATTTATCCTATTTCCAGAAAACTGGCAACCGGTGTTAATATCTATAACAATAAAAGAGGGCTGCTTACCACTACTTCGGCACAGGCATCATTAAGTTATGCTGTGGGGTTGGGAGACGAAGCTTTTCTTAGTTTTGGAATGTCGGGTGGTGTAGGTCGTACGTCAATTAACCTGGATGAAGCGGGCAATACCAATGACCCTGCATTGTCACGTGCCCTGGATAAAAGTTTTTTTGCAGAAGGACAGGCGGGTTTCAACTTACAGATTCGCAGACTGAGTATTGGTTTTTCGATTCCGCAACTGTTCAGACAAAATACGATCAGTTCAGAATCTTTTCAAAAAATAGCTTTCAATGCCTTCAACACCACGATATCATCCGTGAGTTACAAGTTTGATCTTGGCCCGGATTTCCGATTGCAGCCCTTGTTGTTGTATCGTACCATGCAGTATAATACCAGCCGCAAGGCCGAGTTTGAAGGTTATGGAACTCTGTATTATAAAGACTTCCTTTGGGTGGGTGGGCTCTATCGGCCGGACTATGGAGCTTCTGCCTATCTGGGCCTTCAAATCAACAAGACGTTTCAGTTCGGTTATTCTTACGAGTTTGGCACCAAACAGGTCGCTCAACTTACCAATAACACACATGAATTTCGTTTGGGCATCAAGATCGGCAAACAGCGCGTAAATCGTCATAAGGAAATCGTGAGCAGGCCCGAAGAACCACAAGAGCCAGAAGTGAATGAGCCTGTAGAATCTGAAAAAGAGGTGATCGTGAAAGAGGAGCCTAAACCGGAACCGGAAAAAGAGGAGGTGAAGGTAGTTACACCTGTAGAAATACAAGAGGAGAAAAAACAAGAACCTGTTGAGCCAAAGGAAATCGTTGTTGTGCCGGATTCTAAATCGATCACTCCGGTTCCCGTGCACGAAGATGTTCAGGTATTACCTGCTCAGGTTAATGATAATCCTGATGAATTGAAGAAAGGTACCTATCTTATTGTGGGGGTGTTCAGTGATTCTCAGAATGCAATAAAATACAGCACACAAATGCTGTATGCCGGATATAAAACAAACATCGGCTATAACTCGGTTAAGAAACTTCACTATGTGTATATACTCACCGAAAATGACCTGGAGGTAGCAAAGAAACAAAGAGATAATCTTCGTAAGATTACCCGTTTTCAATTTAAAGATACCTGGATATTGATCGTTGAATAAGAGAAGTCTTTTTACAGATTTCTCTTATTCAATTCACTAACTGCATAATCACAGGCACGAGCGGTTAGTGCCATATAGGTAAGTGACGGATTCTGGGTTGCGGAGGAAGTCATACAGCTTCCATCGGTAATGAATACATTCTTAACATCGTGCATTTGATTAAAGCCATTCAATACCGATGTTTTGGGATCGTGACCCATACGCGCTGTCCCCATTTCATGTACCGCAGCACCACCCGGAGTATCATAGCTGAAGGCATGGATATTTTTAAATCCGGCTTTATCCAGCATTTCATATGCGGTAGCCTTAATGTCTTTCTTCATGTTGGCTTCGTTTTCATGATACTCCATACTTATTCTCACCAGTGGTAGTCCCCATTGATCCTTCTGTTCTTTGGCTAATGTCACGGTGTTATCAAAGTAGGGAAGCGTTTCTCCCCAGCCACCAATCCAGATGCGCCAGTCACCGGGGGTAGTAAGTTGTTCTTTCAGCTGAGGAGTGAATCCAGTCATGTGATTCATTTTATCCAGCCAGTTTTCGCGGAATGCACCGCCCTGGAAAGCATATCCTCTTTTGAACTCTTCATGCATGGTTTCTGCGCTGATGTTTCTGAAGCGAGGTATGTAGATACTTCCAGGTGAGCGCCCGGAATAATACTGGTCTTTAAACCCTTCGTGAATACCTTCAGCGCCTGTGGTGAGGAAGTGATCCATCAGATGATGCCCTATCTGGCCACTACTGTTACCCAAACCATCAGGAAAGGTGTCCGATACCGAGTTTAGTAACAGGGCTGTAGTGGGTATAGTAGAGGCATTGATGAATATGATTTTACTGTAAAATTCGATGATTTCCCTCGTGTTGGTATCAATCACACGCACTCCGGTGGCCCGTGCTGTTTCTTTATCGAAGAGCACTTCACTTGCGATGGAAAATGGACGCACAGTGAGATTACCCGTAGCCATTGCCGCAGGTAGGGTAGAAGAATTGCTGCTGAAGTAGGCACCAAAAGGACAACCCCGATTGCAAAGATTTCTGTATTGGCAAGGGCCTCTTCCATTTACAGCTTGTGTTAGATTGGCCACTCGTGCAGGTGTTACCAATCGTTCGGGGAAATATTTCGAAACAGATTGAGACAAATGCTCCTCCAGGCAATTCATTGGAATAGCCGGAATAAATTCCCCATCAGGAAGATGAGGTAGATTTTCGTTTTGTCCGCTTAGCCCAATAAATTTTTCGACATAAGAATACCAGGGGGCGATGTCTTTATAGCGTATAGGCCAGTCTACGGCAATTCCTTCTTTTGCATTGGCTTCAAAATCAAGATCACTCCACCGATAGCATGCTCTGCCCCATGTTAAGGACCGGCCTCCCACCTGATAGCCCCTTATCCAGTGAAAGGGTTTGTCCTGCAGGTAAGGATGATCCTTGTCCCTGACAAAAAAATGTTTGCTGCCTTCATCATAGCTGAGGCTTTGTATCGGATCATCCTCCTTGTCTTTTTCACTATTGAGCAAGCGGTTTTTAAATTGCCATGGATGAAGAAAGGCGGTGTTGTAGTCTTTCACATGCTCTACATTGCGGCCACGCTCCAGTACAAGGGTTTTCAATCCTTTTTCTGCGAGCTCTTTTGCGGCCCATCCACCGCTGATGCCCGAGCCAATCACGATGGCATCGTAGGTATGTTGTTCTTTAGACTTGATATTGAGATGCATAAAAAAGAACTAAGCTATTTGTTTTCCTTTTCAATTACCTCGTACAATTTACTTACACTATTAGCCCAGGTATGCCCGCGGGCAAAGGCAATGCGAGCCTGTTTTTTCTGTTCGGTATCAGTTTGTAGTGCCTCATCCAGATGGGTTGCGTAATGTTGATACCCCTCACTCAGGTAAACATGCTCTTTGAAAAACGCCATGGTTTCATTTTTTGTGGCCACCGTAGGTTTGCCCATCGCCAGGTATTCATCAATCTTGCGTGGGTAGTTACCTATCGTCATGCCATTGTTGAGCTGCGGGTTGATACACACATCAAACGCATTGACATACTGTACCAGTTCACCTTCACTTTTGGCACCCAGAAAATAGATGTTGGGATAGTGATGCAAAGCCGATGCTTTGAATTCTTCGTCTTCCGGGCCTACCAGTACAAAGCTATATTTTTTACGGTTTGTGGCCAGGTATTCGAGCAGTTTGATATCCAGCCGCATACCCGTTAAAAATCCCACATAGCCAATAACAGGAGAGGGGATATCCTTAAGATCATCGGGCTTGCCCGGAAGTACCCTAGCAAAATCAAACAAAGTGAAATCACAACCTTGGCCGATCATAAATGATTTGCTATTGGACGGGCGCAGGCATTGTGCCAGGTAGTCAGAATTGGAAACGACCACATCGTATTTGGCTGCCAGGGCAGGCTCCATTGCTTCACCATGTTTTTTAAAATAGGGCTGTGTGACCAGGTTATCGCGGATGTAGTAAATGGCCAGTGCAGGATCAAGTAATTCTTTCAGGTAAAAGCCCTGAAACATCAGGCTGTCGTTGAATAGAATCACGTTTTTAAAACCAAGCTGACCGAGTATTTTTTTTATCTCGCGTGCAAAGCGTTTATTGTTTCGTTTGTTGAGCAGGTTGTAAAGCCAGCCGGCTGGCAGCTTGTTGATGCTTTCGGTAATGAAAGAGGGATAGAGCGTCCAAAGATTGTCGCTTACTTTGATCAGACCGTTCTCTTTACCAGCAATTACCGCTTTCCTTTTTTGTACTTCTGGCAGGTGCTTATCACGGATACTGGTGATCCGATCGAGCGGAGTGTTAACGTACAGCACACGGTTTTTTTTGCTTAGCTCGGTGGCAATGTTCTTGCAATTACTACCGATGGCAATATCCCACGGCTGAAGTCCTACAATGATAAAATCACGATTCTCTATCATGGTTACATAAAATTAAACAGGTTCAAGTTGATTTAATGAAAGGGATGTTAGGTTTATCGGGTTGCCCATGCTTTTTCGCCCGAAGCATAGGGCTGGCAGGCAGTATAGGCACCTGGCACGTGGGCATAGCGAAGTGCCTGTGTAGCTCCACCTTCAGAAGTGAAGTAGCCAATGATACAATATTCCCTTAAGGTGATGGTAAAGGGTTTACCAGTAAAAAAAGCCTGTACCCGTCCTGTTCTTCCTTCCATGATTTTATCGTTTTCATCCAGTTCATTCAGCAAGGACAGGCGCTGGTCTCCGTTACAGACAGCAAACGGTTTTCCAAATGTAGCGGTCGCCAGCGTTTCCACCTCTTTCAGTCCCTGTATGAACTTGTTCTGTGTGCGCAGATCGGTACATTCGGTAAGTAACTGCACGATTACCTGCGGAACTCCGCATTCGCTGGCCGAGGGCGTTCCCGTTTGGGGAATGATGGTGTCTGCCAGGGCGGTGAGTAGCGGCAGAGAGTGGTGAAGAAAATCCACGTCCGGTTCCTTGTTCCACCTTACCCACTTAAAGGCACCGTACGCCATAATAGCGCCACCCGTGAGCAGCGACCCAAACAAAAATTTCCGTCTTTTCATCGATGTGCTAAAATAGTGGTATTCGCTGAGGTTTGTAGCAGCGGCAACGGCCAAAGCAACATCTTGAAGGCGATAGGTGTGCAGAGTAGTTATCTCTTGCACTACAAACGATTGAAGAGGAAGAATTATGGCACCTTATTTTAATAAAATTATTCCTGTGACCAGGCAATCCAAAATTTATTATTGAAACGTATCTTTACACAGGTTACAGTATTTACCCCCCAGGTATGTATCCCGACGATCTCTTCAAAGTTTCACCTGAAAGATGAATTCCCTAAAACCGTACGCTCTCTTAGTCGTATTCTGCCTGCTGGCCTGGAATACAAATGCTCAATCTGTAATCACTCTGGAACCGGGTACCTTCAGTAATCGGACTACCGATGGGCTTAATAATGGGGACACCGCTCCAGCTAATAAAACATGGACGTTTTATGATTATACTTCTGGGTGGAATAGCCAATATTATAATGGTGATATCACTAAACCCGGTTATACAGAAAGCTGGCTATGTGCACGATGGAGCACAGGACAACCTGTAACCGATGGATTTGTCATGAATTATCGACTTTTATTTCCGGTCGGATACAACCAGGCTGAGGCATACAAGTATCCTCTCATCATTTTCATGCACGGATTAGGTGAAAGTGGCCAGGGCGCGGGATCTACCACAGCCGCAAAGCTGGCCAGCAACGAGTATCTCAATAATGACAAGAATCTGATTCATGGGGGGCAGGCCCACCTTAATGCCGTATATGCTACTAATGGAAAAAAAGCAGAAGACCCCACTTTGCCAACCAAATCATTTCCAGGCTTTGTTCTTATTCCACAGCAGGCTGTAGGCCAATGGTATGATGGAAGTCAAACCACAGCAGCAATAACTATTCTGAAAAAAGTGATTGAAACGTATAATGTAGACCCCAATCGGGTTTACATACATGGATTGTCAAACGGGGGACAGGCGGTTTGGTACATGGTAAAGTCGAATCCTGAACTTTTTGCTGCTGCCTTGCCAATGTCAGCTACAGTAGCTGCAGGTGACGATATTTTTAATTCGCAGGTAAACAAAGCTGTGCCTATTCCATTATGGATGTTTCAGGGAGGGCTGGATACGTCTCCTTCACCTAACATGACCGGACAAATGGTGAGCAAGTTGAGAACGGCTGGTGCTGATGTACGCTATACGGTATATCCTAATATTGGTCATGGTGTATGGGGTACTGCATATGCCGAACCGGATTTCTTTTCCTGGATGCTCACACACAATAAATCGGATATTACTGTTCTTTATCAGAATCCTACAATATGTCCTACCACCGGAGCAGGTGCACAATTGGCTGTGGGGACAGGTTTTTTGGCCTACCAGTGGGAAAAAGATGGCGTTATCATATCAGGAGCAACAAGTAATACCTACACTGCTGTAACGGCAGGATCATATCGCGCACGATTCAGTCGTATTTCGGCTACACCCACTGAAGAGCAATGGAATCAATGGTCAAAACCTGTAATAGTAAGCGAGACGGCCGCCATTACTCCTACGATTACCACTACATCGAGTCCTCACTTACCCGATATCAATGCCATTAACTCTCCAAGTCTTCCTTCCTATACTATTCGAATTGAAGGTCCCACTGATGCCGATCTGGATAAGGACTGGTACGAAAACGGTTCCTTACAATCAGGAGAAAACAGTTACCGGGAGCTCACGTTCAATCAGTGGAATATCGTGAATCCAACTACGCTTACACAGACTTTGAAAGTAAAGCAATTGAGTGGTTGTCCTAGTCTGTTATCAAACTCAATCTATGTCACATTGGGTACGCCAACAACGCTATCGGCTCCAACCAATCTTCAGGCCACTGTAACCGGCTCGGGGAGTATTCAGTTATTCTGGACTGATAACGCCAACAATGAAACAGGCTATGAAATCCAGCGGGCTACCGACCCTACGGGGCCTTATACTTTTTATAAACTGGTAGGAGAAGATGTCGTGGCTTATCATGATACCGGACTTGTGCCTAATACTACGTATTACTATAAGATCCGTGCCGTGAATAATACAGCCACATCACCATACAATTCCTCCAATTTGGTTGCAGAGACTTTTGATGATACTATTCCACCAAGTGCCCCGCAGAATTTAGTGAAAATAGTAAACAGTATTTCTTCTATTAAACTGGGATGGGAATCATCAACTGATAATTCAGGTATAAAGAAATACCTGATTTATTACGGAGGTAACACCATCGACACGGGTAGTGCAGATACTACCTACACGATTACCGATCTTGCATTTAATACCAATTATATTTTTACCGTAAAGGCGGTAGATAATAATGATAACCTTTCGCAGCCAAGTAATCAATTGACCGCTTCTACTGTTTTTAGTGGGCTGGATTATGAACATACACCGGATAACGTAGGTGATGGAAATCTACATAGTCCTGAAAACTCTGTGTATGGAATTGATTGGGGGTATAAAGAACATTCAGGACATGTGGATAATGTGACCATAGCCCCGCGTGTTCAGGATAATTATTTCAACTTTAAATTCAATGGTTATCTTAAGGTGCCAACTGGTGGACAGTATTCGTTCCGTATCAGTGCTAATGATGCTGCGGCTCTTTACCTGGGAACAAACTTTCCATACCGCAATACTTCAACTGCTCTGGCTTATCCAGGTGTCTATTCGTACTGGTCGGCCATGAATACTGGATTGACCAATACAACGGTCAGATATATTAATCCTAATATAAGTAATACTGCTTTTGCGGCTACCAATGGGGGTGTATTTAAAGCGACCTTTAACACGACAACGGGTGTCTGGAATGCATGGACCTCATCCAGTAATGGGCTGACCAATACAGATGTTCGTTTTATGTTGAATGTTACTAGCACTACTTTTCTGGCTGCTACAGCGGGGGGGGTATTTCGTTCGACAGATGCAGGGGTAACCTGGACAGAAAAAAACACCAATTTGACTAATCTGGATGTGAGACATCTTAATGTTAACGGTTCGACCATTTATGCATCTACCGCTGGAGGTGTATTTGTAACTACTAATAATGGAGACACCTGGACGGCCATGAATTCAGGTTTAACAAACACCAACGTAAGGTATATTGCTAATAACGGTACTAATATTTACGCGGCTACAGCAGGAGGCATGTTTTTATCTGTGAGTGGCGGAAGTTGGAGTGTGAAAAATACTGGCTTAACAAATACCGATGTAAGATGTGTGAATATTCAAGGTAGTAGCGTCTTTGCGGGTACGGCAGGCGGACTGTTTATAAGTGCTATATCTGGTTCAACAGTAAACTGGAGTACGATTAATACGGGGTTAACCAATACCTCTATATTATCTATTGCACAAGTAAGTAACGGAGCTAATAACCTTTTTGTAGGTACATCGAGCGGAGCTTATATGTTTTCCTATACCGTACAAAATTCCTGGACAGCCCGGCCGATAGGGTTAGCTAATACGAACGTGAATTTCCTTTCTATAAGTGGGGGTAATATGTTCGCTTCTACTCCTACCGGGACAATGCTGTCTATTAATAGTGGAGCGAATTGGGCGAGCACCAATCGAATTACTCAGGTCACCAATTCTTCAGGAGTAAATACCTGTCAGCAAGCAACAAGTACTAATTATACCCTTGCTACTGATGTTTTTTATCCTATTTCTATTATCTACTATGATCTGGTGGATGATGAATGCCTCACCTTAGAATATAAATTAGGCAGTGGGGCCTGGACACCCGTTCCGGATAGTTTTTTCTCCTCAGGTTCAACACCGGCCATCACTACACCACTTGTGCCTTCTAACCTTGTTGCCAGCAGTATGGGCATGTCTTCAATACAACTTACCTGGAGCCACGTTTCTACAACCGATGATTTTGAGATCTATCGTTCTACGGACAATGTGAACTATACTATTGTTGCTACCATCACTACGGATGACCTCAGAACTTTTACTGACACTTCACTGACACCGGCAACACAGCATTTCTACAAGATAAGAGCAATCAATGCAGCGGGTGGATTGTCAGCCTTTACTGATCCGGTAAATGCGACTACCGATCCCGATAGTGAGGCACCGACGGTACCTACCAACCTGACAGTGGTAACCAACACTTATACCAATGCAGGCTTGCAGTGGACTGCCTCTACCGATAATGTGCAGGTAGCAGGGTATAAGATTTATGCCAATGGAGACCTACTAGGTACCTCTAATGTAACTACGTATTTCACCACCGCATTATCTTTAAGTACTTCCTATACCTTTACGGTAAAGGCGTATGATTTAAATGGAAATGAATCCGCAGCATCCACTGGCGCACCCATCGTTACTCCGGGGCCAGCTACTTTTTATTCCAAGAACGGGGCGGATCTGACGTCATTGAGTTCGTGGACAACGGATATTAATGGTGGCACAGGCACTGCACCAACTAGTTTTAGCCTAAACGGGCAACAGTTTGTGATCCGGGCCAACAACAATACCATCTCTTCCTCATGGTCTATCGGGGGTAGTGTATCCCGCGTATCGGTAAAAAACAACATTGGTCTTTCACTTACTAATTCAATAACCGGCAAAATCAATTTGGGTGATAATGCTACCTTAACGGTGAACGCTAACGTAACTCCGGATCTGGATGTACTTTCGGCTACCTCCAAGGTAATTTACAACACGAATTACACCAGTGTGGCGGCCGCCAAATATGGAAATCTGGAGCTGAGAGGAAGTGGAATAAAAACCATTGCCCAGGGTATTCTGGAAGTAGCTGGTGACTTCACCGTAGGAAATAATGTAGAGTTAAAAGGTGCTGCGGGTAATGGTACTGTTATTGAAGTAAAAGGTAACATCATCACGGGTACCACTACGCCTACGGTTCCTGCCGATAACCTTGTTGGCCTTCAGTTCTCTGATGGAGAGTCGCATAATTTTACGATATACAGCGATCAGAACTTTTATAAAATTACAGCCGGAACGAATAGCTCGATTACGATTGACAATCAGAGTGGTGCGGCCAGAACTATTAAAATAGGCTCACTGAACAGCGGTGGTGGTATTGAGTTGGGAGCGGGCAGCTATTTTTCTATCGGTAGCAACGACCTGATTGTGACTGGAGCGTCTTCGATCAATCCTTCGAATACTACGGGACAATTGTCCGTACAAAATGGGAACATTCAATTACTCTCTACTTCTTCCTTGCCGTCCAACCTGTATTTTTTTGAAGGCGAAAACAAGGTAAAGAATTTGACCCTTCAATCTACCGGAGGAGGAGGTTTGACCACCATCCGTCAACCTTTGGAGATTTATGATGGACTGACGATCAACAGTGGTGTGCTGGAAGCATCAGGTAATGTCATCATCAAATCCAGTGCAACGGCCTCGGCCAGCATTCGCCAGATTGTAAGTGGTGCTATTACCGGTAATGTCGTAGTGGAACGCTACATGGCTCCTTCCGGCCGAATATACCGTTACCTTTCTTCACCGGTAGAGGGTTTTAGAGTGGATAGCCTGCAAAAATATATTCCGGTGACAGGGGCTTTCGCAGGTAGTAGTACAGGTGCAGGGTTAGGCAGTAATCCATCGATGTATACCTATACGGAGCCCAACTATGTCGCTTTCCCGGTATCCGATAACACAGAACAGTTTCAGAAAGGAAAAGGGTATTCCGTGTACGTCCGCGATACGGCTTTGCCTACGCTGATCAGCTCAGGAGTTCCTTATCAGGGTACCGTTTCGTTTACCAGCCTGCTTACACCAGGTACAGGATCCAGTACAGATGGCTGGAATCTGCTGGGTAATCCGTATGCTTCAGACATTGTATGGAATTCTGCCAGCTGGACTTCATCAGGCATTTCAAACGTCATCGCTATCAGTGATAATACGAGCGGAGTATTGCAGTATCATTATTGGGATCGCTCGGGTTCAGGAAGTGGTGGCCTGCAGGGCGGAAAAATTCCAGCAGGGCAGGCTTTCTGGGTGCAAACGTTAAATGCCTCACCTTCACTCTCTGTTAATGAAAGTGCCAAGACCACAGATGCTGCAACCCTTAACACTCAATTCTACCGTACCAGCGCAGCCCGTACGGGAGCGGTCAGTTCTTTCTCTTTTGAGTTGGATAACGGTGTGCATAAAGACGTAGCGTATCTGAAATTTACTGATGATGGAGTGGATAATTACTCCAAGCTAAATGACGGGGTGAAACGAGCCAACTCTTTCTTCAATATATCCACCAGTTCGCTGGATAATGTGGCGTTGGCCATGAATGATCTTTCGAAAGAATTCTGTGAGAAAACTATACCAGTCAATCTCCAAAATACGGCTGCCGGTACCTACACGCTTCGTTTTAACGGTATTGATGATTTTAATCTGGGCATTGTAACGCTGGAAGATCGATATCTGTCGACCACACAGGTGATCAGTTCGCAGAACAAGGAATTTACCATTAATGTGGATGGTCAAGCTGCCTCTACACAGAATAGGTTCTTCCTGAAGCTGACTCATGCAGATGTGATTACTAATAAATCGGTGGTGGCGGATAAAAACAATTTCTGTGCTTCGGAAAATATGGTAACGCTGACAATTCAGAACAGTCAGCCGGAAGTGGTGTATGAAGCATTTCTTACTTCGTCTGTATCCGAAAAAGTGACGGGCACAGGTGAGGCGATACAGTTACAAGTACCTGTAAGTGCATTGGCCAACAACACTAACGTGATTTCGGTGAAGGCAGCTTATCCGGGGTGTACGGCAAGCACAATGGCACGAACTGCTACTGTTAATAAAACAGCATCGCCCGAGATAACAGGCGATACAGAATATTACGGATGTGTAGACAGTTCGATGGATATCAAAGTGAGCAGTGCGTCAGCGGTTTCGTATCAATGGACCAATCAACTGACCGATCAGGTATTAGCCGATACGGATAACAGCATCACGCTCAGTTCTGTTTTACCATCCAACTATTATAAGGTGGTAGCGATTGATAACAAGGGATGTGAAAGTGCAGCAAAATATATTCTTGTAAGAGCTGATTCACTGACTACTCCTGTGGTGACTGCTGTGGGTGAGGTGCTGAAGACCAGCAGCAAGACCAATATACAATGGTTGCTTAACGGAGAAGTGATTGATGGAGCGACTGGGGTTGAATTTACCCCTCAGGTATCCGGAAGTTATTCCGTACGAACAGATAATAATTACTGTACGAAAGAATCTGTACCTCTTGAATATATTGTGACAGGTATTGGCGAGGCAGGTAATGAAGAGTTTTCGATCAGTATCTACCCTAACCCGACCTCATCAGGAAATATTCATGTGTCAGGAAAATCAAAGAGCAGTACGCCGGTACAACTCCAGTTGTTTGATCTGACAGGCAAAAATCAGGTTACTAAAGTCATGTCATATACTGATTTTGTGAAGGGAGTAACCGTAGAAGAGGAATTGTCTGCAGGTATGTACATTGTTAAAGTGCTGCAAGACAATAAAACACTCCATCAAAAACTGGTTGTTCACTAATTGGTGCGATTGTTAAAATGGATAAAGAAGGTTTATTTTGCATAGGTAAACCTTCTTTTATTTTTCCAATACACGATTGAAAGACCGCTTTTTAAATTATCTTCATTACTTCCGGGGTTTTGCTATTCTTTTAATCGTAGGAGTCCACTGCCGTACTTCCATTCCCTGGGCGGAGGATTCATTCATGCATGATGTGCTCTTTTATGCATTGGATTTCAGCACGATTCTTTTTGTTTTTATTTCCGGCTTTCTCTTTCAGTACCTGCATGAACAGAAATTTGAGTATTATCCTTATCTGCTAAAGAAGCTAAAGCATGTTGTTGTCCCGTACATTATTGTTTCTGTACCCGCATTGGTCGATAAAGTCTTCATTGAGAAAGATGCGGCATGGATGACCGATTTTTATAAAAGCCTGAATATTCCTCTTCAGTTCGTTTATCTTTTGCTTACCGGAAAACAATCAGGTCCATTCTATTTTATTCCCATGATCTGTCTTTTTTTTATCATGGCCCCACTGTTTCAGGCCGTGCAGAAATCAACGTATTTTTCCTGGATCACGCTGGTCATTGTGTTCATCGGTATGTTCAGTTATAACTACGCCTACTATGCCACCATATGGGAATCACTGGTTTATTTTATCCCGGTCTATCTGTTTGGTATGTGGGCATCCAAATACAGGAGCGTTACTATAGGTATTAACAATTATGTTTTGGGTTTGCTCTGTGCTGTCTACCTCACTATTTTTTGTCTGGAGATGGCGGATGTAATTTACATCTACCGGCTGAAGACATTTGGTGAACCTCATTACTTTTTTCCTGATTTTAACTGGGGTAAGTTAAAGGTGATGTGCCTGGCCATTATCTTATTGAATGTTTTTTATCGGCTAAGGAAGTATGAGTTTCCCACGCTGGTTACGCTGGGTAACTTCAGCTTTGGTATCTATTTCGTACACATTTATTTTATTAATGTAACCGAGCTTACCATTCGCTACATTCAGAGCCCAATCAAACAGAATGCCTTGATCTTCCTGGTTTATACCGCTGCAGTAATTGCCGCTTCTATGATAACGATATACGGTGTTAAAAAAATCTTCGGTAAAAACAGCCGCCTTATAATAGGAAGTTAGAATTTCCGGTAGAAAGGAAATTCGGCCAGCGCCAGCATTTCTTTATCTCCTCTGGTATCTCCGTAGGCATATACAGGGCTGTAGTCGGCCAGGTTTAAAAAAGCATTGATGCGATTGGCTTTTTCAACACCATAGCAATTGCGTGTTTCCAGTTTTCCGGTGAGGTGGTTATCCTTCACCTGAAGTTGTGTTGCAATCAATTCTACGTTCATCGCTTTACACCACGGAGCTACCCAGTTATACGAAGAAGCAGTGACAACCACCACACGATCGTTATTGGCAAGATGTTCTTTCAATTTTTTTATGGCCTCTGGTCGTAGTATTGCATGAAGCTTATACGCTACAAAATCTTCACACTTTCTTTGAAATTTATCGATGGAATCTCCTCCAAAGAAGAAGCCAAGCATGATTTCTTTAGCTCTCCAGTTTTTGATCAGCTTCAACTTATAGAGTACCATTACAGGGCTAAGTAAAAAAAAACCAAAATAGAAGAACAGTTCGCCTTTCTGGTACTTCACTATTTCCAGCAACGTGTCCTTGGTGGTAAGCGTGCCATCAAAATCAAATAAGGCCAGCCCTTTTTTCATAACTTCAGTTTTTTGAAAATAAACTCTGGAATGTTTTTAATGATCAGCATGATGGGTGCCCATATCGGAAGTACGTAGATGCTGTTCTTCTTTTTTTGAGCTGCTTTATAAATGAGACTGGCTACTTTTTCGGGTGTGGCGGTAACGGGTGCAGGTAAAGGAAGCCCTTCTGTCATTTTTGTTCTTACAAATCCAGGCTTCACCGTCATGACATGAACACCGGCATGTGTGAGTCTGTTTCTAAGACCGGAGAGATAAGCAGTGAGACCTGCTTTGGCGCTTCCATACACATAGTTAGACATGCGGCCGCGGTCACCAGCTACGGAGCTGATGCCTACAATGGTTCCTTTCTTTCGCTGCTCAAAATCATGGGCAATGACGTTGAGTATAGATACTGCCCCCGTATAGTTAGAAGCAATGATCTTTTGCGACTCCTCCCACTGGTGAGTTGCCCTTTCATGATCACCCAGATACCCGAATACGAGGATGACCAAGTCGGGCTTATTGGGGATAGCTGCATACCATTGAGCGTGGTTGTGGTAGTCCAGTGCATCGAAAGGATACGCTTCTGCAGTGATGCCGTACCTGATGCTGAAATCGTTTTTCAGTATTTCAATTTCCTTACTGCTGCGGGCAGCAAGTTGTAAATTATGGCCGTTGGAGGCATAGTGACGAGCTAGTGCAACAGCCATGTTGGATGTTGCTCCAAGTAGTAAAACTGTCATGGTTTTGTAATAGCTAACCGGTCCGATTGTACTGATCTCCATTTGAGATCAGGATTAAATTTTTTGACGATGTTTTTGAATCGTTCAAGATTAGGGTATCCTTTCTCGAATACTTTTTTATCCATGCGCGCATCTTTGGTGAGATAGATACGGCCACCGCAATCCACTACGATCTGATCCAGGCGATCAAGAAATTCAAACAGGCCTTTACGTATGGGGAAGTCAAGAGCTAACGTATAACCCTGCATTGGAAAGGAGATGAGCCCCTCATAATTGCCGAATAATTTAAGAACGGCAAGAAATGATCCCATTCCCTGGTTATTGATTTCACTCAGTATTTTTCTTAAACCTTCTTTACTATTTTCAATGGGTAACACAAACTGGTACTGAACAAAACCACGATTTCCGTACATTCTATTCCAACTATTGATGAAATCCAGCGGGTAAAAGAATTTGTCAAAATTTACATATGACTCTTTCCGGGCAGCAATCTGCTTATGATAAAACAGGAAATTAAAGATTTTGATAGTGATTTTGTTGAGTACGATATTCGGAAAGTTAAATGGAATGCTGAGCTTCAACTTCCCATTGGGGTTCCTTAGTGACTCATCAGAGCCCAGTTCTTGCTTGGTAGCATGCTCGCCCACCATCAAAAGGCTTCTCCCTAGTTTATCTCCACCCTGCAGGCAATCAATCCAGGCTACGGAATACGTAGTAGATTTGAATTCCTCAAATAAGTCAAAGATATGATCAAGATTCCTGGCTTTGATAGATACTTGTTTGATCAAAGCGGTTTCAATCTTTTTTAGACGGAATTTTGCAGACAGGATGATCCCTGTTAATCCCATACCTCCACAGGTAGCCATGAAAAGATCCGATTCCTTTTCTCTGCTGCATTCAATAATATCACCAGAGGCAAGTAATACTTCAATGTGAATGATGTGATTTTGGAATGAACCCTCTACATGGTGATTTTTTCCATGAATATCGGAAGCAATAGCACCGCCTACAGTAATAAATTTTGTTCCTGGTGTAACGGGAAGAAAGAGCCCTCTGGGTATAAGGAAATCAATTAGCGTACTGAAAGTGATCCCTGACTGACATTTGATGATTCCTTCTTTCGCATCAAATTCCAGGATCTTGTCATATTTTAAAGTAGATATAATATGGCTTTGCAGGGAAGAGTCTCCATAACACCTTCCATTACCTCTGGCGATGTAGCTGGCTTCGGGCAATTGATCCTGATCTAACTCGCTGACACTGGTAAAGCTCTTGGTTTTTGCATCGATACTTGGATAGTTACCCCAGTTAGATACAGTGGACTTAGTCATTTGCTTCATACATTCTCATCATTTTCCAGTTCATATCACCCGCGATCTGTATTGCATCTGCCGGCATATCATTCACTTCACCTTTTATCAGCAGATAATTTATGTTACCGTATTCTTCCGGTATTTTGTTTTCTATGCCTATCCATTCCTGGTATTCCGGAAGAGAGGACAAAGTTACTTTTCTTCGAATTGCCCCAAAGCGATAGTCAATGATCTTTGTGGTGGTTATTCCCTTATTCCAGACAATATTATAGCTGGGAAAATGAATATATACCGGACGACCTCGGTAGTTAAAATCGATGATGACGCCCCCCATAGGTTCGTTTCGAGGTACCTGGGAGAATAAATCAGGAGTAAATGAGGTGTTTTTTCTGTCAAATTCAGATAAATAATCGGCCCACAAAACAAAGTGACTAATTACAAAGATAAATCCAATGAGCTGAAATGAGGTGGATAAATGGTGTCGGTAAAGAATACTGCCGGCAATAATAAAGGAAACAAGAAAGAATACGGAAAATCGCTGATACAATATGCCCTGTCCGGGGAGTTTGTCAGGTAGAAAAAAAAAACAAATAAAACTAACCATACACAGGGAGGCACTTTCTTTATTCTCTTTTACAAAAAGCAAGGTATTCTGCCATAATGATTTTTTCTTAGCCAGCTGTAAAAGAACGGGTACTATTATTAGCAAGGAAAACACTAACGCCACGATCACACCTGTATATCCGGCAAAGAGCACAAAATTATCGAAGACCATTAACTTGCTTCTTAGATAAAATTCCTGAACGAACGAAGTACGATAGTAATCGATCATAAAAGAAAGGGTGGATTGTTCGGGAGTAAACGTTCGTCCATACCACAGTACCATCATGATGAAAGCAGGTAGAACCACCCAGATCCGGCTTAAAAATGAACGTATATTTTTTGATTGAAAAAAAGACAGAACACTTATTAGAAACAAAGAAAATAATAGACCCAATATGTGAATAGAGAACAGGAGCATTAATAGCAGCGCTACGACCAGCCTTGACCAATGTTTGTCGATGCACAACAAATAGAACGTTAACAATACGAAGGGGATAACCATGGTGAACCCCGCAAAACCAAAAGACACATTGTAATTGAAAATTAATAACAGAGAAAGAAAAGAGAATTTCCAGTTTCCACCCAGGTGACGGATGATGATAAATGTCATGAATGGTAATAAAATACAGTACAGCAGGTAATAGATCTTGTTCCCTAATTCAACAGAAGGAAAGATACTACAGAAGAGGTAATGGAATGAATTAGGATTAATGCCTGACTCGATCTGATACACCCGCTGAATATTGATGTCGGACGAAAATTTGTAAATAGTTGCTTCGGCCAGGTGGTTGGGTAAATCGATGAAAGGAAAAATAGTCTGACTGACGATCAAATAAAGATAAGCGGCAATGATGAAGGCAAACAGAGCGTAAACAATTTTCATAGATGATAGATGATCAGGTAGAATACGGCCACCCACCCCGCTACAATAAAGCGAATGAAATTATCAGTATAGAGAATTTTAGTAGGGGAGCCGCTCTTGTTTTCAACCAGAGTGATTTGAAGATAGCGCATTATGCCTGCAATAACAAAAATGGAAGTAAGGTAGAGGTGCTGGGAATGAAAGCGACTGATCACCTCAGGAGAGATGACATACATGAGATAAGCAACAATAATGACAGCAGAAATCATCATGAGCACTGCATTGATGTAATCCAGATTATAATGTTCAATGGATTTTCTCATGATCTTGCCTGACTGCTCAAAAACGATCAGGTCATCTCTTCTTTTAGCAATTGCCAGAAAAAGTGCGAGGAGGAAAATCATCACTACCATCCACTGTGACACCTGCACGCCCGCCACCAGGCCACCTGCTATGGTCCGCAATACAAAACCCGTGGCAACGATCAGGATATCCAGAATGGAGATTTTTTTGAGTCCGAAGGAATAGGCCAGGTTTAAAAAGAAATAGAACAGTATAATAAAGCAGAAATAGTAATTGGAGGTAGAGTAAGCCAGAAGTAGTCCCGAGATTAAAGACAGACCGAAGAGTATCAGGGCTTGAGGAACAGTTACTTCTCCGGAGGCAAGTGGTCTTTTGTTCTTTGTAGGGTGCTGGCGGTCCGAATCGATGTCTTTAAGGTCATTAATGACATAGATTGCGCTGGCGGTAAAACAAAAACTGAGGAATGCGAGGACGGTATGTTTCAGTTTTAATTCGTCAGCCAATTCACCGGAAAAGAAGATGGGGATAAACAAAAACAGATTTTTTACCCATTGCCCTGGTCTGAGTAGGCGTATCAGGGCCAAGCTTTTTCGCATTTATTACACTATTTTTATTCGAAGGTATTAATTTGCATCAGATTAACCTACAAAACCCCAAACCTTGAATGCTTCGTTAAAAAAAATACTGATACTCTTCTTTTTTTCTATCCTTACCTTTTCGATCAGTAACTATCTCCTCAACGGTTCTGTAGGTGACGAATTTTATCTGGCGGGTGAACTGAAGACACCTCCCGACTCCTTGTACCGATGGAGTATTGGTAAAGAAGCACCTTTCAAGTATCGTATGCTTCACCGTGTTGTAGTAGAAGGGACGTATTCAGCGTTAAAGCAACATTCGGATGATAATGATTTGTTTTTCCATGTTTATGCTGCCTACGCCTTCTTTTTTCAAACCTTTGCGATCTTTCTGTTTTATTATTTCCTCATAAAAATTGACCTGGAGCACTATGCTTTAATGGGTGCCATTATTTTCTCTCTTCTACCTGCCTTTCTGCTTGCTTATAATCTTCCGGTGCATACCCGTGAAGATATGATGGCCTATTCGCTGTTACTGCTTGGGCTGATAAGTATAGTGGATAACCGGTTAGCTCCCCTCTTTATCATTTCTGTATTGGGAGTACTTTGTCGGGAAACGTTGCTCATTATTCCTTTTGTGAATTTGTTCTTCAATAGGAAACAACATCTGGCATGGCGATTAGCTGTGGCATTTACGGCAGGAATGACGTTGATCGGCCTGCGATTTTGGTACGGACTGGAGCACTATGATTTTCTGGAGGGCTTTAAATGGAATATCAATAATGTGATACAGGTGATCGGGTTTTCATATATCACATTTGGTCCATTATGGTTTCCTTTTCTCCTGAGCTTTTTCCTTAGAAAAAACAAGTACGAGTCGAAACCCATCGGCCTGATTTACCAGTCATCGGTCAGTGTCCTTTTTCTCGTTTTTGTCACCACCTTTATCGGAGCCATTTTTAACGAGATCCGGATACTCTATTTGCTTGCTCCCTGGGTGATTGCGGTAGGTGTTCACTATTATTCGATTCACAAAAAAGAGTTCACTCGTTTGATGCAATCCAGGCGTTACCGTTTTTTTGCAGGGGCAGGGCTTGTGGTAACTATCTTATTGTGTTATTCTCTCAGCAATCTGATGGATCGGATACAACCCAGTCATTCGGTTGTTTCCTATACCACGTGGGTCATCGTAGCGGTGATACAAATGTTTTTGGGCTTCCTCTGTATGCCCATGATTATGCCCATACAGAGGAAGAAAGATAAACTACCCAAATACTCGGATTCTTAATTTTTGTTATCCTGCAAAAACTCGGAACGAAGGAAACGGGTCCATGATTTGCCATTGACGTCATACACTTTAACAGCCACAAAGATCTCTGTTGTTTTTCCATCATGCGGAGCTGGTATTTCTGTGGGAAAATCACTTCGAAGAAGCGTAGCCGTGGTGGCGCTTTTACCTTGAAGGTAAGTGACCGTGTTGAGGTCTTTGCCCAGTGTATGGTAGCCCCATTTGTATTCCGTTTTTGATTTGTCTTCTGCTACTCCGGTTGGGCTATAATAGGTATAGCTGGCATTCCAGCCTCCTGCATTATTCCAATCCATTCTGATTTTGTTAGCGATTGGAAATTCCGGAAAACTATTAGGAGTATAGATGGATGTTAACTGTTCGTAAATGTTTTTATGATCGGCATCGCTCAACGTTCCGAATTTTACCCACATACCGTAGAAATCATGTTGATCCGCATGGGAGGGAGTTCCATAACCTAATCGGGTAAGTTGCGCATTGCCCAGATTGACTTCTCCCGGTGGTATCATTACATCATTGATCCAGAGTTTGGATTTGGCCCCGTCAATACGAAGACGTACAATGGCCAGTTTGTAGGGTTCAAAAATTGTGGGTGGACTCATATTCACCAATGTTGAACCACCTCCGGTACTTGCGTTCATCGCCAATTCAAGAAAACTTCCGCGATCACGAAGGCCATAACCAACCTGAAAATAGCCTTCATAACGTACACCCTGATTCTCTCTCAGAACGATATAAACGTCATAGGGCTGAGGAACAGCAGCAAAATCTTTACTCAGCCATTGATTGGGGCTGATATTCTGGACTAACACGGATCCTCCCATACCGTCTTTGCTATAAGTAGGAGGAGTTGGCCATAATGGGCCGGGCACATCGTCACCATTAACGCCTACTTGTTTACTCCAAATCAAATCCTTATCCCCGATCAGATCTTTGAATACTCTTACGGGCTTTCCATCAGAAACAGCAATGGTTTTGTTAAAATCTTCAAATCCGGTAGAGGCAACATACGCGGCATCAAAGTAGGATTCAATTTTTGGAATAGGAGCTGCCGCATCGGTAGTGTCTTTGTCTTTACAACTCCAGGCAGTGCACAGCACCAACCCGATTAAGGGAATCATTATCATTTTTTTCATAAAACAGGGCGGGGTTAATAGGAATATAAAGTTATCATTTGCAGTCTTAATTATCAAATTTTGAAGTAAGTTCGAGTCAGACTCAAAATTGTTACTGCAACCGTTTTAAATCCATTATTCTGAAATTAGGTTACGTTATTTTAGCACATCAGAAGCCCCATCAGCTTCGGCAGTTGTTGACTGCCATTCAATCCGACAATACGTATTTGTTTCTGCACGTAGATAAGCGGGTAGATCTGGATATTTTTTTGAAGCAAGTGGATAGTACGAGTTTCAAAAACCTGGTTTTGCTTCCCCGGTTCAAGAGTGCATGGGGATACGCTGGAATCTCGTGGGCTTCCATGGAAGGAGTAAAGGCCGCATTGAAATACGATTGTGATTATGTGATCTTTCTCAGTGGGGCAGATTATCCGATCAAGAGCACGAAGGAGATTTTTGCTTTTCTGGAAAAGAACAATGGTAAAAGCTTTGTTGACTATTACAAGATGCCTGCGCCTTTCTGGATGGAAGGAAAAGAGATTAATCGCATTCGTAAATATTATTTCTTCTTCAGGAATAAAATATTTGAATATCCGCTTCCTCCCGGTGCTACGGGGCTGCCGCGAAAAATATTGAACTTCTTCTTTGGATTATTTCTGGCAAAGGAGAGAAAGCTCCCGGAAGGAATTGTGCCGTATGGCGGAGAGCATTGGGTTTGCTTGCATAAGAAAGCAGTTCACGCAGTGGTTGATTTTTATAAACAGCGTCCGAAGCTATGGCGCTTTTTTACCTATTGTTTCAGCCCGGAAGAGATTTATATACAAACGGCTCTCTTCAATGATGGTGATCAACTGCTTATGGCGTCTGTTGAAAATCAAACAATCACTTTGATTAACTGGAAGAATAAAAACAACCCTTCACCGGCATTTTTTGATTTTGATGATTTTGACAGGATAAAATCATCCGATAAGTTGTTTGCGCGAAAGTTTGACTTTGATGCACAACCACAGCTTCTGGAGAGAATCAATCAGGAGCTACTGAAGAACCAATCTGAATAGATTTTAATGAACAATACCTCGCTTATGACCATCAAGGAAATAATAAAATTGAAAAAAATGGAAATCGCCCAGATAGGGATGATCCTCTTTTTTTCAATTCTTCCTCTTTTTATTATTCTCCCTTTTAAGATCAATCTCTTTCTGGCCTGGGAAGGTGCTTACCGTATGTCGATAGGGCAGGTGCCCTTCAGGGATTTCTATTTGCCAATGGGATTTGGATTCTGGATCATTCCTGCTCTGTTCTTTAAAATTTTTGGCCCATTCATGTCGTCATTGATTAAAGCGCAGGTATTCATTAATCTCATCGGTGCCTTTGCGTTTCGCTCTATTCTGAAAAAGTTAGGAGTTTCTCCGATGAATGTGTTCTTGTCGTTATTAATTTACTGTATCTCGTTTGTCTTTGTCAACTTCTGGCCGTGGTATAATCATACGGTTTTCATTTTTGAGCTGGTTGCCATTCACTTTCTGCTAGAACATATATTCAGTGAATCCAACCGCAGAAAGATCATTCAGCTGATGCTGGGGGCCTTCTTTCTGGTGCTCGCGGTCTTCACCAAACAAGACGGCGGAGCGCTGGCTGTCATTACCGGCTCGGTGCTGTTGCTCTATAATTTTTTGGTGGAGAAGAAAGTGAAATGGATTTTACTCTATGCTGCTTTTGGCGTTTTGTTCGCGGCACTGTTTGTCGTGCCTTTCTTGTCTCACGATTTTCTATACTGGTTTAACTGGGGCAGACCACCGCATAATTCCAGAGTGAATCTCAGCGATATTCTACGCGATATATTTGAAGGCTCCGAGTGGATTAAATTCTATTTGCTGGCAGTGGTGTTTGTGGTTATTAAAAATGTGAACACGGAAGAAGATTATCTGACTAATAAAAAGAAATTCCTCTTTGCTTTGTTTACGTTTTCAATTCTCATTCAGGCAATGCTGGTGCAGGTAACGAGCTATATTCCTCACAATGTAAATATTTACTTTCACAGCATTGCTTTTGCATTTCTGATCAGTAATGTCGCTTTCACTTTTGATAAAGTGAAAGTGTGGGGCTTCTCTCTCATGGTATTGATGATTATGTTCTGGTGGTCGGCGGATTACTGGCGCTATGGGCAACGCATTATTGACCGCATGGTGCCAGGTCTGTTTGCGCAGGATGGTACGCGCAATCAGGTGTCTAAATACTCCTGGTTCAAGCCTGATTCCACTCAGGTAGTGGCCAGGATCAACTGGAAAAAAGCGCCTTACAAAACATTCGATAACGTACTGCTTCCTGAAGGGACCATAGCCGGTATCGATTCACTGATGAAGCTGGAGATCATTCATAAGCCAGGGGTGAAAGTACTTAATATGTCAGAGCTCACACCACTGGAACATGAACTCGGCTTTGCTCCCGCCGTAAATGAGCCGATGTGGTACCATCGTAATGTATCTATTTTTGATAAGGAGATAGGTGAATATTGCGATAAGATCACCCGCCAGGAATACGATGTAGTCTTGTTTGAATACATTCCTAACCTCAATCAGTTTTATCCTGATGAAGTAAGGGCATGTCTTCAGAAAAATTATATCAAAGTGAATACGTTCCAGGCACCGAGAGACAATCCGACCAATGTGGTGGAGGTGTATCTCAGACCAAAGACAGAGTGATTTATTGGACGTCTTCCAGTTTTACACCAATCAATTCTTCCAGATCAATGATGGCAATGTTTACATTACTCTGAGCCACCACCCGCTTTGAGTTTTGAGCGTTTTTATTGTCAAGAATGAGATTGTATTGCTCGATAGTCACTGTTCCCTTCTCAAATTTTCCTTTTGTCAGATCATAGGTGTTGGAAGCATCGGAGGCAATTTCCGTTTGTATTTTCAAAAGTTCAATGCTGGTTAAGTATACCTGGTATCTTCTTAAGACCTCCGCTCTGACTCTCAGCTTCTCGCTATTGATGTTCTGTGCTGCAATCTGAACCTCTTCTTTGGCTCGTTTTGATTTGAGGGGATCTCCAAAAATATTGCTTAGGCTCAGCATCGCGCTGAAGTTGTACCTCGGATAGAACAGGGGAAATGTTTGATTTGCCGGGGGATTAATGGTGTATTCATTGATATTACCTGCAGCGCTCACCTGACTCAGCCACTGGCGGTTAGCCAGCTTCACATCGTACCTGGCAATATTTGACTGATGATTTAGTATCTGTGTGTTAGGGCTGTTGTTCCAGGCCAGTCGTACCAGTTTTTCTTCAAAAGAAATGTCCTGAGCATTGGAAGGAAGAATAATGGTATTGTAATCCACCTTCTGGGCAGCCAGGATTCCTGGCAACAGAATCAGCACTAAATGACAAAGGGATTTTAAAAATTTGGGTGTCATTGGGTTGGTTATTTTATGGTATACTGTTGTTATTTTTTTCAGACCGACGCACTTGCTTTTTTGTTCATTATTTCCGCTTCAGGCTTATCGTCAAATTTGATCAAGTTAGGCATAATTACCAATATCGAATAGACAATCATCCCTGTTGGCTTTTGCAGCATTGCGGATTGAGTATAATTGGCGACCAGCAATGCAAAGAAAAATGCAATATACGCTCCGTACATCGATTTTATAAAAGGGTTTTTGGCTCTGTAAAAGTTAGTGACTCCAATAGCAATGGTAGTGAAGTATACAGCCATCAGCAGGATGAGCCCAATCCATCCCGTTGTCAGCGCTGTTTTGAGGTATCCTCCGTCTGTAGCAAAACCTGCCAGGGGGTGTCCAGGGGCTAATGCTTCACCTTCTCCATCGGTGGTGTTTACACCTCCACCAAAAGGATGCTCGTGGATATAAGGTTGTATTCTTTTTCTATTAAACTCCCTCACGTTCATCGAAGCGTCTTTGGAAGGCTCAAATGTGGTTCTGATACGGGTAACGACACCGCCATAGAATGGACCGAACAGGATCACGCAAAAACCAATGATGGAGATGAACAAAAGAATAAGTGTATTCCGATTGGTAATGTTCATCAGAATGTAAATCATTAATCCAACAGGTACGATGGCCGTTGCCGTACGTGTTCCTGAAAAACTCATGGAGATGAACATGAGCAACGCACTTATCGACAGGATGATTTTGTTTTTTGTACCCACTGGTCCTAATGCAAGTATCGAGCAGAACACTCCTGCTGCCGCCATGAGAATACCGAACGTAGTCACATCAGACATGAAAGAGAACTTTCGAAGGATACCAATGTTCTGGATAAGAGCAATGGTTTGTGGACTGCTGTAGATATCACGCCACTCAAATTCCTGGTATCCAAAGTACTCCTGAAAGAAACCATAAAGCGCAGCCAGCAAGGCAAGAAACAACCACCATTTGGTAAACTTCTTGATGATTTCAAGATTGGTGAATAGTTTAACTACAATGAAATAGGTAAAGACTTCAAAAAGCAATCCACGGGTAGAAGCAATCCAGGCCGTAAGTGATACCGCATTCGGATTGAACACCTGTAGTATGTTATAGAAGTAAAGCAGAATGAGTAAGTAGGTAACGGGATTTTTAAAATAGCTCCAATCCCATTTTTTTTTGCCGGATTCAGCGAGAAGTATTCCTAACAGCAAAGCTCCTTCGATAACGTCTACTCCAATGCCCGTAGGTACTTTTGCCGGCAGCACCAGGCGAGCTATCAGGAAAAGAAAATAGCCATACCAGATCAGAAAGTAGAGCCCAAATTCAACATCGACTATTATCTTTAATAAGATGGGCAATCCAAGAAACAGTGTGACGATTATCGCCCCAGCCACTATTCCCTGTGTACCTACCAGAAATGAGATAAGTAATGATCCAGCCAGCAGCCCGATGAACAACCCGATGTTGTATAAGGTGAAAACAGAGGCGTTATGACCAGTGAAGCTTTTCAACGAGGGAATGTTTTTTTGAATTTGCTATTGGGGATGATTGATTGAATCGTTTTTGGATAGACTATTTTGTATTTCTCTTAGAACAAAATCCTGACCAGAAGCGCTGAGGTGCCCGTGATCGATAAAATAACGATAGTCAGAAGTAACGGGCCAGTATTTTTCTTCATTGAGGTTTAAAACAATATCATCGGTAGTGAACAGTTTTCTGATCTTGGTTTCGAAAGAGTGATACTTGTCGCTTCCGATGGAGTAGAGCTGATAGGGTACCGGGCTAAAATAGCCAACTACTTTGATGTGCCTGGTGCGAAGTTCTTCCAGAACGGTTCGTAGTTCTTTGTAAGCTTCTTCATTGATCTCTGTTTTTTCAAATTGACGCAACCTGGCTTTTTGTTCGATGATTTTTTCAGGATGAAGGTCTTTCATCTCCAGCTCGAAATTATTCCATCCATTCTCATCAATGATGTCCGGGGCGTAGGAGTTGGGCAGGAGATTGTATTTTCTGATGAAGTACATCAGGTAGGTTTTGGATAAATTGGTAGATCCTAGTGCACCGGCATATTCCTTCGGATTGATGGTTACATTTTTCTTACCAAAATCTTTGGTGAGGTAAGGATCCAGGCAGATGATAGCCAGTTTGATATTTCCTCTTTCAATGATGTTGCTGATCAGATAATGAAGATCGGAAATATTAGCTCCCATGATGCTGGAGTTATATACGGTATATCCTTTAATCTGCCGGGGGTTGAGGTTGGCAGAGAGGGAAGGGCCGATGATAATGGCATCGTAGTTTTCAGGAATGTAACGGTAGGAGAGCAGGTACTTGGAGGTACGCTCATTGTTATACACTTTTCTTTCTTTCCTGCCCAGAAATAATCCGTAGATATCAACATACACATTGATCAATATCACAGACAGGATTACCGAACCTGTGATTAGTGCGAAGCGGATTAAAAAAGTTTTACTATTCATTTCCGGGTGCGATCAAAAGTCGAAGT
>JAHEZH010000127.1 GCA_023251155.1 Flammeovirgaceae bacterium | reverse complement strand
AAAGGATTTGAACCCTATCCGTATATACTTCTTAACCTTATCCTTTCCTGTCTTGCTGCACTACAAGCTCCGGTAATCATGATGAGCCAAAACCGGAAAGAAACAAAAGACCGTAAACGATCGGAGTATGACTACAGAGTAAATCTGAAAGCGGAATTGGAGATCCGGCTTTTGCATGAGAAAATCGACCATTTGATGATTTCCCAGACACAGCGGCTGATGGAGTTGCAGCAAATTCAAATGGATTATTTAGAAGAAATTGCTAACCGAAGAGGCAAATAAGAAAGCAATTGGATATACCGCAATTTTAACGGGTTTACCTGTCAGGATGATTTGAATTTTAAGCGCAAGAATCTAAAAACTTGCTAAAAAGTGCTATCATCCGGTATAAGTTTGGGCGGATTCAAGTTCAAAGACACAGGAGCTAAGGTGGATTTTTCATGGGATTTGTATTTACAAATCATTATCATTGTGTAATCCGAACACACTGTTTTTTTTTAAGATCCTCTTTATTTGCCAATGAGTACTAAACGTAAAATCCTCTCTTTTTTATTTTCTCTCGTTTTCCTTCCTCTCGTTTCGACAGCTGCAAAGATCGATTCATTAGACATCCCTAGCGCAGCCATGAAGAAAGTGTATAAGGCGGTAGTGGTTCTTCCTGCCTCCTACTCCAAAAGCAAAGCAGCTTATCCCGTGCTGTACTTATTGCATGGCGGCTTTGGTCATTACCGTGACTGGCTTGTTAAAACTCCGGATACAGCATTACTGCAAAATTTATCCGATCAGTATAACCTCATCATTGTTCTTCCTGAAGGTGAACTATTCAGTTACTACATTGATAGTCCGCTTGATAAAGGAAGTCAATTCGAATCGTACATTATTAAAGACGTAATTCCGAAAATTGATACTACTTACCGCACCAATCGCAGTAGTAAGGCGAGAACAATATCGGGCTTATCGATGGGTGGCTACGGTGCATTCTACCTATCCGCCCGGCATCCCGAGGTATTTTGTGCCGCTGGCAGTATGAGTGGCGCCCTCAATCCGGATATGATGGGATGGAAACTTCCCCCTGAAATGGCGAATAACATCAAGAATGCGTTCGCAGCGATAATGGGTCCAATCGAATCGGTTGATTATTCTATTTATTCTATAATCAGCATGGCAGATGTGATCAAGAAGAATGGCACCAAATTGATATTCGATTGTGGTGTCGATGATTTTCTGGTTGAACCTAACCGGGAATTACACCGCAGGCTTTTATTCAATCAGACTCCACACGATTATGCGGAACGGCCTGGTGCACACTCCTGGGACTACTGGCAAAATTCACTACCTCATCATGTTCTCTTCTTTCATGAAGTGCTGAAAGCTAACAAAACAACGGTCAACTGAATCAATCATGAACAACTATTGCCTCATCGTATTCGCACTGCTGATTTGCCAGCAATCATTTAGCCAGTCGGGTTCTGGAAAAGTCACCACCTTCACGATCAATGCGAAGACATTACAGAACAGTGGTGGAGAAAATCCTAACCGCAAAGTTTCCGTTTATCTCCCAGCAGGGTATGAAAAGGGAAGCAAACGGTTCCCGGTAATCTATTATCTACATGGATTTATGGGTACCGACAGCATCTCACCTCCAATGAAGATGATTTTGGACAGAGGTATCGCGCAACAGAAAATCCGCCCGTTCATTCTGGTCATTGCCAACCAATATACGTTATACGAGGGAAGTTTTTACAGTAACTCTCCCCTTACCGGCAACTGGTCTGACTTTGCAGCTAAAGAACTGGTGGAGTATATCGATAAAAATTTCAGGACATTAGCCAACCGCAACAGCCGTGGCATTGCCGGTCATTCCATGGGAGGATATGGAGCAATTAAAACTGGCATGCTGTTTCCCGAGGTATTTAGCAGTGTGTATGCATTGAGCCCCGGCCTGCTGACATTCGTGAAAGAATTCGGACCCAATAGCGATTCGTATAGAGAACTGAGCAAAATCAAAACCCAGGACGAATTAAAGAAAACGTATTACCCCAAAGTGCTGATTGCGGTTGCCCGAGCCTGGTCACCCAATCCTGCAAAACCTCCTTTCTATTGTGATCTGCCTTTTACCTATGAAGGTGACAGCCTGATTGTAAACAATGCAATTGTTGAAAAGTGGCATCAACACATGCCGGTGCATATGATTGATAAATATGCTTCCAATCTTCGAAAGCTGAAAGCTATAAAGCTTGATTGGGGCAGAAATGATGCGAGCCGCTTTCCTGTTCAATGCAGTATGTTCAGCCAGCGTTTGGAGAACCTGGGCATTGATCACTTTGCGGAAGAATACATTGGCAACCATGTCAATAAAATCTGGACGTCCGATGGCCGTATCTTGAACGACCTGCTTCCTTTCTTTAATGACTACCTGAATTTTGACTAACTGTTAACCACGTGCTTTCTGTCTTAGGCTTTTGTACTATCGCTGTTTTCCTGATCCTTATTCTCACGAAACGGCTTTCGGTGATCACTGCGCTGGTGCTTGTACCAGTAGCGTTTGGATTATTTGCTGGATTCACTCCGAAAGAGTTAGGGGAAATGATGCTGAATGGAATCAAGCAGGTGGCTCCCACCGGTATCATGCTTGTATTTGCTGTACTTTACTTTGCTGTAATGCTCGATGCGGGATTGTTCGATCCCGTGGTGGCCTTCATCATTAAAACCGTTAAAGGTGATCCACTCAAGGTAGTGATGGGAACAGCCATTCTTACCATGATTGTTCACCTGGACGGAGACGGCACCGCAACATTCATGATTGTGCTTTCCGCTTTTTTACCAATTTATAAGGAGTTAAAAATAAACCGTCTAGTTCTCGCGGGGATTGTGGCACTTAGCGTTGGGCCGTTACATCTTGTTCCCTGGTCAGGCACTTCAGCAAGGGCAATCTCAACATTGAATTCCACAGCAGGTGAAATCTTCAACCCCAACCTGCCCGCGATCATTGCAGGCATTGCCTGGGTTTTGCTAGTGGCTTATATTTTTGGAAAAAGAGAGAGGGAACGTCTCGGTGTAGTCGACTTCGATTACCATCATCACACTTCGCTGACAGAAGAACAAAAATCATTTCGCCGGCCAAAAATGATCTGGCTTAATGCATTGATAACCGTTTCATTAATTGTGGTCTTAATGAAAGGCTGGATGCCTGCACCGGTATTGTTTGTGATGGCCAGTGTTGTAGTCCTTTTAATCAACTATCCGGTATTAAAAGATCAACAACGGATTTTAAAAAGTCATGGAACCAATATTTTCCTGGTATCGAGTATGATTTTTGCGGCTGGCATTTTTTCAGGAATTCTCACAGGCTCTAAAATGATTGAAGCCATGGCAACATCGCTGGTCTCAATGATTCCGGAGCATCACGCTAACCTATTGCCCTTACTGACTGCCCTTACCAGCATGCCTGCCAGTATGCTTTTTACTCCGGATGCGTATTATTTCGGTGTTGTACCGGTATTAAGTCAGGCCGCACAGCATTACCAGATCGATCCTTTGGAGATTGGTCGAGCTGCATTGCTAGGACAAATGACGGTAGGATTTCCGTTAAGTCCCCTGACCGCATCTACCTTCCTGCTGGTCGGTTTATGCGAAGTGGATTTGGGTGATCATCAGAAGTTCATTTTTAAGTGGGCCTTGGGTACTACTATTGTGATGACCATCATTGCCTTGGTTACCGGTTCAATACATATATGAGTGATGAAAGATAAAATCCGAATTGGTTGTGGTGCCGGTTTTTCGGGCGATCGTCTGGATCCGGCTATCGTACTGGCCCAGAAAGGTAAACTCGATTACCTGGTGTTGGAGTGTCTTGCCGAACGAACCATTGCACTGGCACAAAAGAGGAAAATGAAAGATCCTTCGAAAGGTTACGATCCGTTGCTGGAAAGAAGAATAGAATCACTTTTACCAATACTGGTAAAAAATAAAGTCAAGCTGATCACCAATATGGGAGCTGCTCATCCGACGGAAGGTGCGCGTACGATTATCAGTATTGCAAAAAAAATGAAATTACAAATCAAGGTAGCAGCGGTCGAGGGTGATGATGTTTTTGAAAAACTCGATACTTCTGCATTGGCCATTGAAACAAAAGCGCCATTAAAAAATTCTGGCGAACTCATTTCGGCCAATGCCTATCTGGGCGTGGAGGGAATTTTAAAAGGATTGCAGGATGGTGCGGATATTGTGATTACCGGAAGAGTGGCAGATCCTTCTTTGTTCCTGGCACCGATGATCCACGAGTTCGGTTGGTCAACAACTAACTATGACCTGATGGGAAAAGGAACAGTGATTGGTCATTTGCTGGAATGCGCCGGCCATATCACAGGAGGTTATTTTGCCGATCCGGTTAAGAAGCCGGTGGAAGGATTGCACCACCTTGGCCATCCGTTTGCTGATGTTGGAAACGATGGCTCAGCCATTATCAGTAAAGTAGAAGGTACAGGGGGTGTAGTCAATCTTCAAACGGTGAAAGAGCAATTACTTTATGAAGTCATCAATCCGTTTGAATATCTCACGCCCGATGTCGCTGCGGATTTTACTTCCGTAAAAGTAAAGCAACTCGGTAAAGACCAGGTGGAGGTAACCGGTGGTCATGGCAAAGCCAGACCGGATACCTATAAGGTAAGCGTTGGGTACAAAGCATTTTGTTTAGGAGAAGGTGAAATTTCCTATGCGGGACAATCGGCCATGGAACGGGCAAAGCTCGCAGCCGAAATCATTACCAACCGATTTGCCGATGGAATGATTTTATCTGATTATCCGATAACCGACATACGGATTGATTATGTTGGGGTAAGTGCGATCCATCGAACTGATTTTAAAACGTCGCGTTCACCGTATGAAATCCGTTTGCGGGTTGCAGGCAAAGCGCGAACTTTAGAAGATGCCGCTTTGATTGGAGAAGAAGTGGAAGCACTTTATACAAACGGGCCTGCGGCAGGTGGCGGTGTAAGAAAGCTGGTGAACGAAGTGGTTGGTATCGTTTCTACTTTAATGGACAGAACTCAAACAGAAGCCAGGGTTACCTTATTTGAATCGTGAAAAAAATGAAACTATATGAGATTGCACACAGTCGTGCCGGAGATAAAGGAAACACGCTCACGCTTGCTCTGATTCCCTATAAGGAATCAGATTACCCAACGCTGTGTGAAAAGGTAACCGTTGCGAAAGTTAAAAATCACCTTCATGAAATTGTATGGGGTGATATCGTCCGATATGAATTGCCCAACATCGCTTCTCTTTTATTTGTGTGTCATAATGCCCTGTTAGGTGGTGTGACCACTTCGCTGGCAATGGACACCCATGGTAAGACGCTGAGCTATGCGCTGCTGGAAATGGAAATTTAAGCCTTCTGAATGAATTTATTCGAGCACGTACAAATGCCATTTCGATGCTGAAATCGTATGTTTCTGAGTGAGTTGAGTGACGTATCCGTCTGTACGTTTCAAAGTTTCGGTGCTTTATGTTACTGATAGTTTACCTCGCCTACTATCAGCCCAGATTACGTCGAAAAGAGTGCTCGCAAGTAGTGATGATCCTATTACTGCAGAATATTTGTGCCATACTTGAATTCCGTCTTTGAGGATGTAGGAACGGACTCAAATTTTGAATTCCATTGTTTTATGTATTCTAAAATCGGCAAGAACGCCAACCCCTTTTCAGACAACTTATATTCCACCCGTGGCGGTATCTCTTTGTAGACCAGTCTTTGCAAAAGTGCATCTTCTTCCAACTCCTTCAACTGTTCGGTAAGTACTTTTCTTGATATGTGCGGAATAATCGCAGCTAATTGACCAAAACGGATGGTATGGGTGCCAATCACATTGATGATGATCGGCTTCCACTTATTTCCAATCGTGCCAATGGCTCTTGTGAATGGGCAGTTCGAGTTGCAAAATCTGTCGTCTCTCATCAATCGAAATTTAGTAGTTACCCATTGGTAACCAGAATAAACTATTATGGTTACAAATATAAACTAATAACAGTTCCTTTGTGAAACAAATGTAAAGACAGCTTATAATGAATAGATTAAGAGACAAAGTAGCCGTTATTACGGGTGGTAATAGCGGTATTGGATTGGGGATTGCAGAAGCACTTAAAAATGAAGGTGCTAAAGGCGTGATTGTGGGCAGAAATCAGAAAACGTTAGATCGTGCTGTGGCTCAACTTGGCGATAACTTTATCGCTGTGAATGCCGATGTAACTCGTGTTGCCGACCTGGAAAGAGTGTTTAAAGAAACAGCAGAACGATTCGGAAAAGTAGACGTGGTCGTCGCCAATGCGGGTGCAGGGACGATAGGAACTGTGGCGAGTATCGGAGAAGCCGACTACGACAGGACGATGAATCTCAACCTGAAGAGCGTTTACTTCACTGTTCATGCAGCACTCCCCTATATGAACGATGGTAGCTCTGTTATTCTGATCGGTTCTAATGCCGCACATCGCGCGTATCCGAATTTCACATTATATGGTGCAGCAAAAGCGGCCGTCATCTTTTTTGCAAAAGGATTTTCAAGCGATCTACTCGGTAGAAAAATAAGAGTCAATGTCATCACCCCTGGCACTACCGATACACCTGCATTTGAAAAGTTTGTTCCTGCAGAACAAGTTGAAGGTGTAAAAAAAACACTTCGCAGGTGAAATGCCGATAGGCAGAATCGGGCAACCGTCTGACATTGGTAAAGCAGCGGTGTTCCTGGCCTCCGATGATTCTTCGTTTATCCTTGGTGCTGAAATCCTCGCTGACGGTGGGATGACCTATTTGTCTAAATAATTAAATAATATTCAAAATGAACAGATTGAAAAACAAAGTAGCGGTAGTGACCGGTGCTTCAAAAGGAATAGGTGCATCGATCGCCAAACATTTTGCAGCTGAAGGTGCACAGGTGGTGGTGAATTATGCCGCAAGTAAAGAAGGTGCCGATAAAGTGGTGAAAGTCATCACCGATAACGGAGGCATAGCCATTGCAGTACAGGCCGATGTATCGAACGAAGCGGATGTAACGCGGCTGTTTGAAGAAACCCGAAAGGCGTTCGGCAAGTTAGATGTTTTAGTGAACAACGCAGTTGATCAGGGATACGCGCCGATTGAACAGATCTGCAGCGGCTTTTCAACAGAGTTTCAATGTCAATGTGTTAGGACCTGTCCTGACAATACAAGCAGCTTTAAAATTATTTGGCAATAAGGGTGGCAACATTATTAATATTAGTTCCGGAGCAAGCAAATACCCTCTTCCGAATGCCTCTGTGTATTCTGCAACAAAGGCAGCATTAGATGCTTTCACCATTGCGTTATCGAAAGAACTGGGTGCGAAAAATGTTCGTGTCAATTCCATTTTACCAGGAGCTACGGAAACCGAAGGAGCGGTCAACGCAGGTGTTACAAAAGGAAGTGAGTATGAGAAAATGTTTGTTTCCAAAACACCGCTTGGTCGCAGAGGCCAGCCCGAAGACATTGCAAAAGCCGTTGTGTTTCTGGCATCTGACGATGCAGCCTGGATCACCGGTGAGCAGCTTTCCGCGTCAGGCGGTATGTACGGTTTTTAATTTATGGTAATAAAGCACCAGTAAAATTGATGAATTATTTTGCCGGGTTCAACCAATAGCCTATTCCTGAAAAAGAACAGGCTGCACTCCATCAGGCAGCCTGTCTTTTTATTGCACTACTAATTTTTCAACAACCACATCACCTTGTTTATTTCATCATATCCATCATATTGCCTGCCGACAGCTTCTGTTAAATTTTTGCTGTTGTAGTTGGCTTCTGAAATGGGATACAACCAGCGAAGCGGTATTCCATTTTTATTATTGGTATTTAAACTGGTAGCTGAATTGATCGGAAACACCGGGTATCCGGTCCTGCGGTATTCGAAATAGGTAGTAATACCATCCACTAAGAAATTCAGGATATACCGCTGCATCCAGATCTGCTTGAGTTGTTCTTCCGGTGTGGCTTTGAAGGCCGCTTCTCCAACAAAGTAACCATTGATATAGGTCTGATCAATTGGCATCTGATGAGCGTAGGTACTATTCACATTCATCATTGCAGTTAATGCCGATCTCACTCCCATTTCATAGGTCTCCTTAGCGGTTCCCGTGTTTATCCATCCACGGATGATTGCTTCCGAAAGAATCAGCTGCTGCTCGGCATAGGTGAGTAAACTACGTGGCTCACTGGCTTGTTCCTTTCGGTATCGGTAGTTGATGAGCGAATACTTACCCGCACTGTGGTCGGCACTCATGGCGGTGTAATCCATGGATACATCTACCCCCACGTAGGCGTTTGGATCAGATGCTGCCTTCCCTGCCGTTGTAGCTGCCCCGGCAGGTTCTGCATAATAGTACAACCTGCGATCGTTTAAGCTTTTGAGATTTTTAACAAGCAGATCGCTGAGTATGGTTTTTCCGGTGAATAAATCGCTCGTGCTATAAAGAGGGTGTGTATTGGTTGGTGAATAATTTAACCCCCAGAACCCGGTTGACTCTTGAAGCAGATAAGCTTTATCGACCACTTGCTTGAAGCGTGCTTTCACATTCAGCGACGGATCATCTGCTTTGTTGCTTAAGCTCATCAATACCTTCAGCGCAAAAGCGTTGCAGGCCCTACGCCATTTATCCGTATTTCCATTATAAGGCGTTGGATCGCCCGTGAAAGTGCCACCGCTGGCAAAGTACTTATCCGCCTCTTCCAGATCGCTCAGTATTCCAAGAAAAATATCTTTCTGGTTGTCATATGCCGGCTTGTACACATCGTTTTCTCCCTTACCTGCCTCACTGTAGGGAATATCACCTAATTGCATCGTAAGTCGGTAAAAAAGGAATGCACGTGCAAATTTCGCAACGCCATTGTAGGCGTCGGCGTTCGCACCCCCGGCGGCTTGCTGCACCATTTTATCGATGCTGGACAGAATTGTCATTGCCGAAAAACTCCCATTACCGATTCGATTGTACTGTGCATCCATCTGCCCTTCGTTGGCATACCCCACGTACTTGGATAGGGCACTTTCCGTAATAAATACTTTTCCATCCGCTCCGCTAAATTTTGCCATGCTGAGCACGACCGATGTACAAAGCATACTGGTACTTACTTGGGTAGTACTGTCCGGATTGGTATTGATATCGTCAAAATTGGTGCAGCTACCGAAAAGGAATATAGCGAGCACTACAGCGATGATTTGATTTCTCATAGTAGTAGAGGTATTAAAATGATACTTTTAGATTACAACCCACATAGCGTTGTGATGGATCACTGAAGTTATCTGTGCCTCCATCCGGGTCAGAATATTTGAATTGTTTTGACCACAGGAACAAATTCTGTCCCACTAACGAAAACGATCCGCTACCAGCGCCAATTAAAGTTGTCCAGGCTTTAGGGAAGTTATAGGTAAGGGACACTTCACGGATTTTAAAAAAGGTAGTAGTGTATGCGTCCACCGGCGAAGGATTTCCACCCCATGCTGTTCCTTTGTGCACTGCATTGATGTAGTTTTCATAGGTGACTGCTTTGTTGTTTTTTTCAAACACACGGCTGTCACTGGTAATGTTACCATATTGATCATAGGTGGCCGCTCCGGAAACCACCATCACTCCATCACCTACATAATTAGTACCCCCTGCCGTAGCGTCTTTATATCGGGCGTCATTGATGGAATTGGGGTGATTACCGGCACGCCACATATACATCTCGGTGGTCGTTTGCGCGATACCTCCCACGCGGCCATCGAGTGCCACACTCAAGCTGATGTTATTGCGCTTTACGGTAGTGTTGACACCCCAAATCCAGTTTGGATCAGAATAGCCATAGAGCGAATTATAATTGGAATAGATCGGAAGACCGTTCTGATAGATGATGTTTCCATTCTGATCTTTCTGGAAATCATTGAGCGTAAAATGATCGGCGCGCTTGCCAACTTTTACCCACGGCTGGTCGGCGGAAAACTGGGGATCAAGCTTGGTATAGTAACGTGCATACTTAGACCAGTTTGCGCCAACGTTCCAGCTCCAAATGCTACTCTTCACCACGGAAGCCTGCATGGCCAGTTCCACACCTCTTCGGGTGATTTCCTCTTGTGTATTGATGTAGTTCGCGGCAAAGCCTGTCGCCGCACTTACCTCCGTTGAACGAAGGAAATCATACATGCGTTTGCTGTAATACGTCAAATCAACTGACAGCCGATCTCTTAAGAAACGTGCTTCCGTACCTACTTCATAGGTCTGAGAACTCTCCGGCCGCACATTGCTACCTCTGATGGTAGTCGGGTAAGTAGCGGATGTTAACCCAGCCCATGCATTGTTAGTAATTGAATATACTGAATTGATATCATAGACACCGGCCGGCGTTTTTGACGAGGTCCATGAAGAACGGAGTTTCCATAGCGAAAGCCACTGCGGAGCATTGAACAATTCAGACACCACCAAACTGGTAGATACCGAAGGGTAAAGGTATGAACGTGAAGAAGCAGACAGCGTAGAACTCCAGTCATTACGTAATGTTCCATCCACATAAAGTAAACTCTTCCATGAAAGTGTCGCCTTCCCATACAGGCTGTTCACCTGGCGCCTGTACAGGCTAGAGTTGACCACGGCGGGGTTGATGGAAGACTTAAGCGAATAATATCCGGGGATAGAAAGTCCGCCCTGCGTGCGTGCCTCAATTCCCTGGTCTTCGGTGTGAAACAGCGTACTGCCAATCAAGGCATCAATGCCAAAATCGCCGAACGTTTTACTACCTGAAAGCAGGAAGTCACTATTAATGCTGTATCCCCTTCCTAATCCTGTATTGTAAGAACCTTTTTGTGATTCACCCCATATCTCCGTACCGTTCCGGATAACCGTGGATACACCAGCTCCTTGCAAAGACCCTTGGGATATTCGTACAATTTGATGATCGCTATACGTATCAAAGCCCGTGCGAACGGTGGCCTGCAGCCAGGGAGCAAAGTCATAGCGGGCAGAAACAAAACCATTGAAGATATCTCTGTCTACACTGTGAATACGCTCGTAGCGATCGAAATACGGATTGTTATTGGTAGCCGTATAGCTATTGTTCTGAGTTTGATTTTTCTCCAGCCAATAGTCTTTATACTGTCTGATATCATAGTCGGGCGAAGACCAAACCAGGATTTGATACATGGGATCATATCCTTTATATCCGCTAAAACCAATGTTCGGGGATTTCTGTTTGTTGTACGCCACCGAGGAGGAAAGTTTGAATTTATTCAGATTGATATCCCCTGCCAGGCTATAGGTCAGTTTATCGAAGCGTGAATTGGGATATTGACCTTTGTTTTCTACCCAGGTTACCGAGGAGCGGATATTGCCATACTCTCCCTGCTGAGCCACGCTGACACTGTTGTTTAGTATAAAACCCTGCTCCAGATAATTCTTGAAATTATTCTTGCCAATAGCAGAATAAGGCATCTCTTTAAATCCTTTGGAGACCGGATCCCATTGTCTGACCAGTTGACCTTGCAGCGGAACACCCCACGAGCCGGTGCCAAAATAAGTATTGGTGGCATCCACTTTGCGTCCGTAGGTGGATTGCATCTCGGGAATAGCCAAATACCCTGCAGTAAACATCGTACTGCTATTCACGGTTACCGAGACACCCTTCTTTGAAGTTCCCTTAACTGTGGTCACCATGATCGCACCTGCGGCTCCCCGGTAGCCGTAAAGTGCGGAAGCAGTCGCCCCCTTCAGCACGTCGATACGTTCAATGTTATCGGCAGGAATGTCGCGCAACGACATATTACCATAAGGAACGCCATCAATTACCAGTAAAGGAGTTTCACCTCTCAATTGAATCTCGGGAGCTTCCGCAAACTCGGTGCTGTTCTTTACCAGCAAACCCGCTACTTTTCCGGTCAGCGATGTTCCTACATCAATACCCTTTACGGTTTGCAATGTACCTCCTTCTACCTGCTGCGTTGCGTAACCTACCTCCCGGGTGTCCTTTTCTATACCTAAGGCAGTGACCACAATTTCACTGAGTTCCTGCAGATTGCTTTCCATCTGAACATCAATGGTTTCATTGCTGCTTACTGTAATGACCATTTCCTTCTGGCCCAGGTAGGTAAAACGAAGTGTTTGTCCGCTTTCGGCGGCAATGGCATAATGCCCATTTACATCAGTGGTTGTGCCGGTGCTCGTGCCATCCAGGCGGACTTGTACCCCAATCAAAATTTCGCCCAAGTCATCCCTTACGATTCCCTGAATAACGAGCTTAGCGGTTTTGTTTTCCGGTGTACGGGCGTCTTTACGTTTTACCGAGATGAGATTATCCTTCACACTGTAATCAATATTAAAGTGTTGCTTCAGCAGATCAAGAATTTCGTTAAGTCCTTTTTGATTTTCATCTATACTGATCGTTTCCGATACATTAACAGCGTTGTCCGCATAAATAAAGGTATACTGCGTCTGCGCTTCAATGACTGCCACAACCTGTTTGAGTGAAGCATTGCGTACATGGATGTTCAATTGAACGTCCTGGAGTTTTTGCGCATATAACCTGGACAGCTGCCCCAGGCTGGCCGTTAGAATGAAAACCGTGCAGAAGAGAAACTTCCAATTTATTTTAGTCAATAGACGATTATTAATACACATGATTATGAGTATATTTGATTTATAGATTTTTTTATATCATTAATTTAATCTTGCCCGGTAAAGGTGGCCGCCTTCATCGGGCTCTTTTTTGTATCCTTTCTTTTACATAGGCAATTATTGTTTAGTAGAACATGGTTTGATATAAATAGTAATCGCATCACTGTTAGGATCACGCTCATACTTGATATCATAGATAAAAGCGATGCTCTCCAGCACATGGTCGAGGGTTGCGCCAGAAAAATTTCCACTTAGGGTACAGGTTTTATCATAATCGGCGGATGGGAGCCGCAGATGTGCATCGTAGCGCTTATTGAGAATCGAAATCACCTGTTGCATATCCAGTTGATCGAAGAATACCTTTCCGGTCGTCCAGGAGATATACTTATCTGCATCGACATAATGTTTAAATAACCCTCGTCCGGAAAAATCTTCCGTCACTCGTTCATTGGCTGTGAGATACACAAACCGCTGACGGGTATCCATTACTTTCACTTTGCCCGCTACTACGGTTACCGCCGCCTCTTCGTTGGCATACCCGGTTACTGAAAAACGTGTTCCTAAAACGCGGGTGGTGAGTGTGCGTGTAGAAACAATGAACGGTTTCTGATCATCATGTGTCACTTCGAAATAAGCCTCTCCTTCCAGTGTTACATCTCGGGTGGCCGCAGCAAACTCTTGCTGATAAGAGAGTTTGCTGTCCGCATTTAAAATGACCTTAGAAGAATCGGGTAGCCATACTTCCATCTGCTGTCCTCTTTCTGTTTGAACAACGATCAAATCAGGTGTACCTGAATGAAAAGCCAGGTAGAGTACAGAGGCGGTAACTAAAATACCGACAACGGATGCAGCAAGCCTTACCCCAAACCTATACTGACGATGAGCTGATCGCTTGCGTTGTATTCCCTCCAGGATTCGGTTACGCAAAGCCAGGTCATGCCTTACCTCTTCTGAAGAAATGCCATTGTGCTGCAGGGCATTGAAGAAATGGTCAAGTACCTCTTCTTCCTTGGTCGAGGATGTACCTGCGAGGAATTTTTTAAGTAGTTTTCTAAACAGGACTATGCCACGATGCTGACCAGACATGATTTCACGTTTTATACCTGTAAGTATGAAAAACGTAAAAAACCCCTACGTCAATAAAGTGAATTAACTATTACATCATACAGGTAACACTGGGATCACATAGACTTACCTGATAAGACGTTATAGCCAACGCGATGAGTAGTTCTTCGGCTCGTAACAGCTTCAATGCCTTGTTCAATTGATTCTCAACGGTGCTCACAGAGATACCCAACTTACTGGCTATTTCGAGATAGCTCATATTTTCATAGTAACGCAACCGAAAAACATGAAGACATCTATCGGGAAGGATTTCGGAGGCTCTGGTTTCAATTCGCTCAAGCAAATTATGCCGCAGTTCTTCCTGAGCAAAATCACTTCGTTCTATAATGGTCAGAGCCAACTCAATTTTTTCCACTTGCAATTCACTGAATATCCGGTTCTTAAGTTTAGATGCGCACTGAAATTTAACCGCTTTATATAAGTACGCTTTATGATTCTGAATATCGACCTTACCCAACCGCAACCAGATATCAATAAATATTTCCTGAATAATGTCTTCGGCTACATTTTTATCACGCATGATATTATAGGCATAGGTATACAATTCAGGCCAGTACTGATTGTATAAATCATTAAAAGCGAATTCGTTATCTATGGTGGGCTTATCTATCATCATCGTTCAAGGTCATCCAGCTCTTACTAGGCAAACGAATACCATTACTTATTGAGGGCTCAAAATAAAGCAATCCGGAGTACTCTTTTATTACCGTTATATTAATACCACTTACCACTCTGAATTTACTCTGTGTTTACTCACCCCTCAACGCTACTCATCGCATAAAGAGAAAATGGATTGAATTGACCAGCCCCAGCTGCTTAGTATAGTAAACTTCCTTTTCCTTTCTCTAGACAGGCTATTTCTGCCCTTGTTACTTCGGGGGCGATGATCCAATGACGGATTACGTTTTCCGTTCCCAGCTTGATAGGCTTGTGGTAGGATCCTGCTTCGAGATAGTGAAACAACAAAAAGCGGATATGGTCTCCATTGGAATTCGTTGATTCGAATGCATCCAGGTGCATCCCTGGACAGCCTTAATAGTTAGGGCTTCAGCCTAATTACCCTGTGCGTCAGTCCTTGTAACCGCTACCCCCACAAGTGTCGTTGTACGAATAACACATTTTTTTACCACCTACCACATTCTTCATTTCCACTTAGAAAACAAAATAGATCATGGCAAAAAGAGTAAATTCTCATTCAACAAAAACATAGCAAAGATCAAACCTTCATCCCTGCCACAAGCTTTGAATAACGCACCATTGAAGGAGTGATCTAAATGGATTGAATAATAAATTCATTAGTTTTTATAAAGTATACCTTTTTTATTCATTTCAGATTGTTCCACAACGATATCTGTAAAAGATAAATTAAGTACCTTTAAAAAGTGATCGTAGATAGCGCACTCCGTTTTACTCATAATCCAATCGGATTCAGCCAGAATATACATCCACGCAACGCATTTTATTTGTTCATTGAGATCAAGAGCACGGAGACAGTTTTCACAGTCCTTGATTTGCTCCTGCCTTGTCATCGCTTGGAATCTTATCAACACATCAATCTCCAGATTATCAATGAAAACACCTTCAGCGTTCAGTATTCTTTTTCCAGTTTCATATTCATCTTCTGTTAAATCACCATCAGCATAAATCATCAAGTAATAGATTTTGCACATGGCCAGCTGATAGTTGCTATAATTCGTCATAATTCAAGAATAAAAACGAGTGATCTGATGCGATATCTTGCCCCGGTACCGATCACGGCTCAGAACTAATGGAATAGAACATGGGCTTTCCTGAAATACCATTCGATCCGTCTTTTCCAGGTGATCCTGTGATACCATTTAGTGATATCGATTCGGAAGGACCTATTCCTCGATATCCTCTTTTTCCGCCTTCCCCACCTAGCCCCCTGTAGCCGCCCCTGTTAGAAAGATGGATTAACGATAGCAGCTTCATTTTTTCCATGGAGAAAATAAAAATGGTAAGATTACCTCCGTTGCCTCCATTACCCCCCCTGCCCCCTTTTCCTCCATTACCGCCGTGAGATTTGCAATGAGCCGTATTTTTACTTCCACTGCTTCCTGCTCCTCCATTACCTCCATATCCTCCATCTCCACCATTCAAGTTGACGGATAGTGTATCCTGGAATATTCCTGTGTTTGCGATAATCATTAGATTCTTTCCATCGCTTCCATTACTTCCGTTATCTCCATCTAAACCATGAAATCCGTTCCGACAAATTCCCTGGGGCGAATGAGCGGACCTCCCATTGTATCCATTTCGTCCCTTATCACCGACACCCGTGATTCGGCAGTTTTTACCAAACCTAACTGTTTTAACTTTGATATAGTGATTGTTTTTCGTTAGTATCAATTCCGAATTATCTTGCATCACAAACTCATCTAAGATCAGGGTATCCTTATCAAGGACATATGTTGAGTCTTCATCTATTTTCAGAAAAGTTAAATTGTCTTGAGAATAGCTGTGGCCCATAAGACACACAGCAAAAAAGAGCATTAAACGATTGAGAATTTTCATTCCCAAAAATATTTCATTGAGGCATCGCTAAATTTTATACTCGATGACTTCCAGAAGTCTTTCGTTCAGAAACACATTGATGCCTTTGAAATAAACATTCGCTCCGGCTAAATAGAAAACCGATTAACTAAACGGTCAAAAATAAAATTCAGATAGATTACTCATTCAATCATGATAAAAAAACAATCGGATTAATTGAAGATTCAACAATGAAAGGTTCAGATAGACATACTTGTATATCAGCCGTTGCGATTTGCAGTGTATTCAATTCATAAAAAAGAGAGGAATATGCTCAACAGGTTTGAATTTCTTTTTTCCACCCCAGCCGTCCACCTTTCACACTTCCTTCTATATTGAATTACGGTTGAGTTTGAATAATGCACAAAAAGCAGGTCCGTTTTACTGAGTTCGGGAAACTCCGCATTTAATGAGAGGAAGAAATTGCGAGATTTTTTTTCGAACTGAATCCGAAATAATCCTATTCCTTATCGAACTTTGATTTCAGATTCATTGCAACATCACCACTTAAAAAATATCTTTCAGTGTCTGCTTTGGTGATCCATTTGCTGATTACCTGCCAAATTGTATACTCGGCATCCCCGCCTTAAAACATCTTATATCAGGCTTTCCAAAGTAATAAGATAAACATTGTTTCTTAAAACGACACTTATCGGTTTCTTAAAATGCCTAACCTGACTTATAGGGCCAACAAAATAACAATTTGCTTCATTAAGCAAGTTATTACATACTACTCCTGATTCATCCAGAATAACAATTTTATCCTCGTAAAACGGGTTTATACGTCGTATTAAAGTTCTGCACTTGAATAATACGCTAAAGATAAAATTGTTCATGTACTTGTAAGCTCCCCCTATAATTGGGCCACTCAAAAGTTTTCTTTTCAGTCGAGAAGCAAAAGTAGGTGACTGCTCCGCGGATGTCAAGACCAAGACGATCGGTTGATCTTTTGTTTTATTT
>JAHEZH010000243.1 GCA_023251155.1 Flammeovirgaceae bacterium | reverse complement strand
GGAGAAAGTATTTGAAATACTGGAAGAAAGACCTGTAGCAAAAAAATGCGATGCGATGAAAGGGCTTGTCGAAGAGGCCGAAGGAATCATCGAAGAGACGGAAGAAGGCACAGCAACACGTGATGTAGGATTGATACTGGCTGCGCAGAAAGTGGAGCATTATGAAATCGCGACCTATGGTGGTCTTGCACAGCTTGCCCGCACACTGGAATTTGATGATGTATCGGATATCCTGGAAGAGACCCTGACGGAAGAAAAAGAAACCGATCAGTTATTGACCGGAATCGCCGAAAACAATGTAAACTATGAAGCAAAAGAAGAGCCTTCCGACGAAAACGAATAACCGATGAGTGGAATTTTTTAACTCAGTGCCATTCGGCGGGAATTTCATTTTATCACTAGTTCCAGCTGACCGGCATTTGACTGTCCGGTAAAGAAAAGCCTCGCGCACAGAAATGTGGCGAGGCTTTTTCATGTCCGTTCGATTGGAATTACCTTCTATTCACTTTGCTTGTCATGCCCGTTTTGCTTCACCAACTTATTATAGATGCCGAACAATAAAAACGGAGCCACCCACTGACCAATGAATGATGCCGGTTTTTCTTTTTTAAGTAGTTTAAGCGTAAGCGATACGGCCATCGCGCTTACCGATGCCCACAAAAAAATATCGGACGGAATTTTCGCAGTCTGATCTTCAATTAGTTTAGTTAGCCGACCTTCCTTGTGTTCTTCATTTGCTAGTACTTGTTCCATTGTAGTATTTATTTTAGTTATCACAACTTCACCAATAGCTATGCCGCCGGAGAGGATAGCCATGAACAGTCGTACGGTGGGTCCAATGAACGTGCTGACCTTATACGTCAAAAAAGCAAAGCTTATTGGGGAGATTGCGGAACGTATGAATAGGTAATCCATTGCAAATAGCCTCAACCCTGGTAATTCAATATTGCATGGATGAAGAGGAGATGAATGGCATGAAATTGGACGCTTGCTTTAAAACAACCAGCATGAAAACATCGCCACCCAAATCCACGATCACCATTCGCCCACATCTACCAATAGAAGTAAAAGTGGAGACGGAAAGAATCAGCGCCCACGCCTTGTTCAGTCTCTTCACGGCTAACATCATCAAATCAAAAACAACATTCGTCCGTTGAATGACTAACTATGGTGAACCATCAGCCCATAGCTTTCTTCACGGAGGACGTCTTTCCATTGGCGAATCAGTTCTTTATACGCCTCCCCCACGGGCATAATATTCCGTTGCAGATCATAAAGCCCCAGTTCATTCACCTGCCCCAAATCCTTTCGTAAGGCAGAGTCCCAGTCCACCTGGTGAAGAAGGCTATACCAGGTAAATCCAATTACCGGAACACCATCATGTTTTAATCGCTGCACATTCGCCCATTGTTTGAAGAGCCACTCCGAACAAGCAGGAGCTTTGATGTTGGTCTCTGTATGCATAATCGGTAACTTATAGCGGTTATAATACTGACGGGTGATGACGTAATAACCAAAAATTTCTCCTGCTGCTTCGGTATGTCCATCTGGAAATACCAGATGCTCATTGGTGACATAGTAGTCATTACCCATAATACAACGGGCTTTTACCTGATTGCTGTTAAACCAATGGTATTCGTCGCGCGTCATTCCATTCTCCAGCAGGTATTCATACATGGTGACGTTTAATGGATACCCATAAGTAAGATCGAGAGACAGAAACCGTTTCTGGTTTAAAAAGCGGGAAAGAGGCGCGGCATCGGGAGAAAAGGGATGAAAATATTCGGACGTTTCGCTTTGAATAAATATGGCTTCGGGCTGCACTTTCAGAATGGCGTGCATGGCCATGACGTTCGCCTTACATAAATTCTTCAATGCATTTACAAACGCGCTATCTGACTGCAGGCATTCATTCCACCATCCATATTGAGCAGAGAACATAGCCGCAATGAATATTTCATTCACGGGTGTATATAATCTAAGGTAAGGGAAGCGCTCAGCAAAAGCACCGGCATATTCAGCGAAGTACCGCGGAAATTCTTCATTCTGGAAGTTTCCCAGCCAGTCCGGAATTCCGAAATGACACAGATCCACAATGGGAGTGATCTTTAGTTCCCGAAGCCGGTTAAAGGTATCATCAGCAAAAGTCCAGTCGTAGTGACCTGGGCCGAGATGTGTTTTATGGTAGGGTGCTCCATACCGAAGGTATTCGATACCTAAGTCGTTCACCAACCGAAAATCCGTTTCCCAATGATCATAATGCCCCGTCTTTTCCATCTCGTCTACTCTCTTGCGCTCGCCATTGGGAAGTCGGATAGTGGGATAACTGTTTTCTATTCCGGTGGCGAACATAAATTTGAATTCCTGCATATTATATTAGTAATACTAAAAATCGTACTTGTTAATGGGTACAAAACAATTATCATTGAATATCATTGAAGCCGTAGCTCATAAAAGAGGAACCCATAGCTGAATCCTAGGAACAGGAAACCGTGAAGCGAGAATATCGTAACTCACCTTCGCAGAATCCTTCTATTCACCTACAATAGGCGAATATGACCGACCATCTTTTTTTTTATTTATTTCGATTAATATGTGGTAAGATTAGTAACAAAAGCACGATGGTTATGGAGCAGCGTATTCTATTGATCGATGATGAGGAAATATCTAATTTTCTGGCAAAGAAATTAATAGAGCGCGTCAGGGTAAATTGTCATGTGGATGTAGCCAATAACGGACAACAGGGACTGGATTTATTAAATGAAAGTAATGCACAGCACCAACCACTTCCTGACTTTATATTTCTTGATTTGAATATGCCGGTTCTGGACGGATTTGAATTCATGGAGGCGTTCAATCAATTGGTTATGCCATTCAAAAATAAGATTAATATCTTTATCATTTCCTCATCGATGGATCGGCTGGATTCAGAGAAGGCAAAGCAATTCGGTGCAGCAGGATTTATCTCCAAACCGCTTACCATGCAACTCGTTAATTCTCTATTAGGAGAATGAGTTTAGTGACTCCATGCGATGGAAAGCTAACGCCTCTTTTATTAAAACATGCTCTTGCCTGCTCCTATGAGAAAAACACCAACACCGGTTTACCTCACAAGGCTAATCAGTCTTAACCTTATCCATATCCAGTATTTCATAAATTAGGATAACCAAAGCAGTGCCGGATTAATCTCCTGCTCAAACGAAATCAATGAGTGAAATTCAGTTGGATTAAGAGTTAACTCCGTTTTTTTGTTGTATTTCTTTACAAGGGGTGAGTAACCGCAATTTTCGACTGGGTAGTAATTGGAGCGATTACCGTATACGAATTCCTCTACGCTGGGTCGAAATCTTAGAAAGCGGTTCCTGTTCTAATAACTTAACTAAAAACCTCTCTCAGTCCTGCTGCTTTTCAGGTAGTGCTACTATTTTGACGCATGTGGGTATATAAACAACCAACTTGCTGTTCTCATCTCCCTCTTTCCCACAATGGCATTCTTTTATCGGGTTGAGTAATATGATAAGATATACGGTGGTCTGTTTTTCGTCGGTACGATGGAATACCCCCTTTCAGCGTACACAACACCTGATGAAACGTTTCGCCCGGCAGACTCGTGTCATCTATGTTGAAGAGCCAGTCGCTGGCGCTAATGAAACTCCCTATTGTATTTCACATTATCTGGACTATACGGATCTTGTTGTTGTCGTGCCACAAATTCCGCCCTCAACAGGTAAATTGGAAACAACAAGTATACTGAGAGAACTTCTGGCTGAATTTCTAATCAGTCACTTGGTTCATAATTATGTCTTGTGGTATGATAATGAGCATCCTTACAGCTACACGGATCACCTCCATCCCCTGTTAACGGTTTGGGACGTGAATAGAAATAGCAGTAAAGAAAGTGAAAGCCGCACACGCTTACTGAAAAATACGGATATGTTGTTTACCAATAGCCCCACCTGGTATCAACACAATAGAGAAAAATTATCTGCTGTCTTTTTATTTCCTGATGCACTGGACAAAGCGCATATCAAAAGTACAGGGTCAATAAAAAAGGAGAATGGTTTGCCGAAAGAGGTGTAACTTGGCTGTATCACATTCGTTGATGAACCCATCGATATTGCTATCATATCCGAATTGGCGAAGTTAAAACCGGGTTGGAAATTTGTATTCACACAGGCAAAGCGGGAAGAACATCGTGTGCCGTTACCTGCCAATGTTCATTTTCTTGCCCCTGTCTCTTCTGAACAACTTGCTCAGCAAGTCAGGACATGGAAAATAGCCATAATGCCTTTACTGATCGACCAGCGAACACAGTATATAGGTATGAATACTGCAATGGAATACATTGCGATGGAAAAAAAAATGATCAGCACACCAATACCCGACATGATTGTGCTTGCTTCCCAAACCGGAATGGTATACATCGCTAAAGACGCTCAGCAATTCATCCAGGCTGCCGAGGAAATACTTATGGAGAACGAAGAGAACGGCGAGGAGATCCATTTCTTCCTCAACGACAAAACCTGGGACAATACGTGGAACGATATGCAACAACTCATGGGTAAATGCATAGAATTGAAAAGAAAAGAAACAAATCCAGGCGCGTAGCAAGCCGGGCTGATGCATTTGTATCCATGCCAGGAGGAACATCAGAGGCTATATCCTGCTTTGTAATTCCGGAAAATCATTGGGAGCCGCACATCTTCTCCAGTATTCCATGATGAAATAAATGGTTTTTTCCAGTTCTGAAATGGAATCCTGTTTTACAAAAAAACCTTGTACTGACAAACTGTAAGCATCAATAACCGATTGCAGATTGGATGCCGTTGTGAAAAACAAATAAGGAATACATTTTATGTTTAATCTCATATCCATTCTCAGCTTCTCTCTGAGTTCAAATCCGTTTAGCTTGGGCATATTGATATCGGATAATATCAGAAATGGAAATTGATGCGACTCATTGATAAAATCCAATGCATCTTGGCCATTAGAGAAAAACAACACCTTATTGGGATACTTCAGTCGTTCAAAAATTTCGGTCAAAAAAACCTGGTCGTCAACATCATCCTCGATGATGATAACGGGACCGTTTTTATTTACCACCCTGCTTTTCTCGATCTGAATTTCTGGTGTTTCTTTTGATGTATTCATACTATCAGGAGTAAATAGATACTAACATGACTAAAACAGGGAGTCTTCGGGAGCCGATGAGTGAACAGAGAAAGGGAAGAATACCACTGATCTCCATGAATAGGTGTTTAATACAATTCGGCATTCGATGACGGATCCATTGTAAACGTCTGGCTGGCAGTGAAAGAATCATTCACAAAGTCCAGATTCAACATCCGCAGAGCTGATCCCGAACGTTTTCATAGTTGGATGACTTTTTTAAATAAGCATTCGCACCCAACTCCTTCGCCTGCTTCTTTTGCATTGATGAGGTACTGAGCATAACCACAGGTATACTCATCGTTGCCGGATCTTTGCGGATTTCCTGCAGAAATTCCATGCCATTCATGCGCGGCATATTGATATCGAGGAAGATCAGCCTGGGCAGATCTTTGGATCGCTTTATCAGGTCCACGGCTTCTTTGCCATTATTTGCAATCGTGTAAGGCGGAACCTCGTCCAGATCATTCATAATCGAAATGAAGGCTTCCTGATCGTCCCTGTCATCTTCTACAAAAAGAATACGCTGTAATGGCTTCATCGGTATCGGCTATTAGTGTTTAACCAAGTTCCTGATAATTGAAATCACCATGGTTATACTATTCCCGAAGAGAGTTATATTATTTACAGGTTTTCAGGAATAATCCTATTCTCACCTCGCCTTATCACAACAAAGTTCCCTGGCACCACTGAGGCACCATCGTCATAGCCGGAATAAATACGTGTCGATCAAATGAATACTCAACACTGGTTAATAAAAGATGCCTTTTAAATCAGGCGAGCCAAAAAAATGCCCGGATCGGATTTGTATTAAACTGGCACCGTGTTGTTCAGGTGCATTATATCAGGCGAGATCAAATGAATGTAAGGATTTAGCCAATGACGCGATCACCCATAAACGAATACCATGAGAACGCTGCTTCACCTCCTGATCCAATATGGCCTCTTCGAACAACTAAACTGCTTTCGAAGCCGGCCGCGTCAAAATAAAAACACAGTGATTTCTTTAAATGAAACGGAGTATTAACTGAATGGTCCTGTGAGAGTAACACTTAAAGCACTCGGTGATTTGCTAAAGACTTCTGCTGAAGGCTTTAAAACTCATAAAGTAGCGAAGTTGAGTTCTTCGCTGGCTTTCCATACTATTTTTACCTTAGGCCCGATTCTTTTGATCGTTATGTTCATTTCAAAAACATTTTGGGCCTCCGAAGCTATTGAAGGAAAAATTTATAGCCACATACGAGCAGAGGTAGGCGATGGTACGGCACTGCAGATACAGGACATTATAAAGAACGCCAGCATCACGGGGAATGGCTTTACGGTAATTATCAGTATTGTCCTTTTACTGCTGTCGGCGACCAGCGTGTAAGCTCCCCCTATAATTGGGCCACTCAAAAGTTTTCTTTTCAGTCGAGAAGCAAAAGTAGGTGACTGCTCCGCGGATGTCAAGACCAAGACGATCGGTTGATCTTTTGTTTTATT
>JAHEZH010000242.1 GCA_023251155.1 Flammeovirgaceae bacterium | reverse complement strand
GTCGATGCTGCTGTGCACTTGCTTTACTCGTAAAAGAGTAATCATTAAGAAAGTGCGTGTAATCAATAGAAGGATTGGACCGCAAAACGATATGAAGGGAATGCACAGGCCATAGTACCACCTGCCCCAGCACCTCCTGTATTTCCTCTTCTTTAACTTTATTGCTCTTCTGAAGTTGATTGGCAAACCATGTTTTCATACACGCTTCGTAACCTGCATACCTTTCCACCTGATCGTCTTCTTCATCAGCGGAAGCAGTAATGGCACATTCCCGTTGTGAGAGTGCTATCGGGTCACTGATCAGGATGCGTTCCTGCACTTGGCCATCCTGGCTATACGAAGAGAGCCTGGCAATACCATACCCCCATTGATGCTGCGCAAAAGTAAACAGTGGCACCAGCACAAGCCAATACGTGAGTTGATTTCGATTCATCGGTGTATGGGTGAGAGAGAACTTACTGACCAGAACGACTACACCTGAAAGAATATTGCGATGGACGCTAGAGCATAGTGTGTTTTCTTCTGCAATTATGCAGGATGGAATTGACGTACTCCCCGAGGTAACATCAAGACTGAACCGTTCTGCTTCGTGTTACGATGATCTCTTCGCTAATAATGCAGGCGGCTTCTTGTCACGCTCCAGACTTTCGCGCATACTTTGCCTGATCTTCTCGCGATGTTGCCCGCCCCAGGAACTAAGTTCACTGATCACGCTTTTTAACGTACGGCTATAGTCCGTTGCTTCATAGATGATCGTTACCGGTGTGGTTGGATATACGTGGCGTGTGATGAAATAATTCTGTTCCAGGTCTTTTAGTTCTTTGGCCAGCACCTTAGGCGAAATACCGGTGATCTCATGCTGAATTTCATTAAAGCGCCTGGACGACTGTACCAGGCAAAGAATCAATGCCAGCTTCCACTTGCCATTCAGCACATACAAGGCATCCAGTATATTCCTTAGCGACCCCGCACACTCTTCTTTACCAAGATGAGGTTCATTTGTAATCAGCTTCATAGGTATAAAGGTAATTCACTTACCTGAATGTTACCGCTTTCCTTGGGGTAAGTGCCGACTTTCGGCTGCCTGCTCACCCTACTTTTGCCTCCGGTAATCCGGTAGTAATCACCCGTGAGTAAACGGAAGAAAACCGAATGACCACATTGGTCACTTCATCGCATAAAAAGTAAATCACTATGAAACGTATCCTTCATTTAATCTCCAGCCTGTCAGGCGAAGCATCGTACAGCAGTAAGCTGGGCAATGCCATTATTAATCAAATTCAGCAGAAGTATCCGGGCAGCACAGTCGAAGAATTAAACCTGGTGGACAGTGCCCTTCCTCACCTGACCCCTGAGGTGCTTCGTACCTTTTTCATTCCTGCCGATCAGTTGACGACCACAGATAAAGAGTCACTTCGTCTTTCCGATGAACTGGTGAACCAGTTGCTGGCTGCGGATATCCTGGTGATTGGTGCACCGCTCATCAATTTCACCATTCACTCTTCACTCAAAGCATGGATCGATCACATCACACGTGCAGGGGTAACCTTCGGCTACAGTGAACGTGGGCCGATAGGAAAAGTAACCGGCAAAAAAGTATATGTGGCCATGGCTTCCGGTGGCGTTTATTCCGAAGGACCAGGCAAAGCCAATGACTTTGTTGCTCCCTATCTGAAAGCGTTCCTTGGGTTTTTAGGGATGACGGATGTTACTATATATCGTGCAGAAGGGTTGAAAGTACCGGGTATAAAAGAACATGCCCTGCAGAAAGCGATGGAGAGTATCGCGATCGACTAGCAGCTTCTTTCACCCGGTAGGATTCCTTTGCGATAGGGAAAAGGAGGACTTACCAGAGGTATAAAATGGCTAGTTCCTTTTTTGTCTTCACCAGTTCAAGGCCCATGTCTGCCAGCGCTTTGGTCAGGCTGGATGGATCTTCCGGCTGGAAAGTGAACTGGATATCGTACTTCGTGGTGTTGTTCGTTTCATCCACCACAGGAATATGGGATACTCCAAAGGACTCCAGGTACGCGGCCAGGTCCTCCATGGTCATGGATTGCTGATCCACTGCTCCATGCCGGGCAGAATACGTTCTCACTCCTGATGTATTCTGCGGTATCTTCTTCACTTTCTCTGCATCGGCTATCCGTAGTGCATACGTATCTTTTAGTTCGGGTCGCACTTCGGCATGTACATCGAAGCGCACCGACAGTTCTTTTTTTAATTCGGCCAGGAGTTCCTTTTGCCGGGGTACGATAAGATCGATGCAATACGCATTTTTCTCACTGGCCGGAATTTTATCTACGGTTCGGTTATAAGGAAAATCACCATACGCCATTCGGTAGAGGTTGGAGAGTCCGCAGTTGACGGCCGTAAGTCTTCTACCGCTGAAGGTGCTGTTATCCTGGTAGGTAGTGCTGAACCCGGGGGCTCCTTTGATCTTGGGTTGAATCAGAAATCTCCGCTTCACGCTATCGTCCGCATGAAAGTAACTATTGATAATCTCCTCATAGGTGAGCGTGTTATCTGTTTTCTCCTCCACTTTTATCTCCTGCTTTTTTAACAGCTTCCCGATCACCGCCTCCGTTACCAGCTCGGGCGATGTGTTGGCGACCAGCCTTCCGTCTGGTGAGATCAAAACCGTATGGGGAATGATATGGTGCGGGAAAGCCGTAGAAATAGACAGTAACGAATCTGAAGCAAACCATACCTCAGAAGGGCGGGCTTTCAGGAATTGTAATATTCTCTTGGGTGTTTCCTGCGAAACAGAAATGATCCTGAGTTGTTTGGGGTACTTCGCCTGCAGTTCTTTCAGGTGAGGCATGGCCGCAATGCAGGAGCCACACCAGGTCGCCCAGAATTCAATCATCACCACCTTGCCTTTCAGTTCCGCCATCGAAGTTGTTTTCACCGGAGCATTCAGCAACCGGAAGGAAAGGTCAGGAACGACATCTCCATTCTTAACTTGTGCCACGGCACCTTGTGCCAACAGCCACATCACTACGAGTATTCTTTTCATTGTTGTTTGGTCTTGCTGGTAGCAAAACAAGCGCACATCAGGCAACTAATAGGTTAAGCAGGTCTAATAAGAGTTAATTAGTGTTAACACGGCGCGGTACCGCTGTACCCGGAGTGTACCTTTGAAGCATGAAAAAACGTCTTGCCCTGATTATGATCCTCATGTCAGCATGCGTGGTGGGCATCATCAGCCTGCAGCTGTTCTGGAATTATCAGAATTATAAAAGCACGGTCAGTAATTTTGATCGCGACATCAACGAGGCACTCACCCTTGCCGTCAGCGAGGAAATCAATTCACGTCACCAGGTAATCATTAAAAAATTCAAACACTGGCTGGCCGATACTACTTTTATCGAAATCACGTGCAACAATTCCAACCGGCTTAAAGAAACTGTTTTTCACATGCGCGATGCTCACCCCATACGTGGAGATACCCGCCCCATTAGTATTGGACTGAATTCGTTCAAGGAAAGCCTGTCGGAGATCACTCCCGCAGCCAAAACACTTTTCATTAACCATTTTGCCGACAACATTCTTGCTAGTGAACTTAAAAAAGGAATTATCTATTTCTACACCCAGCGTCTTGGAGACAGTCTGACCATGGCCTATGAAAAAAATAAACTGAACCTCGATACACTTCAATCCTACTACAAAACAGCGCTTGAAAAAAAAGGAGTGAATGCTTCGTTTAAACTGAATTCGGCCGACAGTTCGCAGTACACTTTTCAGACGCAAAAAGTGAACGCCGCCTTACGTGCACCTTATCAGAAAGAATTTGTATATGCCCGCTTTGTTACACCCAACGTGTATTTCCTCAACGAGATGAAGTGGGTGCTCGGATCCACATTGCTGCTCATCAGCATCACGTTGTTCTGCTTTGGCTACACGGTAAAAACGCTGCTCTCGCAGCAAAAGCTCGCACAGCTGAAAGACCATTTCATTAATAACATGACGCACGAGCTCAACACGCCACTGGCATCCATCCGCATCACGGCCGATGCGTTGCGCACGTTTAAACACACGGCGGAAACACAACAGGAATACCTGGAAATCATCAGCCGGCAAGCCGAAAAACTGACCGACCTGGCCGCGCAGATTTTAAATACCAGCCGCCTTGCCATTGCCCGAAAAGAGTGGCAACCACTGGAAGTCCATCATCTGATCCAACAGGCCCTTCATCATCTTTCCAGGCAACTGGAAGAAAAACAGGCCGTCATCCGGTGGGAGAAATCAACCGAGCCCTGTTATCTTAAAGGAAATGAAGAGAGCTTAGTGAACTCATTTGTCAATATCATCGACAATGCATTAAAATATACACCGGGCAGACTCACGCTGGTGATTACCGTGCTTACCGGAAAAAATCATGTTGAAATTGCCTTCGCTGACAACGGTATCGGTATACCCCCGGAATACCGAGATAAAGTATTCGATCAGTTCTTCCGCGTTCCGCAAGGAGATACACATGACGTAAAGGGATATGGACTGGGGTTGAGTTATGTCCGCCAGGTGATCACGCAACACCGCGGAACCGTGTCGGTAGCTGCGCCTCCCGGAGGCGGAAGTACATTTATTCTCACACTTCCCGTTTAAAGCATGGATTCATTACCTCTTTTGCTGGTTGAAGATGAGCCAACGCTGGCCAGGGTGATTAAAGAAAGTCTCGAGCAGACGCATCACCGTGTTGTTCATGCCGAAGATGGACTGAAGGCGTACGCCCTGTTCCAGCACACCACATTCGCACTTTGCATTATTGATGTCATGCTTCCGCACATGGACGGATTTACACTGGCAAAACAAATACGGATACATAATCCCCATATTCCTATTTTGTTCCTCACCGCACGCACCTCCACCGATGACGTCATTGAAGGGTATGAAAGCGGTGGTAACGACTACCTGAAAAAACCATTCAGCCTGAAAGAACTTTTCCTGCGCGTCAATGAGCTGTTGAAACGGACCCATCGGGAGTTCAATGCCGATACCTCTGCTCTGGCGATCGGGCAGTATATTTTTATTCCGCACAAGCAAACATTGAAATTCGGCACACAACCCGAGGTGAAGCTTTCCTATCGCGAAACACAGTTATTGCAGCTGCTGCACCAGCATCGCAATATCTTGCTTGAACGAAAGAAAGTGCTGTTGCTGCTGTGGGGAGACGACAGCTTTTTTCACACGCGTACCATGGATGTTTTTATCACCAAGTTACGAAAGCACTTAAAGCACGACACGTCTATTGAAATCATCAACATGCGTGGCGTAGGTTATAAACTGATCTGCTGAACTGGACAGTTCAAGACCTTTCAGAGCTTCAGCGCTAAATAGCAAGCGGTTTATTAATCCTGCCGAAATAAGAAAGATTCAGTAGGCATTTATCCTTTTTTTTCCAGCAAGGAGGTATCTGTAAAAAGAGATAACAGCATAGGTATCTATTTCGGGAAATAGACGACATTCGTTTAGCCCTTGGTTAAGCGAAAAATATTTTTGAACATCAGGAACACTCCAATTATACATGAACCAAAAAGAAACATTTTCTTTAGGACGAATTATCATCTTCGGCCATCTTGTCGACAAGCTAAAGACCTTCTACGTTGACAACTTTGATTTTGCTGTAGTGGAAGAAATCAAGGATCAGTGGATCGTTTTAAACGCAGGGCAAATTGAACTTGCCCTTCATAAAATTGGTCCGGGGTATGTACCTGAAGAAGGAAAAGAATTTAGGGTAGAGAGTAATAGCAAATTCGTTTTTTATATATCCGACAACCTGGTGGGCTTTCGGCAGCGACTTGTAGACAAAGGGGTGGTGATGGGAGATATTCAATCCTACCAAGGTATTGACTCTTTATTTTGTGACGGTGAAGACCCCGAGGGAAATGTCTTTCATATCGAACAACGAATCGCAAAGCAAACAAAGTGAAGCAATCCGTTCCCGCGATAGCCGTGATGCCAGCAATTAAACCTCATGTCGACATCCGAAACAAATGAAACATCCTTCCAGGCATAGCCAAGTCTTTCCTACGAAGGCAGGTACTTACATGACGTTAGCTGACTGCTGACGTACCTCGAGACTGCTTCGTACCTCGCAGTAACGATGGCAACCGTTATTGCGAAGGAGGAACGACTGAAGCAATCTAAATTCCGAAGCAGCAAAGCCAAGTCTTTCATCCGAAGGCAGGTACTTACATGAGGTAGCTGATTGCTACCGTACTTCAGGGACGGCTTCGTTCTGAGGAGTGACGAAGTACTTCCACGCATGAACTCATTTGCCTTACACCAAGTCATCCATCGTAAATGAATTCACTATACTGATCGTAAGATTATTTCCACTCTTCTCTTTGAAGTAAGAAGCCAGTTTCTTTTCCAATGGGTGAGCCGATTTCGCCATATCCTTTATGATCAGTTTCTTATTGGTCATCTCTTTAAACTCTTCATCGGTACGAACAAGAACAGCTCTGCCTCCGATAGCATCAAATGCGGTAGATACTCCGGAGAATACCCCTTGCAGTACAAGTGGTTTTTTACGCAAGCCTATTTTATAAACATGGTGAAATGCCTTGCCCCCCGCTCTCATCAGGATGAACAAACAGCCATGGGACAGTTGCACTTCTCCTTTGTAATCCCACGATATTCCTTTCAAT
>JAHEZH010000019.1 GCA_023251155.1 Flammeovirgaceae bacterium | reverse complement strand
TTGCTCATACCATACCGATACACCTTTCTGATTTTGAATCGTACTGTAAGGAGAGTAGGTATATCCCTTGTCTTCACGAATGTTACTGGTGATGCGGGATCCAAATGAACCACCCAGAATTGAATTGGTCACCTGCAGCGCTACGTAGTCATTGCTTTGAGGAGTAAGTGTTGGCAACCCGATCAGTACTGTCGTCTGTGGCGCATTCGGGCGATCAATCACAGCTACTTCATTGGTCTTCGTTGGTGTTACCGCTGGGTAACTTACTTCAGGACCTTCCTTCCAGCTACTCAATGATTCTTCAATTGATTTTTGCGTGGCTGCTTCATCAAATTTTCCTACTACGTAAACCACAGCACGTTTTGCGCCAAAATTCTTGTCATAAAATCCTTTTGCCATATCAATCGTATAGGAATTGATCATCGCTTCTGTCGGAAACACTTTTCCGTAGGGATGATCCTTATAGATGATACTATTAAACTTCTCGGTAGCTTGTGATTGGGGCACCGACTTTTGCACACTTAACTGGCGTTTCAAATCGCTTTTTAATCGCTCCACTGCTGCTGCCGGAAATGCCGGGTGCATGGCGATATCGGCAATGATCTTAATCAGATCAGGCGCAAATTCGGAAAGTACAGAACCAGAAATAAAGGTCTGATCAGAACCGGTGCTCACACTGATCTCGCCCCCCATGGCAGCCACTTTCTTTGATATGATTTTGAAATCCATTGACGTGGTTCCTTCCTTCATCAGCTCACTGGTAAGGTCAGCCAGCCATACCTCATTAGGACCTTCGTGCACGTTACCCGTCTTTATGATCAGGTTCACATTCACTTTAGGTATGGTGCCATATTGCACCAACATAGATTTCAGCCCGTTCTTCAGTTGACTGTTCTTTTTCTGAGGAAGCACGAAGTCTTTAGGCTTGCCGCCAGCGGGTGGTGTTTGCTTTTGTGCCAGCGCATTCACGGCTACTGCACATGCCAAGAGTATTGAAAACAGATAATTAAATTTTTTCATTATTGTGCCGCTTTAGGATCAACAATTAATATAGTACGATTGGTTGGTCGCAGGTATTCTGCTACTGTCTTTTTAATTACTTCAGGAGTGATTTTTTTGAACTCGCTCTCAATGGAATTGATACGCGAAGGATCATCATCAAACAATGCAAAAGAGGCAAGCAAATCGGCACGGCCAATACCATTGCCTCCCAACGTAGAGTACAGGTCGGACCGCAGCTTAATAATGGCAAGATCAGTGTCTTCCTTGGTTACATCAGCAAGTTCTGCGATTGACCGATCAAATTCCCTGATGATCGAATCGGCAGGTACCGTAGCGTCATAAATCAAATCCGCCATCCACACCATCGGACCATTATAGTTATACATATTGCCCAGGTAGTTTATTCCTCCGCTCAGGTTTCCGGTATATCCTTTTTCCTGTACCAACTTATTGTACAATTTACTATCCTGTCCCTGCACCAGCATCTGATCGATCAATCCCATGGCATAATACTCTGGCGTATTGCGCTCCGGCATTTTATACGCTATGGCAATAGCAGGCTTGTTAGCCAGTTTATCTTCTTTTGTTTTACGCTTCTCTGCTTCCTGGCGTGGTTCAGAGATATCCGGCTTCGCGGGAAGCGTAGAGGAAGGAATCTGATCAAAGTACTGCGCTATCCACTTCTTCGCTTCTTCCATCTCAAAATCACCAACCACAGCAAGAGCTGCATTGTTGGGGGCATAGTAGGTTTTAAAGAAACTATTTACATCTTCCAGCTTGGCGGAGTCAAGATCAGCAAGATCGCCATAGAAATTGTGGGCATTGAACCAGTTCTCATTGGCATACTGCGGCATGTCCAGCCAGGGAAATCCGCCGTAAGGTTGATTCAATACATTCACCTTTACTTCATTCTTCACCACACCTTGCTGGTTGGTCAGATTGTCTTGCGTGATGGCCAATCCCTTCATGCGGTCGGCCTCCGCCCATAGCGCTGTTTCGAGTTTATGCGCTGGCATTACTTCAAAGTAGTTGGTAAAATCAAAACGGGTGGAGCCGTTCAGAATACCCCCATTCTGTTGTACCAGTTTGATGAACTCCATCTTGCCCAGGTTTTCAGAACCCTGAAACATCATGTGCTCAAACAAGTGAGCAAAACCCGTTCTGTCTTTGGGTTCGATGCGAAAGCCAATGTTGTAATACACTGCTACTGCTACGGTAGGTGCTGTTTTATCCTGCGAGAGCACTACCTTCAGTCCATTTTTGAGTTTGTAATACTCCACAGGTACCTTGAAGGAATTATCCGGCTCTTCGCTTTTTTTGCCGGAACAAGCTGCCAGAAATGCAGCCGCCAGCAACGCACAAGTCATCTTTCGTGCCAATGAAATAGAAAAGTAGTTCATTCTTTTTAAGTTAGATTTTAGTGTTATACGAAGATAAGATGAAGTTAACCGTAAAATGTGAGCACAGAAAGTAGAATATTCTTAATGGTTTAAATAATTTTAGAGATCAGAACCTAATGTGTTATTAATACTCCCTGTTATCCGATGAAATACATTACTCACCTTCTCGCTGCAATTATAATTATGACTACGGCATCGCTATCGCACGCACAAAAAAAAGATGGCAAAGTATTGCGTCACGTGGTGCTCTTCAAGTTCAAAGACTCCTCCTCTGCTGAAGAGGTGAAAAAAGTAGAAATTGCCTTCGCCGCTCTGAAAGGAAAAATAAGCCTGATTAACGATTTTGAATGGGGAAAAAACAGCAGCCCGGAAGGATTAAACCAGGGGTTGACACATTGTTTCTTTGCCACCTTTGCCAGTGATAAAGACCGCGATGCCTACCTCATCCATCCTGATCACAAGGCGTTTGTAGAAATACTCAAACCTCATCTGGATAAAGTGACCGTTATCGATTACTGGACAGAGAAGTAAACTTTGGCGCGGCGATTTATCTCTGTGGCAATTTTTACCGACCTTAGCGCCATTATAAAATCATTTTTTAATCGCATGAAGAGATTTTTATTCATCACTTTATTTTTTGTTGCTGTTACCTTCTCTGCCTTTTCACAAGTGCAGACGGGCAAAGCATCATTCTATGCCGATAAGTTTGAAGGCAAGCCAACTGCCAGTGGTGAAAAATACAGGCGCTCTAAGTTGACAGGCGCACACAAAACGTTACCCTTTGGCACAAAAGTAAAAGTGACCAACCTGGCCAACAATGAAAGTGTGGAAGTTACCATCAACGATCGTGGTCCTTATGTAGATGGCCGTGTGATTGATTTATCACGAGCAGCCGCCGAAAAGCTGGGCTATGTAAACATTGGCCTGGCGGATGTGAAAGTAGAAGTAGTCGATGCCGGTGATGGCAAAGGCGGTGGCCAGGTTGTTCCCATCGACAAAGTAAGTGTCGATGAAAAAGAGTTTTATGATTTTGAAATCGAACGCTTCGAGCCAAAAGGTTTTGGAGTGCAGATCGGCACCTATCAGGAATTGGTAAACCTGATGCGCCTGTCCGATAACCTGAAAAGTTCTTACCAGAAAAAAGTAACCGTACAGGTAAAGGTGGTAAATGGAGTAAAATATTACAGCATTATACTCGGCCAGTTTTCTACACGTAAAAAAGCAGAAGACTTCCTGGAAGAAGTGAAACAGAAATTCCCTGACGCTTTCATTACCGAATACGACAAGCTGAAGTAACGGAGGTCTCGATTCGTGTAACTCTTAATTCAATAGTAGTATACTTCTTCTATCGGATTTGATTTTTAGCAGCAAAGTAGAAGCCGGCGCAGGCAAACCCACTACCTTCGCAGCTTAATCTTTTCTTTTGGAAATTTTCGGATATCTTTCTTCCGTGCTCATCGGAGTGGTGTTGGGGTTACTTGGTGGTGGTGGATCCATTCTTTCAATTCCCATACTGGTTTACATCTTCAACATTGAACCGGTATTGGCTTCAGCCTACTCGCTTTTCATTGTAGGCACAACGAGCTTTGTTGGTGCTATACCCAAATATCGTCAGCACCTGGTTAATCTGCGCACGGGTATCCTCTTCGGCATTCCTTCCATCATTACTATTTTTTGCACTCGCAAATGGATTGTGCCATCACTTCCTGATGCGATTTGGCAAACCAGTCACTTCACCATCACCAAGCGCATGCTGTTGCTTGGGCTATTCGCCATACTGATGGTGCTGGCGGCCATACCAATGATACGAGGCAAAAAAGAAATGGCTTCGCGCAATCGCAGGTTTCGAATTGTATTAGTGATGCTGGAAGGTGTCATCATCGGTTTCCTGACCGGCATGGTGGGTGCAGGTGGTGGGTTCCTTATCATCCCGGCATTGGTTTTCCTTACGGGATTAAAATTTAAGACGGCGGTAGGTACATCTCTCTTTATTATTGCCATCAATTCACTATTAGGTTTCCTGGGAGATGTGATTAATTACACCATTGATTGGTCGCTGCTTTTGCGAATTACAGCCTTCGCTGTACTCGGCATCCTTATCGGGCATTACCTCACCCGCTACTTCACGGGCATAAAACTGCGCAAGACTTTCGGATGGTTTACGTTAGTGATGGGTTGTTACATTCTTGTCCGCGAGTTGTTCTTCAAATAGTCTGACTTTTTTATTGCATTAGAGTACGGTTGCTCTGCTTTATATCCATCTTCGTCTCATCTCTGTTTCTTATCAAAAACCCCGGTTTTCGGGCATTTCATTAACGATTAAAATTATTTTTTGAATTCAGGAACGTTTATTCCAAAATCATGTTCTTATTCTGGAACAAATATTCCAATTTAAAAACCAACCAACATGAAAAAGTTAACAAACAAAGTAGCAGTCGTTACCGGAGCATCAAAAGGAATTGGAGCAGAGATAGCGAAAAACCTGGCCGCTGAAGGCGCATCGGTTATCGTGAATTATGCTTCTGCAAAAGAAGGCGCTGAAAAAGTCGTGGCCGAAATTGTCAGCAAAGGAGGCAAAGCACTTGCTGTACAAGGCGATGTAGCGAAGCAAGCGGATGTAGACCATATCTTCGCAGAAACAAAAAAAGCATTCGGTGGTGTTGATGTCCTTGTAAACAATGCGGGTGTCTATCAATTCGGGGCCATTGAAGATGTAACTGTTGACGAATTCAATCGCCAGTTTAACACCAACGTGTTAGGTTTATTGCTCGTGACCAAAGGGGCCGTAAAAAGCTTTGGTGAAAAAGGCGGAAGCATTATCAACATCAGCTCAACCGTAACACGGATCACACCTCCCGGAAGCTCCATCTATACGGCTACGAAAGGGGCGGTGGATTCCATTACACAGGTTTTATCAAAAGAACTTGGCTCAAGAAAAATTCGGGTCAACGCAATTAACCCCGGCATTGTAGAAACAGAAGGAACACATACGGCCGGTTTTATAGGTAGTGAATTTCATACCAATGCGGTAAACTCAACACCGCTTGGCCGCACAGGTCAGCCTAACGACATCGCTCCGATTGCTGTGTTTTTAGCCTCTGATGATTCCCGCTGGCTTACGGGAGAAACAATCATCGCAAGCGGTGGAGTACGATAAACTTATTGCGAACCAGCTCTGTTTTTTCAAAGTTGGTTGGTGCTACATCCCATTTCAAAAATGAATAGCTTTACCTTCTGTAAGAAGGTAAGGCTTTTCCTGTTATGGCAAGAAATAAAGACTTTGATGAAAATGAAGTATTAGCGAAAGCGGTATCCTTGTTCTGGCATAAGGGATATAATGGCACATCCATGCAAGAGCTGGTAGATGCACTTGGCATAAGCCGTTCAAGCTTGTACGACACGTATGTTGACAAACACACGTTATATTTAAAAGCACTGGAATTCTATCAGAATACTGCTGCAAGCCAGATGCAAACCATCGAATCCGATACGATCTCTGCCAAAGAAGCCATAAAAAGACTTTTGGAATTATCCACCAGCGACTTGCTCTTGGACAAGCAACACAAAGGGTGTTTCATGGTAAATGCCGAAGTGGAAGTAGCACCACACGATAAAGAAGTGCTGGATATCGTTTGTAAAAGCGAGCGCCAGATTGAAGAAGCCTTTCTTAAAACCATAAGGAAAGGACAAAAAAATGGTGAGATTACCAATAAGCAAGATGCCATGGCACTTACCCGTTTTTTATTAAACACCATAAAAGGCATACGTGTCTCTGCCAAGTCAACAACGGACAAAGCATTCTTTAATGACATTATTCAAACGGCCTTATCTGTATTGGATTAATCCACTACCTCATGATCATCAACACGGCGACATCAACATCGCAATAAAAAAAGAGGCTGCTTCAAAACTTGAAACAGCCTCTTTTGTTTTCCTTTGAAAGGAATTACTTCTTAAACTTATTCATCAGCATGGCCAGCTTCTCTTCCATGCTTGCTTCTTTTTCTTTTGGCTTCTCCCGGTTACGATCATTGCTTTTGAAAGCAGGTTTATTGCCTGAGCGGTTATTGGCGTTCCCTCCTGTGTGCTTGGCAGCGGGTTGAGGCATTTCCGCAAATGGATCTGACTTCATCGATAAGCCGATACGCTTACGCGGAACATCTACTTCAACCACGGTAACCATTACTTTCTGCTGTACGGCCACCACCTCTTTGGGGTCTTTCACAAACTTATCCGACAAGTGACTGATGTGAACCAATCCATCCTGATGCACACCAATATCAATAAACGCGCCGAAGTTGGTTACGTTAGTAACAATACCGGGTAGCTTTGCGCCCAGCTTCAGATCGGCAATGGTGTTTACGCCTTCTGTAAAACTAAATACTTCAAACGTACTGCGCGGATCGCGTCCTGGTTTTTCCAACTCGGCTACAATATCTGTAAGCGTAGGTAAACCCGTTTTCTCCGTTACATACTTTTTAAGGTCGAGTTGTCTGCGCAGTTCACCACTGCTCATCAGTTCTTTTACGCTGCAATTCAGGTCATCGGCCATTTGTTTTACAACCGCATAACTTTCCGGGTGTACAGCACTTGCATCCAGTGGATTTTCTGCTTCATGTATGCGAAGGAATCCTGCTGCCTGTTCAAATACTTTTTCACCCAAGCGTGGCACTTCCATTAATGCCTTACGCGTTTTAAAAGGACCGTTTTGATTACGGTACTCTACAATGTTCTTCGCCAGTGCAGGGCTTAATCCGGATACGTAAGAAAGCAACTCTTTGCTTGCGGTGTTTACTTCAACCCCTACCGAGTTCACACAACTGATCACAACATCGTCCAAACCTTGCTTCAGTTTGATCTGATCTACATCGTGCTGATACTGACCAACACCGATTGATTTGGGATCGATCTTTACCAACTCCGCCAACGGATCGGTCAATCTTCTTCCGATCGAAACAGCACCCCGCACGGTTACATCTTTATCCGGAAACTCTTCGCGTGCCACATCGGATGCAGAGTAAACTGAAGCCCCGCTTTCATTCACCATCACAATAAGGATGCTATTCTTCAGGCCGATGCTCTTCACAAAACTTTCAGTCTCGCGGCTTGCAGTACCATTTCCAATGGCAATCGCTTCGATCTTATATTTTTCGCAAAGTGAAATAATCAATGCGGCTGATTTCACCGTTTCACGTTGTGGCTCATGCGGGTAGATCACATCATGATGTACCAGCTGGCCCTGCGCATCCAGGCAAACTACCTTACAGCCTGAGCGGAAACCCGGATCCAATGCAAGCACTCGCTTTTGTCCGAGCGGAGCCGCTAATAGCAATTCTTTCAGGTTTGAAGAAAACACTTTGATTGCTTCTTCATCCGCTTTCATCTTGGTTTCCATTCGCACTTCGGTCTCCAGTGACGGACGCAGCAAGCGCTTGTAACTATCTTTAATGGCCAGTTTCACCTGGTCAGCGGCATCGTTTTGCTGAGTAATGTATTGTCTTTCTACCTGATAGATACAATCTTCTTCCGGAGGATAAATATCCAGCATCAATATCCCTTCCTTCTCCCCTCTGCGCATGGCCAGCAATCGGTGCGAAGGAGTTTTAGCCACAGGCTCTTTCCATTCGAAGTAATCTTTGTATTTCACTTCACTCTCTTTGCCTTTGATCACTTTCGACTCCACCACACCTTCTTTCCAGAAAAGATCACGCAACGTTTTACGTGTCTCTACGTTTTCACTTACCCATTCGGCAATGATATCACGTGCTCCGGCTAGTGCTTCCTCTTCGTTGTTTACTTCTTTTGCCGCATTGACAAAGGATTTCGCCGTAGCGGCAATATCCAGCTTGCTTTGCTCGAAAAGCTGCTGTGCCAATGGCTCCAGTCCTTTCTCGCGCGCAATGCTTGCTCTTGTTTTTCTTTTTGGTTTATACGGAAGATAAATGTCCTCCAGCTCCGCAAGTGAACTAGCGCCAATGATGGACGACAACAAATCAGGCGTAAGCTTACCTTGTTTTTCAATGGTCGTAAGAATCGTTTCTCTGCGCTTGTCCATCTCCGTCAGTTGCTCTACGCGATCACGGATATTGGCAATCATCACTTCGTCCATACTACCCGTCAATTCTTTGCGGTAACGTGCAATAAATGGAATGGTCGATCCTTCGGCCAATAGCTCAGCCACCGCTTTCACGCCTTTTAGCGGAAGTTGAAGCTCTTTTGCAATTTGCTCAGTATAGCGTACCAGCTGTTCGTTCATATCTTAATAAAATAAGGGAGGCAAAAATAGGTGTTGTCTGTTATTTGTTAAACGTTAATCAAGGAAAAGTTAATCGAGGTGTGTTAACGGTTTTTGGATATTTACCTGTTTCACTTTTAACGAACGACGATTAACTGATCAGATCAAAACGAGTATAAGGCACCAGCACTTTAGGAATGCGCACACCTTCCGGAGTTTGATTATTTTCGAGAATAGCAGCCACAATTCGTGGTAATGCTAATGCACTTCCATTCAGCGTGTGCAGTAATTGTGTTTTTCCTTCTTTGTTTTTGTTGCGAAGCTTGAGACGATTGGCCTGAAAGGTTTCAAAATTACTTACAGAACTTACTTCCAGCCAGCGTTGCTGTGCCGCTGAGAATACTTCAAGATCATAAGTCATGGCAGAGTTGAAACCCATATCGCCACCACAGAGTAAAAGTTTGCGATACGGCAATTCCAGTTTCTCCAATAGACTTTGTACATGATTGGTCATCACCTCCAATGTCTCATAGGAATCTTCTGCCTTGCAGATTTGGACCAGTTCTACTTTATCAAACTGGTGAAGGCGATTCAATCCACGCACGTGCGCACCCCAGCTTCCTGCTTCTCTGCGAAAGCAGGGAGTGTAACCGGTGTTCTTTACTGGTAATTCATCATCACTCAATATCACATCGCGATACAGGTTAGTAATCGGCACTTCGGCTGTTGGGATCATGTACAAACCATCTTCACCGATGAAATACATCTGCCCTTCTTTATCCGGTAACTGGCCAGTGCCATAACCACTTGCTTCGTTCACCACGATAGGCGGCTGTATTTCTTTATAACCGGCTTTCTCCGCTTCATCTAAAAAGAAGTTGATGAGTGCACGTTGAAGCTTTGCTCCCTTTCCTTTATAAACAGGAAAACCCGCACCGGCAATTTTATTCCCCAAATCAAAATCAATGATGTCGTATTTTTTGATCAGTTCCCAATGCGGCTGGGCATCGGCATGTAATGTCGGCACAGTACCATGCTCATACACATTGAGATTATCATCTGCACCTCTTCCTGCCGGCACTTTTTCCGCTGGCACATTGGGGATTTTATACAAAAACTGTTGAAGATTTTTCTCAGCTTCTTCTAACGTACCTTCCAGGTTTTTAATCTGATCTTTATCGGCGGCTACGGCGGCACGAAGACTTTGTGCTTCATCTGCTCTACCGCTTTTCATCAGTTCTCCGATTTTCTTCGAATCTGTATTTGATTTGGCCTTAAGCAGATCGACTTGTTGTTGAGTCTCTCTTCTTACTTTGTCAGTTTCAATTACCTTGTCAACGAGTTCTTCAGCATCTTTTAAATACCGTTTCTTCAAACCCTCCAACACTTTTTCTCTCTGCTCGCGAATAACATTTACCTGTAGCATTACGTCTGTTTTTTTAAAGCTTCAAAATTACTGAACCACAGGCACATTTTTTCGGTTATACATTTGATAATAATCATTTTTGCTCTATACTTGCATAATCAATTCGGCCTTTCAGGCCTTCTGAATAGATAAAAAACCCAGTACTTTACTAGCTTCCTGATTGATTCATTAAGACTTGTTCATGGTTCAAACATTTATGCTGAATTTCTTCAGCGTATGCATTTACTACATACATATCATTTTTAATTCCTTCTAACTAATTCAATTTTTCAAACTTCATGTACACTATTGACGACCTGAATGTCAAACTTCTTTCAGAGCTGAAAGACCTTGCTGAAAGCATGGGCATTAAGAATGCCAAGAAACTCGGAAAACAGGAACTTGTCTACAAAATCCTTGATGAACAAGCTGTTAATCCGCCTGCTGCTGCACCGGCAAAGAAAGCTGCTCCCGCGGCAGAAGGTGTAGAAACAGAACGCAAAATGCGTCCACGCAGAAGAGAAAATGTAGCCCCTGTTGCGGATACTCCTGCGCCTCCTATCAAAGAAGATGAAAAAGAACAAGCTCCACAGGAACTGATGAATTCATTGAGCTCCCTGGATATTGATAATGCCACTCCTCCCAATGTATTTGAGGAAACGGCAGAAAAAACACCGCCTCTTCCATTCGAAAATCCGGTTCGCTCAGAAGGTCCACAAGTCAAAGAAAGAGAGCACCGCGAGCCGCGCGAACAAAGAGAAGGTCGTGAAGACCGGGAAAACTTCCGCCAGCCTAATCATCCCAAGAAAGAAAACAACATCAAGGATTTTGATGGCGTTGTTTCCAACGAAGGTGTGCTCGAAATCATGCAGGATGGATACGGCTTTCTTCGTTCATCTGATTATAACTACCTCGCCAGCCCGGATGACATTTATGTCTCTCCCTCTCAGATCAAATTGCTTGGTCTGAAAACCGGTGACACGGTGAAAGGACAGATTCGTCCGCCCAAAGAAGGCGAAAAATATTTTGCTCTTCTTAAAGTAGAAACCATCAACGGAAAAACTACAGACGAAATTCGTGACCGTGTTGCTTTCGAATACCTCACTCCGCTTTTCCCAGACGAGAAACTGAAATTGAGCACTACGCACGACAACATGTCTACACGTATTCTCGATTTGTTCTCACCCATTGGTAAAGGACAGCGTGGTATGATTGTGGCTCAGCCTAAAACAGGTAAAACGGTATTGCTGAAAAACATCGCCAACGCTATCGCACAAAATCACCCTGAAGTTTATCTCTTGGTCTTACTGATCGATGAACGTCCGGAAGAAGTTACTGACATGGCGCGCAGTGTAAATGCCGAAGTCATTGCCTCTACATTTGATGAACAAGCGGAACGCCACGTAAAAGTTGCTTCTATCGTCTTGGAAAAAGCAAAACGCATGGTCGAGTGCGGACATGATGTGGTCATCCTGCTGGATTCCATCACTCGCCTGGCACGTGCCTACAATACAGTCGTTCCATCTTCAGGCAAGATTCTTTCCGGTGGTGTGGATGCGAATGCTCTTCAGAAACCAAAACGTTTCTTTGGTGCAGCCCGCAAAATTGAAAATGGCGGATCATTAACAATTATCGCTACTGCATTGATCGATACCGGCTCTAAGATGGATGAAGTAATCTTCGAAGAATTCAAAGGAACAGGTAACATGGAATTGCAGTTGGATCGTAAACTATCGAACCGAAGAGTATATCCGGCTATCGATGTACCTGCATCAGGCACCAGACGTGAAGACCTGCTCATGAAGGAAGACGAGCTGGCACGTGTATGGATCCTGCGCAAGTTCATGAGCGATATGAACTCGGTAGAAGCCATGGAATTCCTGCAAAGCAAAATGAAGGGGACACGCAACAACGAAGAATTCCTGGTATCCATGAACGGATAAAAAAAGACAATAAACTTTACAGGTTTATAAATTTAAAAGGTGTGAGAATTTCATCTCACACCTTTTTATTATTGCGACAGCACCTTACTTTTCTTATTAACAATGCCAGGCCGGATGGGAACCAAGAAACTATACTTATTGCCTTACCAGCTTACCTTTTGCATCCAGTGTATAGAAAAACTCTTTCGATCCCCGTGTACTAAAATCTGAAATGATGATCATAAATTCCTTCTTCCCCTTATCGATATAAGTACCCAAATCAATCTTAAAATCACGATCCCGGCCAGCTTCAAATCGCTGCTGGTGCTTATACAGCTCTGCAGAAGTGTTCGGATCAATCACCATTATCTTAAAAGGAGTACCTTCTTCATAATTTAAAGTCAGTATCAGTTCCCGTTGAATTGGTTGCATCGCCACAGGTACCTTCACATCATATCGCGCATACTCAGTCGCCAATAACACCAACTCATCCGAGTCAATCTGCTCACCGAAGATTTTAAAACTGTAAACTCCCGGACCGGGCAAGGTGTCGGTAAGCATATACCGTAATTCATAAGCTCCGTACGTATTTCTTCGTATGGGCTGTTCATTCACCAGTTTTGCTTTTACGTCGTTAACAGAAGAGCGAAGAACTTTAAACCCACGAATGCCTGGCGCTTTTTCATCTTCTATAAACCAGGTAAGTTTTGCTATTTCTTTCTTTAATTCCTTTTTCACATGAACGGTATCCTTGGCCGCTATTGGTGCAACAAGAGGAAAACCCGCTGGCTTGGTACTGACCTGTATAGCGAAGTCACATTCGTCACCGAGAAATCCATCGATATTAATAAGATACGTGACACCCGCTTGGAGTGAGTCTGCCCTGATAAACGAATCCTCACGCGGAAGCCTGGAGATGCATTTTCGGATGCGATACGTTTTCACCTCGCAGGGATTGCCCTCAATAAGTATCAGCTGAGTACCCAGTTTCTTACTACAGGTTTGTGCAGACAAATTGATATAGTACAGTCCGCTTTTGGCTACCGTAAATGAAAACCATTGATCGTTGTGATAAACAAGGCAGCGGTTAGTCAGTGATTTGTTAATGCATTGCCATTCTACCGATGAGTGGGTGGTCGTGGACGAAACCGGCACATCATCCACACCAAGATGATAGCGCTGACTGATTTGATTATTAGGAACCTGAGCGTAACCCGAAAAAGAAAAAACAACTATCGTAAGCAGGAGTACAAATCGCAACATCTATTTCAATTTACGATTTTTAAAAATTGGCACAAGAGGTGATAAAATGGGAAAGTAAAAACAGGGAAAATGGATTTTTCGTACTCCTTCTCTTAGTAAGATCATTACGAGAGGGAAATAGTTTTAAATCAGCCCCGGAAATCAGTACTTTTTTATTTCCGTTTTCTCTGGCGCTCATGGAAAGCCCCTTTGAAATCAGGATCTTCTCTTCGCTTCTGTAAGTCAATCGCTTTTGCCATCTCCTGAGCCTCACCGGGCAAATCTTTTTCGATAGGAATAATGGAAGGAAATTTCATTACCGGAATTTTTTCCCGGATGAGCTTTTCAATATTTGCAATATGATATTCCTCTGAGTGGGTCACCAGCGTGATCGCTTTGCCTTCCTGAAAGGCACGCCCCGTGCGACCTATACGGTGCACGTAATCTTCATATAAAATAGGCACATCAAAATTGATCACATGCGACACTTTCACTACATCGATACCTCGTGCCGATACATCCGTAGAAACAAGAATGCGCAGATGGCCTTCTTTAAATTCATTCATCGCATTGATGCGTGTATTCTGGCCTTTGTTGGAATGAATGGCACGCACCGGACCAAGTCCTTTGCGATCAAGATAATTCGCCAGATTATTCGCCACTTCCTTGGTGCGCGTAAAAATGATGACGCGATTGAATGTGTTAGTATCCTGTAACAGGAAAGACACAAGGCTGATCTTGGTCATCCGGTTGGGAACATGATACAGCATCTGCTCTACCTTCGCAGCGGGCGTGGATGGCGCACTCACCTCCAGCTTCACCGGAAACTCAAGAAAGTCGTTCGACAGGCGTTCTACTTTTTCGGAGAAGGTAGCCGAGAACAACAAGTTCTGCCTTTTGGAGGGAATCACTTCCTGAATTTTTTTCAACTGGTGCAAAAAGCCCATTTCCATCATACGATCAGCTTCATCCAGCACCAGTGTCTTAATCTGCTTTACTGGGATTTCATTGCGCTGGTACAATTCAAGGAAGCGGCCCGGTGTGGCGATAATCACATCCACTCCTTTATTCAATGCTTCAATCTGCGTTTTTGGTCCTACACCACCATAGATTGCAACCATACGCAAGTCCGTGTATTTGGATAACCGAGTTGCATGATCCAGCACCTGCACCACCAGTTCTTTCGTGGGTACCAGAATTAACGCACGCGGTTCAGTGCCCTGTGCATATTTTACTTTTACTAATAGCGGAAGCAGGTACGCAGCGGTCTTTCCGGTACCGGTCTGTGCGATGCCAATTACATGCTGCCCGCCATGAATGAGCGGAATTCCTTTTTGCTGAATTTCGGTAGGCGGGCCAAAGCCAGCGTCTTCAATTGCGCGCAGCAGCTGCGGATTAAGCTTGAGGTCGGTCCATGATGATGCTGATTCCACTATCTTTGCGTGAGATGAAAACTACTTTAATTCTAAACGCAAAGATAGTCAACGAAGGCAAGGTTCAAGATGGCGATGTGCTCATTCGTGGCGAGTTTATCGAAAAGATTGGAAAAGATCTGCAATCACATCAGGCCGATCTGGTCATTGATGCCAAAGGGCAATCGTTATTGCCGGGAGCAATTGATGATCAGGTCCATTTTCGCGAACCCGGATTAACACATAAAGGTACTATCCATACAGAATCACGTGCCGCTGTAGCGGGAGGTGTGACCAGCTTTATGGAAATGCCTAACACTAATCCACCTGCTTATACACAGCAATTGCTGGAAGATAAGTACCGGATGGCATCCCAATCTTCATTGGCGAATTATTCTTTCTTTATAGGAGGATCAAATGACAATCTCGAAGAAGTATTAAAGACCGATCTTCGCCAGGTATGTGGTCTTAAAATTTTCATGGGCTCTTCTACCGGAAATTTACTGGTGGATAATGCAGATGCACTGGATGGTTTTTTCTCCCGCTTCCCGGGGCTTATCGCTACGCACTGCGAAGATGAAACGACTATCCGCAAAAACACCGAAACGTTTCGGGCGAAGTATGGAGAAGACATTCCCATAGCGTATCATCCATTGATACGAAGTGAGGAAGCCTGTTACAAGTCATCCTCGTTTGCTGTGGACCTGGCCAAGAAGCATGGCACACGCCTTCATGTATTGCATATATCTACAGCCAAAGAGACTACCCTGTTCAGTAATGCACTTCCACTGGAAAAAAAGAAAATCACTGCGGAAGCATGTGTGCATCACTTATGGTTTAATGACACGGATTACGCTCGCCTGGGGACCAACATCAAGTGGAACCCCGCCATCAAAACGTCATTGGATCAGAAAGCAGTGTTTGCTGCTGTGCTGAATGACGTGATTGATGTAGTGGCCACTGACCATGCACCCCATACTATCGAAGAAAAACAAAACACTTACTTCAAAGCTCCTTCAGGTGGCCCGCTTGTTCAACATAGCGTAGTTGCTATGCTTGAGTTTTTTAAAACCGGGCAAATGGCTATTGAAAAAATCGTGCAAAAGATGAGTCATCATCCGGCTATCTTATTTCAGATTGAAAAGAGAGGATTTATTCGTGAAGGCTACTATGCTGACTTGGCTTTAGTAAACCTGAACTCACCATGGACAGTGACCAGGAATAACCTACTTGCCAAATGCGGCTGGTCTCCTTTTGAAGGTCAACAGTTTCAATCGAAAGTTACCCACACATGGGTAAGTGGTCACCTTGCTTATCGCAATGGAGAGATTATCGAAGGCCCGGCCGGGCAACGATTATCATTCAATCGTGAATAGCGCTGTATGTACCAATTAGGTGCACTTCTGCTTTCTTGTCAAAAAGGGGCAACCCGAAAAATCCCATTTGAACTCCAACTCGCTTTTAGAAACGCTGTTTTAAAGAATAGGCCGGGAAAGGGGTTATAAAACAAAAAATCCCTGCTTTACAAGGCAGGGATTTTTAAGGGTGAATGACGGGGCTCGAACCCGCGACCTCCAGAATCACAATCTAGCATTCTAACCAACTGAACTACATCCACCGTTTAGGGGCACAAAGGTAGACACACTGCGATAATTTACAAAAACAATTTTACGCCTTCGCTCATGTAAATGTGCTTCCGTTTGCGGCAGGAAAAAGGTAAATCGATCTACTTAAAAAAACCACCTTACTATGGATCAGCGCATTATCAATCTTTTTGATGAATACACCCACCAACCGCTAAAAAGAGACGACTTTATTCAGCGGTTAACTAAAATAACCGGCAGCACAGCCGCAGCACTGGCAATACTTCCGCTGCTCGAAGTAAACTACGCACACGCTGAAACCATTCAGCAGGAAGATGACCGTTTAACCATCGAGCGCATTACGTATCCGGGTGATGGATGTGACATGAAAGCCTACGTAGCCATGCCCAAAAAGAAGGGGAAATATCCTGCCGTAATGGTTATCCACGAAAACCGGGGTCTCAATCCGCACATCGAAGATGTAACACGAAGAATGGCACTGGAAGGCTTCATCGCAATAGCTCCGGATGCTTTATCCCCATTGGGAGGAACACCTGTTGATGCGGACCAGGCCAGAGACCTGTTTCAAAAATTAGATGCGGCAAAAAATCTGAACAACTTCATTAAGGCATTTGATTATTTAAAGACAAGAAAGGAGTGCACGGAGAAATTCGGAGCCATTGGTTTCTGCTGGGGCGGAGGCATGGTAAATCAACTGGCTGTAAATGTACCGGAACTGAAAGCCGCGGTTCCTTATTACGGAAGACAGGCCGAAGCGGCCGATGTTCCTAAAATAAAAGCAGCACTGCTCTTACACTACGCCGGTCAGGATGAGCGAATCAATGCCGGCATTCCCACGTTCGAAGAAGCATTAAAAAAAGCAGGAACCCGTTACCAGATTTACATCTACGAAGGCGCCCAGCATGCATTTAATAACGATACCGCCCCCACCCGCTACAACGAGGCTGTTGCCAAACTGGCCTGGGGACGCACTATTGGTTTTCTCAAAACAGAACTGAAGTAGCTGAATTTTGAGTTGAATTTTTCTTTTCCTTATTTTTAATTCATGATAAGGTGGGAAGAATTTGAGCAGATGGCTTTTGATCGTAAAATTAAAACCCTTTATGAAAAAGGTAGTTTTGTTATGGCCATCCGGTACTATGGCTATAAAGTAAATCTTTATCTCTTAGGCAGAAACTACATCGAGGTGTTTTATAACCATAAGAAAGACCGTATCGATAAAATTCATCTCATGGACGCAAGCCATACACGAATGAAGTTTTATTATGATCAGATTAAGCTTCCGCAGGAAATCATTTCAGAATAAAAAGAACATAAAAAAGCCCCAGTTACCTGAGGCTTTTCTTTTATACTTTAATTCCAGATGGCGATTAAGCAGTAGCTGCTGCTGATTCTTCAGCCTTGTTGGATTGACGCAGATTCACTGTCTTGCGGGCTTTGTGACCACAATATCCGCACAGGTAGTGCTTCAGCAATTCACCTTCTTCAGTAGCTGTTGGTTGCTTGATGATTTCCTCACGCACTACTTTGAATGTTTGGTAGTTACATTCAGGGCATTGAACAGCATGTAAGTGACCAGCGTATTTTTCAATTTTGATATAACCGGTCTCTTCGTCCTTCCATACATCGTAGTCCATAGAGAACAGGTTTTCTTCTGCCTGCATACCTTCATCCAGGTAAGCATCTTCTTCTTCTTCGCTCAGCAGCTTCATTGGCTTACCGGTTTTAGGAGAAACCCGTGGCTTGTAACGAAGCACTTTCAACCGTTTTTCAATGAAGAAAGGATAGTAGAATTTCAACAGATTTTGTACGATAAGGGCAACAATCAAGCCCATAGAAACGGTGGTGAATACACGCACAAAAATCCAGAAAGCATCTAATTCAGTGACATTTGAGTTGGCATAAAAACAAGCGCCAACGATCAGGATGATAGCTCCGATCCAAAGCAGATTAATTTCGTGTTTGTTGATAAAATCGTACTTGTCTTTGTTGTCGCCAGTGGTCACCAGCTTCACAAAATATCCAAGGATTACAAGCAAACCAGCAGCCCAGCATATATAGGCCACATTGGCAGCCAGGCTGTTCCACGAATCATAATTGGGTAGGGTTAATTGCTCTTGCATGACGCTTTATAGTTTTAACTTTATTTTCTCAGATAGAAAGCAAATATAATAAACGGAACTTATACACCAATACACCCTCGCAGCCGATTTCAATACAATTTAGTACTCTTTTGATGAAAAAAACAACACGAAAGTTGAAGGGATTTCTGAGCATTGAGAGTAAAACAAGCGATTAATGTCACCTTATTTATCCCATTTTCCCCGCTTTGCGCCTATTGTACCGTTTTAATAGGTGGTAAATATGAATTCGACCCGTTTAGTAACTGAGTAATTCTGTCCGGGATTAGAAATAAATTAGAGAATGGTAAAGAAGAGTAGTGTATGCCCTCGCCACCGGCTGTTTTATACCAGTTTGTTTTCAGGTTCCAGCATTTCCATCACTGCTTTTTCAATACCCGCAGCGTCAAAATGACTGTCGCGATGTAACTCAAACTGCTCTCCGTGTTCAATCACCGCATCAGGAATACCCAGCCTCCTCACATTGGCAGAATAGTTATGATCGGCCATAAATTCCAGCACGGCACTACCAAAACCACCCTGAATACACCCATCTTCTACCGTAATCACCTTCTTAAATTTCGCAAAAATCCCGTGAAGCATCACCTCATCAATCGGTTTTACGAAACGCATGTCATAATGGGCTACGGAGATTCCTTGTTTTTCCAAATGTGCACACGCCTCCACGGCATAGTTACCAATATGGCCGATGGTGAGAATCGCCAGCTCTTCACCGTCATTTATTTTACGGCCCGTCCCGATTTTTATTTCCTCAAAAGGAGTGCGCCATTGCGGCAACACACCTTGGCCGCGAGGATAGCGTATCGAAAATGCTTTGCCTTTTCGGGGAAGCTGTGCGGTGTACATTAAATTTCTCAGCTCCGATTCATTCATTGGAGCAGACACAATCATATTGGGCAGGCAGCGGAAATAGGCAATATCATACGCACCATGATGAGTGGCACCATCTGCACCGGCAAATCCAGCCCGGTCGAGGCAAAAATTAACCGCCAGGTCCTGAATACAGACATCATGTACCACCTGATCGTAAGCGCGCTGCATGAATGAACTGTAAATATTACAGAAAGGGAGAAGTCCTTGTGTGGCTAATCCGGCCGAAAATGTAACGGCATGCTGCTCGGCAATACCCACATCAAACGCCCGCTCCGGCATCTCTTTCATCATGATGTTCAATGATGAACCCGAAGGCATGGCGGGTGTGATCCCTATAATTTTATCGTTTTGTTTGGCTAATTCTACTAATGTATGCCCGAATACATCCTGATATTTCGGAGCCTGGGGGGTGTCGTACGTCTTTTTATAGATCTCTCCCGTTATTTTATCAAACGTACCGGGAGCATGCCAGGTGGTGGCGTTTCCTTTTTCGGCAGGAGCATAGCCCTTTCCTTTTACAGTAACACAATGAAGAATTTTAGGGCCCTTGATGTGTTTGAGGTCATTTAATACCGCTACTAAATGATCCACATCGTGCCCGTCTACAGGGCCAAAATAACGCAGATTGAGCGATTCGAATAAATTGCTTTGACTGAGTAAAGTAGCCTTGATTCCATTTTCGATTTTAGAAACAATTTCCTGTGCACTCTTGCCGAAATTGGAAAGCTTGCCCAGCAAATTCCAAACGTCATCTTTAAACTTATTATACGTTTTAGAAGTAGTGATGTCGGTGAGGTAATCCTTCAATGCGCCCACATTGGGGTCAATGGCCATGCAATTGTCATTGAGAATAATCAGGAGATTGCTATCCGAAACACCGGCATGATTAAGTGCTTCAAAAGCCATTCCGCCCGTCAGTGCACCATCACCAATGATGGCTACGTGCTGACGATCGTCTTCATTTTTGTAATGAGAAGCTACGGCCATACCCAAAGCCGCTGATACCGATGTAGAAGAATGGCCTACACCAAACGCATCGTATTCGCTTTCGCTTCTTTTAGGAAATCCCGAAAGGCCCTGGTAAAACCGGTTGGTATGAAAACTGTCTCTCCGGCCGGTTAATATTTTATGCCCGTATGCCTGGTGGCCCACATCCCACACCAGTTGATCGTACGGAGTATTAAAAACATAATGCAAAGCTACCGTAAGCTCCACCACACCCAGGCTGGCACCGAAATGACCACCATAGACAGAAACATTATCGACAATAAACTGTCGAAGCTCGTCGCAAAGCTGAACCAATTGAGCCTGATCCAGTTTTTTAAGATCGGCAGGTTCATTGATCTGCGCTAAAAGTTTTCCGGGGGTAATGAGCATAGTTAGTGGAGACGAATTTAATCCTTTAACAGTAAAGGAAAGGTAACTGTTTCAAAAGATGTACAACTTCTCGGGGAGCAAATTTACGGAAATAAACAAAAAAGAAGGGCCAAAAATTAAGTCTTCGAAACCGTTGAAAACCAGTGAACAAGTACCCGAATACTTGACTATTTTTGCCGTCCTGATACTTTGACTGATGTATGGCACAAGAAAACTTTGAAATAAAACTTCCCCTCTTCGAAGGTCCGTTTGATTTGCTGCTCTTTTTTATTGAGCGGGACGAACTGGACATCTACGATATACCGATTTCAAAGATCACAAGCGATTTTCTTGATTATGTACGCCACCTGGAAACATTGAACATAGAACTGGCGAGTGAATTCATATTGGTGGCCGCCACCCTCATGCGCATCAAATCCAAGATGCTATTGCCACGCCCTCAGATGGACGAAAAAGGCAATGAAGTAGACCCTCGTGAGGAATTGGTAAAGCACCTGCTCGAATACAAAAAGTACAAGTCGGTAGTCGATCAGTTCCACAAGATGGAAGAAACCGAGCTGATGAAGGAGAAGCGTGGCAACCTGATGAAAGAACTTCGTCAGCTGGCAGAAAGCACCAATGTGGAGGCGGAGTTGCAGGACGTAGACATGTTCAAACTACTTGTCATTTTTGAAAAAGTACTGAAACGCCACGATGAGGATAAGAATAAACCCGTGCATCAGGTAGTCACGTACCCCTATACCATCGAAGCTCAGAAAGAGTTTATCCTCAACGAAGTTCTTACCAAGAAGCGCGTGGCTTTCTCTGAGTTATTCGAGCAGGCGCCTACACGCATCGCATTGATCTTTAATTTCCTTGCCATACTCGAGATGCTTGCCTATGGCCAGCTCAGCTTACAACAAGGCGAAGGCTTCAACAATTTCTGGGTAATTCCTAAGCAGGACGAAGTACCGCAGCCGGCAGCGAGCAATTAAGTAGTTACTTCATTGACGCGATTTTTGTATTGATCAACCGCGGGTTATTAACGCGGCTGCGCCGTTCATTCGTTTTTTACAAATACAAGTTAAATCGTTGTTCTATCCACAAACTGTTGATGGAGCTGTAGTACCTGAGGAATCACCAATACGGAGTCGTCATTCAGGATAACAAAATCTGCTTTATTCCTTTTTTCCTCTTCATTCATCTGCCGCTGCATTACCTCTTTCACGGCCGCTGCGTTGCGATGTGGGTCTCGCTTTACCACGCGCGCTATACGTACTCCTTCAGGTGCATAGACGGCAATGATTTTATCCAGCTCTTTGGCGGAGCCTGCTTCATACAGTAGTGCAGCCTCTTTAAGTATATAAGGTGAGGTTTGCTGCGCCAGCCAATTGCTATAATCTGCCCTTACTCGCGGATGTACGAGTTGATTGAGTGTCTCTAATCGATCGGGCCGATGGAAAACCTGCTCAGCCATGTATTTTCGATTAAGCTCACCTCGCGGGCTATAAGCTTCCTGGCCAAATTCTTTTTTGATTTGCTCAACCAGAATGGCATCACTGGTCATTACTTCTTTGGCACGGCTGTCGGCATCGTAAGTGGGCACACCAAGGCACTCGAAAATTTTGCGTACGAGGCTTTTGCCCGATCCAATCCCTCCGGTAATACCAACCTGATAAGGCTTCATGCAAATGGCCGTTTTAGAAATAACGAGTGAAAAATTATCTGTGCTTTCGCCATTTAGCAGTTCGTTAATAGCGTCTCACGGTGATGGAATCGATTTTAACAACCGATGCCCACGCTGGCAACCCTTCCACCCGAGGATAGAAGCGCCTGGTTTCTCCTTTCCTCAGGTCACTAAAATCAAGTGAAGCCCATGGTGATGACGAAGCAAGGTGCTCTGCCGTCTTCTGCGGAACCTGAAAAACAACCTGTACACTATCATTCACCAGCTCCATTCCCCAGGGCACTTTGCCGGGTCGTATCTTCACCCATTTATTTACCTCCACCATCTCACCTACTTCAAACATTACTTCGGCAATGGGTGGATTTCTGCTGATGAATTCCGCAGAAGGCAACGCGATCTCTGTTTCACCACGGAAATTTTCATTCAGTTTTTTCTCCTGCATATTCAGTACAATCGAGTCCGGCATTTTAGAGATGATGCTCTTCGGCCCTGTCAGCGCTGATGAATCAGGGAGTATAACAACAGGGCTGATGCGCCCGAATCCTTTCTTATAAGTGATACCGGAAAGGTCGGCCGTCAATCTGAATTTGCGGGTCAGTTTTTCATCCAGGTGAATGCGTAACGAGTCAGTGACCACAAAATTGATTTTAAGATTAGCAATCTGACTGGCAAAAACAGACAAGAGTGAATAACCAGATACTTGTTTCATCTCGGGCTTATCCAATGGAATAACGAGCGTGGGCGTTTTAAGTCCGAAATGTTTTCGGAAGAGATCCCAACCATTTCCGCTCAGGTTCAGCATCACTTGCTGAGGTAAAGGTTCGGCAGGAACATACTTTTGCTGATCGTATTCAAAACGAATAGGGAAACGTATGTTGGTGGTGTGGCTTTTATTGAGCGCGTTAAACAACCAGAATACGGTAGCTGTAGTAAAGCAAAGCGCCACCACTTTCCAGTTGGTGCGGTTGAATTGAAACAGGTTGATAAAAACGCGGAAGAAGCTCAATCCTTTATTGCTTAATGACCAAAGTTAGCGAAACTTCATCTTTATAAAACCAAATGCCACTGGCAAAGAAACCAGTGGCATTTAGTAATGGAAATTAAAAAAGCGAATTAAGCTTTTTTCTCCGTGTTGATTGCCTTGCTGGCCTCCAACGAAATAGCTGACTTGGAAAAACGGATGCGTGCGCCACGTTCTACTTCCAGTATAAAAGTATCACCATCCAGTTCTGCTACACGTCCGTGCGCTCCACCGATAGTCACTACCTTCTCTCCCACTTTAATATCATCAATAAACTTTTTCTGGTCTTTGGCTTTCTTTTGCTGAGGGCGAATCATGAAAAAATAAAATACCCCGATGATTGCTACCATGATAATGATTTGTTGGTAGGGTATCGCTGAGGATTGAGCCTGAAGTAAAATCGAGTTCATCATAAAATTGAAATTTTTAGGGTCGCAAGTTATCAGATTAATAAACCTAATTCCAAATGCAGCAAATGAAAAAAGCTGACCCGTTTGCTAAGATCAGCTTTTCGTTATGTGTTTAAGGTTGACAAATGTGCCATTGACAATTCGTTGTCAATGGCGTTTTGCCTTATTGTCCGTTTACTTCACCGGGCCATTGGCACCGTCTGCCTTAGGCGTAATCATCGCTTTAAAACGAAGTGTAGTCGTCTTGGGCCAGGTGTTCGCGGTTACTGTTATTGTTTTGTTATTAATACCTTGTTTACCGTTGGTATCAAATTCTGCTTTCACAAAACCGGTTCCGCCTACAGGAATTGGTTCACGCGACCATTCGGGCACTGTACAACCACAGGAAGGCTGTGCATTCTGGATGATCAGTGGAGCCTCGCCAGTGTTAGTCAGCTTGTAGGTATAGCTTACTTTGCCTCCCTCTTTGATGGTACCAAAATCATGTTCAATTTTTTCGAACTGTGCTACCGGAAGAGGTCCTTCTGGCTTCTCTTCAGCGGGTGCTGGAGCGGTGGTAGCGGCAGGGGTTGAGCCAGCCGATGGAGTAGCACCTTTGTTGCCTTCCAATTGAGCCAGGCGGCTTTCCAATTCAGCAATTCTTTTTTCAGATTCACGGTTGCTGCAACTCATCACTACGGCTGCCAACACAACACACATCATTAAGCGAGATAGTGTTTTCATATTTCTTATTGAGTTTTGTCTTTATTACGATTCCTTCTTCTACTACAAAAATAGGGTGATGTCAATCACACCTCTCATTTCCAATTCGCTTTAACAATTAGTTAACTCTTTTTGCCACCACGAAGCTGCTCCAGAAGTTCATCTACATCTTCCAAAAGGCGTTCGGCCTTTCCTCTGGTTTCAGAAACCACTTTATCGCCCTGCGATTTGGCTTCGCTGGTCAATGGGGTCTCCTTGCCTGTCACCAGATCGTTCAGGTAGTCTTCCAGCAGTTTTTTATATTTATCCAATTGAAATGAAAGCTTCTCCCGCGTATTTGAACCCTTATCCGGTGCATACAAAATCCCGATAATCGCTCCTACGGCCGCACCCGCTAAAAAAGTAATCAGTGCATTATTCCCTTTTTTACTCATAAATCAAGTATTTATACTTCGCCAAAGATAATCGTTATCGTTAAAAATTCATATCCAGCATGGCACTGCCAAAACGGGCCATTCTCCTATTTATTGTCGATCAAACCACGGCCGCTCTTCTTATATGCACCTGATGTTTTCAGCTCCTTGGCGATTACATCTAAAATACCGTTGATGAACTGACGGCTGTTAGGGGTGCTGTATTCTTTTGTCAACTCAATATACTCATTGATGCTCACCTTTACGGGGATACTTGGAAAACTGATCAGCTCGGCGATAGCCATTTCCAGAATAACGCGGTCAGTAAGTGGAAGGCGGTCTACCTCCCAATTCTTTGTGTTATTGGCAATGAGTTCTTTGTGTGATTTATCCAGCTCAATGGTGTTGATGATCAGTGTTTTTACAAACTCTTTATCATCTTCCCAATCGAGCGACAATTTTTGAAGTTCAATTTTCTTGGTGGATTCGTTATACGACTTCACCGTTTTATCCACCAGCCCTTTGATGATGTCTTTGTCTTCTACCCAGCGAATATCTTCTTCTTCGAGGTAATCGCTGATCGGACCGGAGCCTAATATCAACTTGCGGAAGATATGTTTTACAATCGCTTTTTCTGAATCCAGGTCTGGTCTGCGGCTGTCCAGAAATGACATGTAGGTATCATCTGCCTTTAATACATCACGAAACCAACCTCTTACTTTATCACCACGATCCTGCCACCCCAGATTTGATTTTAATATTTCCTTAGTCAGCTCATCATTAGAAGCAATTGCTTTTACATAATGGTTGTTGATGAAATTATCGTGCTTGATTTTTTTATCTGTTGCAGCCACTTCGGCCAGGGCAGGCACCAGCGCCAATACCGAATGGTACACATCGGTTAATTTCTCCACATCGGTGATGATGTTTTTTGTAAAAAACAGGAAGTCTTTTTTCAGCAACTTGTTATACAGCTCAGTGGCTTCTCTTACTGCTTTGTTGATGCGCACATCATCATCGTCTTCTGTATCCGGAAGGCGAAATTTCTTCTCGAACAATTGCTTGGCTGCCTTGCGTTGTTTCGCCAGCTTTTCTTTATCCTGTACCTCCATGGAATTGAGGTCGGGCTGAAAAAACGCATCGATATGCTCAAAAGCAAGTTGGTAATCGGCCTCCTTGCATTGTTCATATGCAAAAACACTTTGCATGATTTTTACCCGAAGCGTACGTCTATTCAGCATGATAAAGAGCGATTTTTTGAAAGCACAAAATTACGATCTCTTTGCAAGAAATTATAATAAAAGAAAAAGCCCTCGTCAAAAAATGACGGGGCTTTTAACTATTCCGAATGGATCGGGGGGATCATCTGGAAGTTCTGATCAGGGCCATTTCAGCTATTCGTTTCTCTGCCAGCTGAATAGCGGCCTCCTGACTGCTGATTTTTTCACGTTCTGCCACGTTCAGAATGCTCAGACAGGTATCATAAATCTTCTCTGCCTGCTGAAACACACGTTCGCGATTGTAATTGCCAAGGTATTCGTTATACACGTTAATCAACCCTCCGGCATTAATCAGAAAATCGGGAGCATAAACAATACGGTGATCGAGCAATTTGTAACCATGCTTTAGCTCATCTTTTAATTGATTATTGGCTGCACCGGCAATCATAGAGCAGCGAAGACGTGATATGGTTTCGTCATTCACGGTAGCTCCCAAGGCACAGGGAGCATAGATATCCATGTCCAGATCATAAAAAGAATCACCATCAACTCCGGTAACACCGTACTGTTGTGCCAGTGATTTCACTTTCGCATCAGCAATATCGGTAATAAACACTTTTGCATTCTCCTTCACCAGGTACTCCACCAGGTGAGCACCCACCTGGCCGACACCCTGTACTCCTATTTTCTTACCCGCCAGGTTATCGCCACCAAAAACCTTTTTTGCGGTGGCTTTCATACCCATATACACTCCATAAGCGGTTACCGGAGAGGGATCTCCGCCTCCGCCCATGGATTCGGGCAAGCCGGTAACGTATCTGGTCTCCATGGAAATGTATTCCATGTCGGCCGTTTTCATGTTTACATCTTCGGCTGTATAATATTTACCTCCCAGGCTGTTTACAAATTTTCCAAACCTGCGCAGAAATGCTTCTGTCTTCATTTTGCCGGCATCACCAATGATCACCGCTTTGCCACCTCCCAGGTTAAGTCCGCTGATGGATGCTTTGAAAGTCATGCCGCGTGAAAGACGAAGTACATCCGTTAGTGCTTCCTGCTCGTTGGCATAGTTCCACATACGGGTGCCTCCCAATGCAGGACCAAGCACGGTATTATGTATAGCAATAATCGCTTTAAGGCCCGTGGGCTCGTCATAACAAAATACTACTTGTTCGTGGCCGAGTTGAGTCACGCGGGCATACACTCCTTGCTCTACCTTTTCCAATTCTTTGATCTCCATAGCGGACAATAGTTTTGTTTAATGTTTACTTTTACTATCGTTTTATGAGCTGAATCACTCACAAAAGGACAGGACAAAACTAGATCATTTTCTTCGAAATTCAGCATTTAAATCGTTTGCATTGAACAAAACCAATACTATTCCGCTTTATCAGACTCCGTCCGAATTATATTTTAAATACCGCACTGCTTAACGAATCTTTATCGGTCAGATTTGTTAGTGCTTTGAGCTTTTTACACCAGGAATGAAAGAATTACGCTACCTCAACAAGTATCTTTTCAAGTACAAATGGCACCTTATTCTTGGTCTGATCTTCGTCATTATTTCCAATGTTTTCCAGATCATACCCGCGGTAATTGTGCGGTACTCTATTGACCTGGTGATGGATAACATTCGCATTTACCGGGTACTGGATAACACCCGGCTACAGCAGGGATTCTTCGCGGTGTTTTCAAAGAGCATTCTTATATATGCCATGGTTATTTTAGTCATGGCGCTGCTGCGAGGGCTCTTTTTGTACTTCGTTCGCCAAACGTTGATTGTTATGAGTCGTTTGGTGGAATACGACCTGAAGAATGAAATTTTTCAGCACTATGAAACCTTACCATTAAGTTTTTACAGAAGAAACAACACGGGTGATTTGATGAACCGAATCAGTGAAGATGTCGGCCGCGTACGCATGTATCTGGGGCCATCCATTATGTATGGACTCACTTTGATAACGCTGGCGCTGATGCTCATTCCGGTGATGTTCAGCATAAGCCCCAAGCTGACATTATACGCGTTACTTCCGCTACCTGTACTTTCGCTCAGCGTGTACTATGTGAATAATATCATTGAGTATCGCTCGGAGCAGATCCAAAAGAGCCAGTCACGCCTCAGCACCTTTGTACAGGAAGCCTTTTCAGGAATACGAGTTCTTAAATCGTTTACGCGTGAAAATGAATCCATCGCCAACTTCACTAAAGAAAGCGATGTGTATAAAAGACAATCGCTTAAACTTACCCGAGTGCAGGCGTTATTCTTCCCTATCATCACCGCACTGATCGGGTTAAGTACCATGCTTACGGTATATGCCGGAAGCGTGGAGGTGATCAATGGTTCAGCGCTTACTTTCGGCAACATTGCTGAGTTCATTATCTATGTGAACATTCTCACCTGGCCGGTTACTTCATTAGGATGGACAAGCAGCCTGGTACAGCGTGCTGAAGCATCCCAAAAAAGAATCAATGAATTCCTGAAGACGAAAACCGATATTGTATCCGATAAAAACCTGGTACGCGAAATTGCGGGTAAGATTGAATTTGATAATGTGTCATTTACTTACCCGGACACCGGTATCAAGGCATTAAAGAAACTTTCCCTGAAAGTAAATCCGGGAGAATCGCTCGCGATTATAGGCACCACGGGTTCAGGAAAAAGCACAGTCTCCAATCTCGTTACCCGCCTGTACGATGTTACTGAAGGAGAAGTACGAATAGATGATCAGCCCATTAAAGATTATGATCTTGTTCATCTAAGAAGACAGATGGGGGTAGTACCACAGGATGTATTCCTTTTCAGTGATACGATTTTCAACAACATTGCCTTCGGACTAAAAAGCGCCGATGAAGAAAAGGTAATTCAGGCGGCTAAAGATGCCGATGTCTATAATAACATCGTTGGGTTCCCTCAAGGATTTAATACGCGCGTAGGAGAAAGAGGCATTACTTTATCTGGCGGGCAAAAGCAACGCGTATCCATCGCACGCGCGATTGCGCGCTCTCCCCGTATTTTAATTTTAGATGATTCCCTTTCGGCCGTAGATACAAAAACAGAAAACACCATCCTCAACAGCATGAAGCGCATCATGGAAGGGCGCACCTCTATTATCATCTCGCACCGCGTATCTTCGGCCAAGCTGGCCAACAGGATTATGGTATTGAATGATGGCCATGTAATGGAAGAAGGAACACATGAAGAACTTCTTTCCCTGCAAGGCATCTACCATGATCTGTACGAAAGCCAGATGAATAAAAGTGAGGTGGAAAAGTAATCCGTAGTGTTAGGAAATATTAGTTCTTCAACTCATTCGGACTAAATCCAAATCTCTTCTTGAATGCCGTGGAAAAATGATTTGGGTTTTTATAACCCACCTCGCGTGATACTTCGCGGAGAAGCATATTCTCTTCTGCTATCAAGTGATGGGCATGCCGCATCTTCAGATCGAAGATATGTGCAAACACACTCGTACCAAATGTATCTCGAAATCCCTGCTTGAGTTTGAATTCATTTATTCCAAATTGCCGGGAGAGTGATTGCAATGAATGTGCTTCATTGAATGTCTTTGCCAGGTATTCATGAATAGCATGAAACACTTCCCGGTCTTTTCGGGATACCGATTCTGATGTGAAAGCCCCGGCATGGTAATACTGACCTAATTGTAATGCAATCAGTTCAAGAATTTTTGCCTCCAGCATCAACTCACGAAGATTGCCGGTGAGTGGCACATCCATCATGTTCATCAGAATCGTTTTCATCTGATGGTGAAGCGTGATGCCACCGGGATAAATTTCCTGTTGATTCTGTAAGCGCGTTCTGATGTGCGTAAGCCATTCCTCCGAGCTGTTCAGCAATTGCAGGTAATAGCCTCTGTCAATCGCCAGATGCATATAATGGATCTGCTCAAAGTGAAGCTCGTACCTGGCAGCAGGGGCATAGATATAATGATGCTGAGATTCAGCGAGTGATTTGGTTATTTTTCCATCACAGAAATAACCATCAATTCTTCCTTTCAGATTGGCACAGAAATGAACTTCATTGTCCATCTGTTCATCCGTATACTTCACTTTGAATTTCTGGTTCAGATGGATATGTGCCTCCTGAATGCGAACGTATTTCATGGCCACATTACGTTCATGATAGCTTCCCCACCGATGGCCTTTTGCCAGCGTGCGTGAATTATCGGGAGAATCAATACATTTCAATTCCTGCGCGAAATCAGTATATTCAATGTCATATTGTGACTTCATATATCCCTCTTACGTAACAAATGCTCCGTTTAACGTAGGCTTTTCTATAAGGTTAGCCCGTTTCTTCCTCCACAATAAAGAAATCACGTATGATCAGAAAAATTCTAAAAGGCCTGGGCATCTTCATTGGAATAGTGGTTGCTCTGCTGGCTGGCTTCTACACCAAAGTGTACTTCAGCACCGAGAGCCGATTCAAAAAAAAGTACGATATCACCCTGCAGGCGTTAGAGATCAAACCCGACTCGGCACTATTGGCTGAAGGCCAGCGATTGATTGCTGCTAAGGGGTGCAAAGATTGCCATGGCGCCGATCTTTCCGGGAAGATATTTATCGATGATCCGGCACTGGGACAAGTAATTGCCGTGAACCTGACCAAAGGAAAAGGTGGATTGCCGGCTGACTATAACGAGCAGGATTGGCTGAAAGCAATGCAACACGGACTCAACAGAGACAACACCACGCTTAAAGTAATGCCATCGTATGAGTACACCCACTTCTCTGAAGAGGACATGAAGGCCATCATTGCTTATGGAATGCAACTACCTGCTATTGACAACGAGTTACCCGAAACCCATTTCAAACCGGTAGGCCGAATATTGGCTGATCTTGATAAACTGCCTGTAATGGTTGCTGAAATGATTGACCACCAGAAAACATTATCCACCAATGTGGTCCCTGAAGTAAGTATTCCATTTGGAAAATACTTGGCCGTATCCTGCACAGCATGCCACAAAGAAAACATGCAAGGTGGCGATCCGGTTGTACCCGGCTCACCGCAGGTAGCTAACATTACTTCATCCGGCAACGTAGGCAAATGGACAGAGGAGCAATTCATGACTACACTACGATCAGGAGTAACACCCGAAGGAAAAACACTTCCTTCTCAGTTCATGCCATGGACCATGACAAAAGAATACACCGACACCGAATTAAAAGCGCTGTATCTGTACTTGAGAAGTATCTAATTATTATCTCTGTTATTTAATAACCCCGATTGTTCTTTAATAACCCCTGGTGAGGCTGCGAGAGCAGCTTCATCTTTTTATTCCGGCTGATGATAAACAGAGCTGTAAATAAATCCTTTATAGAACGTGATGTGCTCAGCTTGTGTCAGGCCTTGATTTCTCATATGCACTTGCCACTCGGGCAAGGATTGCGTGGATAACCCGGCAACAAGTTTAAAAAACCGGTACATTATTTTTAACAAGGTATCATGCCACGGCCGGTGATTGACAAAATCCGACACCAACCATAGTCCTTGTATCTTAATCCTGCTTCTGATGGTAATGATTACCTCCGGTAACTCTTCATTGCTGAATAAATCCAAAAAGTAAAACAGCACCACCGCATCGTACTTTTTATGGGGAATGTTATTATGAGTGCCATGAATAAACTCAACGCGATTTTTACTTTTCAGCCTGGATGCTGCAATACCAATCATTTTCTGTGAAGCGTCAATAAAAGTGATCCGTGCTCCTGAATTTGTCTGTAAAAATTCATTCATCCACCAGCCTGTGCCACCACCCAACACCAGTATATCCTTACACTTTTCCAATCGCTTCAAAAAATGAAGCTGGGATTTGGCGATTGCTTTACCAAATACGATGCGTGTTAACCGATCGTAAGCAAAAGCAATGGTATCAAATCCTCTTTTCATGAATGCGTGAACAAGGCAATGGCTGGTAAAAAGAAAATCGCATCGCCAATAAAACGAAACCGTTCTTCTTTCTTAAAATACCGATGAAACAAAAATAGAATAAGCAAGATAAAGGTCATGCTGATGAAAATCAGTGTAGCTGCCTGATGAACATACATTGTTTTTAAATGGCAGAGTGCCGTTACCATGAATAGAACAATCAGGATGACCGATCCCCACGCTTTGCTGACATGCGTAATCAATGAGCGATGGCGATCTTTCAAATCACTCTCATAATCCATCCACGAAAAAAGGATCAGATTAATCAAAGCAATCAGCACAAACTGAACAATCATCAACTGATCTGCTGAAGTGAGGGACGCTTGCCGAAAGGAGAGCGCAGGCAGCATCACACCGCATGAATAGAGCAGCGCTCCTGTTATCTCCTTGAAAAATCTGAGCCAACGGTTTATCAGAATATAAATCACCACTCCTCCACTCAGCCAAAGCCCCCCATAAAATACGGGCTTGCGCAAAAAGAAAATCAGGACCAACTCGACAAGCATGGCGACATATAACAACCTCAGTATTATTTTGAAATGGCGCTGATGAAAGCGATGCCGTTCCGTAGCGGCCTCCTCTTTCAATCGCTTCGCATCCCGCAGGTGATCGGTGGTGTAGATGATCCATACCGCCAATCCAAGTGAAGCGATACCTGGCAGCAAGATGTGTACGTTGAAAAGCTGGGCAAAAAAAAGAGCATTGACGATTGCACCTATTGCCACATCGATGCTGAGAATATTGATATATCGATAAAACCGGAGTACGCCCATAAAAGAAAAGCTCACCGGCAGTTGGCCGATGAGCTTTCAAGATACCTGAATATTTTTTGCTTACGCGGATTTTAATGCCTCTGCTCCAGCCACAATCTCCAGAATTTCCTTCGTAATGGCTGCCTGACGGGTGCGATTGTACGTCAGCTTCAACTCTTTCAAGAGTTCTCCCGCATTTTCTGTTGCCTTATCCATCGCCGTCATTTGCGCACCATTAAAAGCTGCATCTGAATCCAACACCGCTTTGTACAGTTGTATCTTCAGTGATTTGGGGATAAGTCCTGTCATGATTTCATCACGACTTGGTTCATAGATGTAATCTACAGCAGATGTGGATTCTTCTTTTTTCTCAGCAGGGGGTACCGGAAGAAACTGCTCTGTACGTAAAATCTGTGTGGCTACGTTTTTGAATTCATTATACACAATTTCAATCTTATCGTATTGCCCTTTTTGAAAAACGTCCATCAGATATTCGGCAATCACCGCTGCTTTCGCAAAGGAAAGGCCTTGAAACAGATTCCAGTATTGGTCCACTACCTTGTAGGTACGCTTTGCAAAGTAATCATTTGCCTTTCTGCCGATCGGAAGAATAGTAACGTTACCCTTCTTTGCCTGCTCGCTGTACTTCTCATTGATCAGACGTTGAGTTGTCTTGAAGATGTTACTGTTGAAAGCACCGGAAAGGCCACGATCGGCACTGATCGATACAATCAGGATTTTCTTTTCTTCACGCACGGTGTTATACCAGTTCTCTTTTTCATTGTCGGAAGAAGAAAGATTCTGTAAAAGGAAATTCAGCTTCTGAGCAAACGGACGCAATTGCATGATACGCTCCTGCGATCTGCGCAGCTTGGCAGCCGCCACCATCTTCATCGCCTTGGTGATTTGCTGCGTAGAGGTTACTGATACAATCCGGCCTTTTACTTCTTTTAAACTGGGCATATTCTTAATTAATCAATTTGAAGATTGGATGATTTGAAAATGGAGTCCATCTTCAAATCACTCCCATCCGCTTATTTTCAAATTACTATTAATATTTCGATGCTAATTCAATAGCTACTTTCTTCACGGTATCTACATCCGCATCTTCAAACTTACCCGCACGGAAATTATCCAATACCGTCTTATACTGTGCTCTCAGCAGGTTGACGAATTCTTTCTCAAACTCCTTCACTTTAGGCACTGGCACTTTATCCATGTATCCTTTGGTCGAAGCCAGAATTACGGCTACCTGTTCTTCTACCGGTGATGGTGAGTATTGAGGTTGTTTCAATATCTCGGTATTTCTACGGCCACGTTCAATCGTCAGCTTGGTAGACGCATCCAGGTCAGAACCGAATTTAGAGAAGGCTTCCAGTTCGCGGAACTGTGCCTGATCCAGCTTCAGAGTACCTGCTACTTTCTTCATTGACTTGATCTGAGCAGAACCACCCACGCGTGATACCGAAATACCTACGTTGATTGCCGGACGGATACCTGAGTTGAACAGGTTTGTTTCAAGGAAGATCTGACCGTCAGTAATAGAGATAACGTTAGTCGGAATATAAGCTGATACGTCATTGGCCTGTGTTTCAATGATTGGTAGAGCGGTTAATGAACCACCTCCTTTTACCAAATGCTTGATGGAAGCAGGAAGGTCATTCATATCTCTGGCGATACCATCATTGTTGATGATCTTGGCCGCACGCTCCAGAAGGCGAGAGTGAAGATAGAATACATCACCCGGATAAGCTTCACGACCAGGAGGTCTTCTCAATAGCAAAGACACTTCGCGGTAAGCTACTGCCTGTTTTGAAAGATCATCATAGATCACCAAAGCAGGACGACCGGTGTCGCGGAAGAATTCACCAATCGATGCACCTGTAAATGGAGCAAAGAACTGCATAGGAGCCGGATCGGAAGCGGAAGCGGAAACGATAACCGTATACGCCATCGCACCTGCTTTCTCAAGTGTGCCCGCCACACTTGCTACGGTGGACGCCTTCTGCCCGATTGCTACATAAATACAATAAACAGGTTCGCCTTTTTCGTAGAATTCTTTTTGGTTGATGATCGTATCGATAGCTACCGCAGTCTTACCTGTCTGGCGGTCACCGATGATCAACTCACGCTGACCACGACCGATCGGAATCATCGCATCAATTGCCTTGATCCCCGTCTGAAGTGGTTCGTTTACCGGCTGACGGAATATTACCCCCGGAGCTTTGCGTTCCAATGGCATATCATACAAATCACCGGTAATTGGTCCTTTTCCATCGATCGGATTCGCCAGTGTATCTACTACACGGCCAAGAACACCATCACCTACTTTTACAGAAGCAATAACACCGGTTCTTTTAACAGTGTCACCTTCTTTGATCCCTTTTGACTCACCAAATAATACAGCACCTACGTTGTCTTCTTCCAGGTTAAGTACCATGGCGCGCAATCCGTTTTCGAATTGCAACAACTCACCTGATTGTGCTTTAGTCAATCCGTAAATACGAGCCACACCGTCACCAACGGTAAGTACAGTACCTACTTCTTCCAGTTGAGCTTCTGTGCGCGACTGGGCAAGCTGCTCGCGCAGAATTGCTGATACTTCTTCGGGTCTTATCTCTGCCATAACTTGTTCGTTATTCGTGTTTTCTTGTTATCTAAAATCTTTGATATACGGGTTTTCACTGAATTTTAACTTCAGTGCCTTCAGCTTATTCTGGATGGATGTATCAATCTGGCGATCGCCCACATTCAATACAAAACCACCAATCATATCTTTGTCAATTTTCTCCTGCAATTCCACCTGGCTCTTGCTGCTCAACTGCTTTACTATCTTTTCTACTTCAGCACGAAGCGCTGCATCCAATGGCACAGCTGTGGTAATCGTTGCTTTACCAATGCCTTTATACTCGTTGTATGCCGTATGAAATTCTTTAGCAATAGAAGACAACAGTGGCTCTCTGTTTTTTCTGGTCAGGATTTCAATGATCGCCATCGTCAATGAGTGCACCTTACCCTTGAAGAGCAGTTCGAGGATGATTCTCTTTTTATCATGAGGAATGACCGGGCTTTGCAGCATTGCCGCAAACTCCTTGTTTTCACAAGTCCTGGCAAACAAGTTCATATCGTTATGAACTTCTTCCACCGCGCCTTGCTCTACAGCCAGACTCAGCAATGACTTGACATACCTCGATGCTACGCGAAAGTCAGACATGGATTAATTCAGCTTAAGGTCGGAGATATACGAATTGATGAGTTCCTTCTGCGACTTGTCGTCAGCCAGGTTTTTCTTCATCAGTTTTTCAGCTACCTGCAAAGAGAAAGTGGCCACTTGCTCTCTCACATCACGAAGAGCTGCTTGTTTTTCAATCTGTATGGCTGCTTTTGCTTCTTCCAGAATGCGGTCAGCGGATTTACGTGCTTCGGCTTGTGCCTGTTCTGAAAAACGGGAAGCGGCTTCTCTTGCATCGCGAAGGATTTTGTCACGCTCATCACGTGCTTCACGCAGCAATTTTTCATTATCCGCTTTCAGTGAAGCCATTTCCAGTTTGGCTTTCTCTGCCTGATCCAATGCCTGCTGGATAGATGTCTCGCGTTCATTCAATGAACTGAGAATCGGCTTCCAGGCAAACTTGCCAAGAAAGATAACCAGCAGAATAAATATAATTGCCTGCCAAACAATAAGACCGGTGCCGGGGGTTAATAATGGAGAATCCATATATCGTTTATAATCTTAATTTCTTTTTTTTAAAAGGAACGGCCCTGGCCAAGTGCCAGGGCTTGGTTCTTTTTCTTACTTACCTTGGATCAAGAAGCAAATAACGAGACCGAATAGAGCGGCAACCTCGATAAGAGCGGCAATGATCAACATCGCTCCCTGAATCTTTCCGGCAGCTTCAGGTTGACGTGCCATACCTTCCATCGCAGCAGCACCAATTTTACCGATACCAATTCCAGCGCCAATTGCAACCAGACCTGCACCGATACCTGCGCCCATTACAGCCAAGCTCATGTCCAATAAAAGTGCTAACAACATAATTATATAGTTATAAGTGTAAAAAATCCCGACAACACATCGGGAGTATCTTTAGTGGTGATCGTGTTGTTCAGTAGCCATACCGATGTAAAGCGCTGTAAACAGCGTAAACACGTAGGCCTGAATTCCAGCCACCAACAATTCAATCAAGTTAATAAATACGATAACGATACTGGTTCCAAAACCAACCGCTGCACTTTGGAAGATGAATGTAAGGCTGATCAGCGTAAGCAATACAATGTGCCCCGCGGTAATCGCCACAAAAAGACGTATCGTAAGAGAAATGGGCTTAGTGAAAATTCCCAGGATCTCTACCGGCAGAATAACCAGGCGAAGCGGAAGAGGAACTCCGGGCGTCCATAAGATGTGACTCCAGTAGGCTTTGTTTCCATTAAAGTTGGTGATAAGGAAAGTAAACACCGCCAGTACCAGCGTTACGGCAATATTTCCGGTGAGATTTCCAGCTCCCGGCAACAAACCAAGCAGGTTACCGAACAAAATAAAGAAGAAAAGGGTAAGCAGGTAAGGCAAAAACTTCTCATGATGATGAGAGATATTGGGTTTCACAACTTCATCGCGCACAAAAACGATGATTGGCTCGATGAACGATTGCAATCCTTTTGGAGCCTTGCCTGTGTTTCTTTTATAGGCTCTGCCCACGGCAGAAAACACAAGAATAAGAATGGTGGCATTGATGAAAAGCATGGCCACATTCTTGGTGATGGATAAATCCAGAACAGCCTTGTTTGATTCTGCTAATAAGATGTGATTATGTTCCAGCTTGTAGCCGTTGTATTCTACAATAGTATGATGCTCATCATAGAAATGATGAGATGAAAAAACATCTAGTCCTTTTTCGGAAGAATAAACGATGATGGGCAAAAAGAGAGTACCATGACCATCCCACAGGTGCCATATGTGATCATCCAGCACGTGGTGAATAATTACTTCACCGGCATTAAATTCCTTTTCCGCTACAGTTTGATGGGTATTAAACTCTGGCTCCGGTTCCTCCTGTGCGATGGCCGCACGGAAAGTAATGGCAAAAATGAAAAGAAAAGCAGTAAAAATTGCGTTTTTTGCAGTCACAAAGGGCTTTTTCATTACTCCTACCAAGGGGTTTTAAAATCGACTGCAAAAGTATTGATTAATAGCGGAAAAGGAAATCTTTTGTTTAATCTTCCAAAGGCATTTTACGCTTTTTTCACCACCATCAGTTGTGCAATTTCCACGGCCGTGTAAAGAATGTAGCTCACCAAAAACAAAACCGCATTGGCATTTACATTAGGGCGGTCAACCATGCTCATCGCCCAAAGAAAACCGCATCCCATCAGCAGCTTCAATACAATAGAACCCAGGTAAAACTGAATTTCTGTAGCCGCTCCATAGGTGGAAAACCGGGTGATATATTTATATATAAGTGAAGTGATACCGAAAAAAAAGACAAGAATTGGAATGGTGAACGAGGGCAGCTGGGTAATCCAACCCGCCTGCACCATTCCCCATGCACTTAAATAGATGAGCAGGCCTGTACACAGAAATGCCGCGTATGCTTTCAGCGCTCGTTTTGTCATTATTTATTCAATGAACGATAAAGCTGAAACAGCATCACACCAAAAGTGATGAAAACGAAAGAAAGAAGGAATACAGGAAACCGGAGCTCCATTTTACCATCAAGCCAATGACCCAGCCATCCAGCCGCACCAATACTAACTACCAGTTGCAGGCCAAGGCTACTGTACCTGAGAAAATGATTAGAGGGCTTTGGATTCTTCTGGCCGGAGGCTTCTTGCGCCATTCGATTCTCCCAGTTTAATGTCTTTAATGGCCGCGCCCATTTTGCAACTTCCATTGAATACGGCACCCGGCTCTACTACCAGTTTGCCGGTAATGATATCTCCGTGAATAACCGCAGTAGCTTTTAACACCAGCATTTCACTGATTTCAATTCTGCCTTTCACTTCACCTTCGATATCGGCATTCTGCGCCGTGATGTTTCCATCCACATGACTTCCGTTACCGAGTGCTATTTTAGACTTTGACTTGATATTGCCAATTACTTTACCTTCAATACGGATATTACCAAAGGTTTCTACGTTTCCTTCCAGCACAGTGCCCTTGCCGATCACGTTGCTCGAGTTGCTGATCTCTTCAGCGGCGCGTTTTTGTTCTTTAGAAGTTAGCATGTCTTTCTGGTTTTTTTTAAAACGTTACAAATTCTTCTGGATTAAGAGAGTTACCGTTGTACCACAGTTCCAGGTGTAAATGTGGGCCATCCGTCATCTCACCACTATTGCCAACTATAGCGATGATTTCACCAGCGTTGACAAAAGTACCAACTTTTTTCAAACGCTCCGCATTATGCTTATATACTGATATCAGGTTGCCCTGGTGCTGCACAGCCACCACATGCCCCGAGTCTTGTGTCCATGAAGAAAAAATGACCGTTCCATCGGCAATGCATTTCACCGGCTCATTGGTCTTGGCTACTATATCTACTCCATAATGGTTCTTCTGCAAATCGTAATGATCAGACACAAAACCAGTGATCGGCGAGAAGAAAAAAGTCTCCTGCAGTTCGGCATACTTTCCATTGTTGAGCGTAACTAACGAGAGATCGGTTTTCTCAAAATCCTTCCGGAATACGGAATCTTCCGCAGTGGAGTTCATATTACCTACTGCTTTCACCGGCCTATCCTGTACTCCCAGTGTCTTCGATGGATCTTCAAACCCACTGGACGTATCACCGCTCAGGATGCGCTGAAAGTTCTGAATGAATTTATCTTTATTCTCTACTTCTATCGATAAGGAATCTACCTTCACGGCAAGTTCATACAATTGCTTATTGGCTACCATCTGTGCATGCTTGGGATCAAACCATTTGGCAAGCAATGTTTTGGAAAGCACCAAGCTGAGGCTGAATACAATCAGAAACAAAGTAGCCGTTAAAACCAATACCTTTGCGTAGGTAAATCCGAACGTACTTTTTTCTGCCAGGTTTTCTTCATTACGAATGACCAGCAGGTACTTGGTCGTGAGCCGGTCCGATATTGTTTTCTTAGGTTTCAAAATCCTGTATTTTGGGCAAAATTAGATAATCTGGTTAATTATAATATTGAAAGTCTGTTTTTTACGTTTGTAGCTGGTAATTGCACTTTAGATTGAAAAAGCCCCTAACCTTTTTTTTACTTTCCATGGCGTTGATCGGGTTGATTGTGAGCTGCTCGCTGGAGCAGAACACCATCACAGCCAGCATTTATCACAACACAACGGCTCGCTTCAATGGATATTTTTATGCGAATGAGAAGATACGGGAAATCGAGAAGGTGATCCTCAAAAGTCTTGACGATGACCATAATCAGATTCTTCGCTTGTTTCCAAAACTGGATACGGTATTGGCAAAAAGTTACGCCAAGGATACCGAAGAAGTAATCAAGATGGCTTCGTTATCGATACAGCGCCATCCCAACAGCCGATGGGTATATAGAGATTATGTGCTGGTGGGTCTTGCCCGTTTATATAGTGGCGATTTTCAAAATGCTATCCAGACTTTTAAATATGTAAATACAAAAAGTACCAACATTGACATTCGTCATGAAGCGCTCATTCATCTCATTCGCACATTCACTGAACAGGAACAATATGATAAAGCCGATGAGGCCATTCGTTTTCTGGAAAAAGAAAAACTAAGCAAGATCAACCAGAAAAAACTGTATCTCGAAAAAGCATACTACGCACAGATCCGTTTCGACTACAACTCCATGGTGCAGAGTCTTACCAAAGCAGACTCATTGCTGAATCGCAAAGACCGCAAAGGAAGAATTTATTTCATCATCGGTCAGGTCTATCAAAAGCTGGGGTTCGGTGCAGAAGCCTACAATTATTATCGCAAGTGTTTAGCAACAAGTCCTGAATATGAAATTGATTTTTATGCGCGCTTAAACATGGCGCAAGTGGCCAAGCTGGATGACTCACGCGATGTGAAACTGGTGCGCAAGCAATTCAATAAGCTACTTACCGATGCCAAAAACGCAGAGTTCAGAGATAAAATTTATTTTGAATTGGGTGAGTTTGAGCGAAAACAAAATCATCTTAATGAAGCAATTGCCGATTACAAACTGGCCGCCCATGCCGGAAAGAGCAAACGGATACAGGGAAGCGCTTACCTGCGTGCCGGTCAACTCTATTTCGATTCCCTGAAAAAATATGAATTAGCAAAAGCATATTACGATAGTGCGGTAGCTGCATTACCCAAAGAATATGACAATTATGATCTGATTAAGAAGAGACAAGAAGTGTTGGGCGATTTTGTGAAGTACACACAAACTATTCAGTGGCAGGACAGTCTTTTATATATGGCCAGCCTGGATTCGGTTACGCTTCGCAAGCAGTTAGACTCTGCTATCGCCAGCCGCACTAAGCCCGAAATTGGTAAAAAGAAAAAGAAGCGGACGAGTACCGCATCCGGTAATGCCGATTCTACCAATCCATTTTTTCAGAATGATAGCAACGGCACTTCCACTTCCGAGACGGAAGGCACCTGGTACTTCAGCAATCAATCTGCGGTGGCTTTAGGCCAGACCGAGTTTCAGCGTGTATGGGGAAACATCACCCTGGAAGATAACTGGCGAAGATCAAACAAATCAGGATCGATTAACGCAACCCAGGAGTTGGCTAACCCGGCAACGGAAAATGTGGCTGTTACAACGGAGAAGAAAGAAGCGGTGAAAGTAGATGAGGCGGCTGAAATCTATAAGAAGCTACCTTATACAGAAGTACAAAAGCAGGAAGCACTGGCACAGATAGAAGAGGCGTACTTCAACCTGGGTGATTTGTATTACTTACAACTGAATGAGAAGCAAAATGCGGCCGAGGTATATACCAAATTGCTGAACCGCTTTCCGGAAACGGAACATGCTCCCGAAGTACTTTATAAAATGTATCTCATTGCGAAAGAAAACGGGTCAAAAGGAGAACAATATGCTCAGCTTCTGAAAGAAAAATATCCTGACTCGCAATTCACCAAAATCCTGATTAATCCGAACTACCTGCAGGAAACCCGGGTAGCCGCTGAAAAGCAACAAGTAATTTACAAAGAGGCATACCAGGCTTACCAGGACGGTAATCTTCGTGTATCTCAGGAAATAGTGAACAAAGCAAAAGCAGTAGGTGAAACTTCATTTACCCCTCAACTAGAATTGCTTGAAATTTTGATTACCGGAAAAACAGAAGATGTAACACGCTATCAATTTGAACTGGCCGAGTTCATAAAAAAATATCCGGATCATGAATTGAAGACCTATGCCGAAAATCTGCTGAACTCATCGAAAGCATTCCTCGAGAAAGCAAAAGGCATTCGTTTCGTCAACTCGCTGGAAGAACCGCACTACCTGGTGATCATGTATAAAACAGAAGACAAGATTACCGATGAGCTTACCAAACGAGTAGAGGATTTTGATAAGCAATACTTCAAAGAGCAAAACCTGAAGACAACCAATCTACGGTTTAACGAAACTCGTTCACTTACATTGGTATCCGAGTTTGCGACCAAAGCTCCCGCTCTTGATTATTTCGATAAACTCAAGCCGCAAGTCGATAAAATGCCTTCGCTTACAAAGTATAAATTCGATATTTTTGTAATTACTAAAGACAACTTTCAAATCTTCTACCGAACTAAGGCCCTGGATGAGTACCTCACCTTCTTTGATCGCAACTATCAAACAAAAAATCAGTGATTGGCTAAAGATCGAACGCCCCTGGTTTCATAAGGTAATCAAGTACACCTGGATACTCTTTCTGGTATTCATTTTAGGAGGTCCGCTCTTTGTCTTTACCGTTAGCATTGATTTGTTCGGACTTTATGGCGGTATGCCGGATAGCAAGGCCATCGAAAATCCAGAAAACGATCTTTCTTCAGAAGTGATTTCATCAGATGGAGTATTGCTGGGAGCTTATGCCCGCTACAACCGCAGCCAGATCACCCTCGATGAAATGTCGGAAGATCTGAAGAGAACATTAATCATTTCTGAAGACCATCGCTTCTTTGATCATTCCGGCCTGGACTTTCAGGCATTTCTGCGAGTAATCTATGGAGTACTTACATTTCATCCGCAGGGAGGCGGAAGTACACTGACGCAGCAGCTGGCGAAAATTCTCTATACTCAAAACGAAGATCACAGCCTCGATGGACATATTGCTAAACTGGGCGGTTTTCCCAAGCGTATTGTAGAGAAAACAAAAGAATGGATGATCTCTGTCGATCTGGAAAGAAGATTTACCAAAGAAGAAATCATGACCATGTACCTGAATACGGCTACTTTCAATAGCAATGCATTCGGTATTAAAGTGGCCGCTAAAACTTATTTTAATAAAAGCCCGGATAGCCTTAATCTACAGGAGTCAGCCATGCTGGTAGGCATGCTCCAGAATCCGTCGCGCTTCAATCCTAAAACCATGCCCAATAATGCATTGCGAAAGAGAAACCAGGTGCTTGACAAAGTATATCAGCATCAGTATAAAATAAAGACCAAAGCACAATTGGATTCGATCAAAGCACTTCCGATTCAACTGGATTACAGTGTTCAAAATCAAAATCGCGGATTAGCTACTTATTTCCGTACAGTCATCACCGGTGAACTGATGGCTTTCTGTAAAGAAAAAGGAATTGATCTCTGGAACTCCGGCTTGAAAATTCACACCACTATTGATAGCCGTATGCAGCGCTATGCCGAAGAAGCAATGGCCGAACACATGGCCAAGCTTCAGCAAGGATTTGATAACGCCTGGAAAAACAAACCCGGCAATCACAATCCATGGGTGAACGACAAGTTTGCTGAAATCCCTAATTTCCTTAACATAAAAATAAAACAAACAGAAGCTTATCGTTTATATGCCGCCAGGTATGGAGCTGACTCTGATTCACTGAAGATTATGCTCAACTTGAAAAAACAAATGACTGTGTTTTCATGGAAAGGCGAACGTGATACATTATTCAGCTCCATGGATTCATTGAATTACTACAAGCGATTCCTTCAGTCGGGCATGATGTCGATGGATCCTAACACCGGTGCGATCAAAGCATGGGTGGGTGGTGTCAATCATAAATTCTTTAAGTACGACCACGTGCGCCAGGGTAAACGTCAGCCAGGATCTACCTTCAAACCATTTGTGTATGGCCTGGCAATGGAAAACGGATACTCACCGTGTCAAAAGATGAAAGACATTTCGCCTTGTTTTACTCAGCCTGGTCAACCGGTCTGGTGTCCTGAAAATGCAGAAGGAGGAAGAGGTACAGGAGAAGAGGTAAACATTCGTCAGGCAATGGCGCGTTCCATTAACTCCATTACGGCTCAGCTTCTGAAAGATCTGGGGGCTCAAAATGTAGTGGAGTTCGCTCATCGCGTTGGCATACAGAGCAAGTTAGATGCGGTACCCTCATTGTGCCTTGGCACGAGTGATGTTTCACTTTATGAATTGGTGGGAGCGTACAGTACTTACGTGAACAGTGGTATCTATATCGAGCCTTACTTCATCACACGTATCGAAGATAAAAATGGCAATGTGCTTCAAAATTTCGTTCCTAAAACACGGCAGGCATTAAATGAAGAAACGGCTTATAAGATGCTGTATATGCTTCGCGGTGGTGTGGAAGAGCGTGAAGGAACATCAGGTGGTTTGAGTTATGAAATTAAGAAAGACAATGAGGTGGGAGGTAAAACCGGAACAACTGATAATGCTTCCGATGGCTGGTACATGGGGGTAACACATAACCTGGTAAGCGGTGCCTGGGTGGGTGGTGATGAACGTAACATCCACTTCCCTTCATGGACATTCGGATCAGGTGCACGAACAGCACGGCCGATATGGGAAAAATACATGCTGAAAGTATATGCCGATCCTTCGCTGGGTGTGACGAAGGGACAGTTCAAGCGGCCAAGCGGTGGATTGAACATGACGTTCGACTGCGGCCGATACAGCGATTCCGACTCCACGGCTACACAGGAAGAAGTAGTGCCTTTCCCTATTAATAATTAATCCATCATGATGAATGATGAAATACGGCGTCAGGTTATCACACTGCCGGATGATCCAGGCATTTACCGGTTTTACAATTCGGATAACACACTCATCTATGTTGGCAAGGCCAAGAGCATAAAAAAAAGAGTAAGTAGTTATTTTGTAAAAGCACACGATAGCCGTAAAACAGAAAAGCTCGTTTCTGAAATTGTCAAGATCGAATACACCATTGCCAATACGGAGTTTGATGCGTTGCTGATGGAAAACAATTTCATCAAGCAGAATCAGCCTAAGTATAATATCCTTCTGAAAGACGATAAGACTTTTCCTTATCTCTGTATTCTCAAAGAACGATTTCCCAGAATAATTTCCACACGCACGTATACGCAAGGAGCAGGCGAATACTTCGGACCCTACTCCAGTGTGGTGTCCATGAAAAATGTACTGGATCTGATTCGTCAGTTGTACTCCATCCGTACTTGCAACCTGTTATTATCGGCCGATAATATCGAACAGAGGAAATACAAAGTGTGCCTTGAATACCATATCGGCAATTGCAAAGGCCCCTGTGAAGGTCTTCAGAATGAAGAAGAATACCTGGACGACATTGCACAGGCACGCACGATCATCAAGGGTCAGATCAGTATTGTAGAGCGGCACTTTAAAGAACGCATGACAGAGGCCGCAGAAACCATGCAATTTGAAAAAGCCGAGCGCTTCAAAAACAAACTACTACTGCTTGAAAAGTTCCAGACAAAGTCGTTGGTAGTTAACCGAAAGATCACAGACATTGATGTAATTACCATTGCCAGTGGTGAACAGGAAGCATTTATTAATTACCTGCAAATCAAAGAAGGTGCCATCATCTTCTCTAAAAACCTGGAGATCAAGAAAAGACTGGATGAAACCGATGAGGATCTCATCACCTATGCCTTTCAGGAAATCCGGCTGACTGACTTTAGCACGAATACTACGGTGTTCAGTAATGTTCCCCTCCTCGTTAAGCCTGAAGAAATTGAGAACATTGTGCCGCAGATTGGCGATAAAAAACATCTGGTTTCACTGTCATTAAAGAACGCACTGTATCTAAAAAGCAAAAAGGAGATCGACAAAGAAGAAAAGAAAGCGAAGAAGAATACCGTATTAGAAATTTTACAAAAAGATCTTCGCCTGCAACAACTGCCTGTTATTATAGAGTGTTTCGATAACTCGAACTTCCAGGGTACTTCACCCGTAGCTTCTATGGTGCGATTTGTCGATGGTAAAGCCGATAAATCAGGCTACCGCCATTTTAACATCAAGACGGTAGAAGGTCCGAATGACTTCGCTTCCATGAAAGAAATTGTAGGAAGAAGATACAAGCGCATCATCGAAGAAAATGGACAGATGCCAAGTCTGATTATAGTCGATGGGGGTAAAGGTCAGCTGAGTAGTGCCTGCGAAGCTTTGCAGGAACTGGCGCTCTACGGACGCATCCCTATTGTTGGTATCGCAAAGCGACTGGAAGAGATTTACTATCCGGAAGACCCGCTTCCACTGCTTATTCACAAAAAATCACCTGGCCTGCTGTTGATCCAGCGCATAAGGGATGAAGCGCACCGTTTTGCCATTACTTTTCACCGGCAGAAGCGAAGCAAGGCCAGCTTCACCACGGAGATGGAAGGAATCAAAGGCATTGGTAAAAAAACAGCGGATGCTTTATTAGCAAAATACAAATCCTGGAAAAAAATCAAAGAAGCTCCACATGATGAGCTGATCACACTCATCGGTAAAAAGAAGGCCGATCTGATTCATGGGCAATAAGAAAAGGGAGCCATTAGCTCCCTTTTTTTATTCGTCTGAGGAATATTAAAACTCCCAAAGGTTGTGTTCTCTTTCCATCATCTTCATTTCTTCCCACTCGGTTGCCCAAACTGCCTCTCTGTAAGGACGGCCATTGCTCAGGTACGTATCGAAGATACGATCATCATCAGGGTTCTCTACTTTATCAATCGTAGCATGGAATAATCTGAGCAAGAACGCATCTGCGTAATTTCTGTTCTCCGCAGTGTTATAGCGGTTGAACCAGATTGCTTCATCCGGATGATTACGGAATACTTTTTCCAGATCTTTGTACTTCAAATAACCCAGTTTACGATAACCACCGGCATTTTCATCATACGCTTCAATGCCGATCGCCAGGATATCATAATACAACCTTGATCTTCTCTTGTCGAAGATCACGTCTTCAACCAATGTCAATTTATGCATTTGTGCCTGAGAGAACTCAATTGCCTTACCGGCAGAAGTGGGTTGCCACTGATCCTTCGAAGTAGAAGGGTTTACTCCAGTACTGTTATCAGTAGCTTCGTAATCCTTACCATTATAGCTAACACGATCTCCTACATAATAACTGGCAGCTGGATCCCACGGACTCATGGTTTGACCAGCCTGAGCAGTCAAACCACTAATAAATATATCCTTAGGCTTTTTTGTTGTAAGAGAATCGGATTCGTATACGTCTGCTAGCTCTCCTGATTTAATGGCTGCAATGATGATCTTCGTCATCTCGTTGCCTTTTGCATAAAAACCTTTATTCTGTTTTTCACGCAAATCCATATTACGCCACACCTTTACCTTATAAAGTTGTTCGTATTTAGGAATTCCCAACAAAGAGTTAGGGTTAATCTGACCATCTGTCTCCTGAGCAACAGAAACACTACACCATGCCAAAAGCGCTACAAGACCTATACCTATTTTCTTATTCATATCAATTACTGTAATGAAACCAGTTCATAAACGTCAAAATCCACCTTCTCGTCTGTTCCCTGGAATGTTTTACGGGTTACGCCTCTGATGTGGCAAACGATCACATCACCCGGTTTCATCTGGCTCTTCCAGGCATTTACATCCACCAATTCTGATGTTGTATTCTGCGTAGCCACGAATGCAGTACCTCTTCTCAAAAGCACTTCCATGCTTCGTACGCGGTAACCGGCATCCTTTGGAACTTCATTTTTAAAGTTATCATCCGGTTCTACTGAAATACGAAGCTGAGTCAACTGAGAAATCTTTGCACCACTCTTCGGATCTACCTCTTTACCGGATTGATCTTTCTTAGTCACGTGAGGACGTGGAATTGGCTTCACATCGAAGTTTTCAGTTCCTAAAACAGCACCACTATTTGATACCGTTACCGAAACTTTTCTTTCCTTAGGAACGATGGTCACCTGACCCGCCTTAGAACCTTTAATGATTTCAGCACCTTTACCAGAGAAAGAAGGGTTATAGCTTGTACCCAAAGAAGGAACTTCAATGTTTACAAAGTTTCCGCAATTCAAATAAAGAGTAGGAGCATTACCTGTAGTTACACGAATAATTGGCTTCGCTACAAAATACTCGATCGTCTGCTTATATGTCTGTTCCGCATCTTCTCCAATCTTTATCGTTGCCTCGAAAGTTTGTTTTGACAATCCTTTGTCATCGTAGTTGCTGGCAGATGCCGGGAAAGAAACTTTACCCATCATCACCTTTGTAATCGGATCCTGAACTACTTCAATCTTCTGTCCATTTCTAAACATCTGAGGAGTAAGACCTTCTGCTGATGCCGTAATGAACATGTCTGCTTCATATTTTGTACCTGCTGCAACCACCGAAGAAACCGGTTTTACCATTGGTACGATCTTGTCAAACTTTACGTTAGTAGCATCCACCTTGGCCGCCAAATTGGTCAACACCTTATTCTCAATATCAAGAATCTGAGTTTGGTATTCTGAGATTGTTGCTAAGGCCGCAATCGGAGGTGTATTTTCAAATGTGAAAGTAATGAAGTCTTTCTTGTTGTGATCCGGATCATCTTTAAAGAAATCGATATCCTTAGGAGCTTTAGCTATCTTTTCATACTTCTCTCCGGTTATGGATGACATCGTGGTCACAAAATCATTCAATGATTTCTCAAAATCCTTACCTGTAGTGGCACGGGGATCCATCATCATGGTAGCTACTTTAGAACCATGGTCATTGATCACCTTCTCATCCACTTTATCCGTATTTGACAACTTGATCATATCTGTCTTCAGCTTATCCAGCTTATCCAGAATAGTTTTGGTTGCTTCACGCGCCTTTTTCGAATCATCAACTGCCTTTAAAACTTTTTCGTTGGTCTTTCCGGCAGCCAGTTTTTCAATATTACCAGCAAGTGTGGTGTTCTTAATATTCGTCTCTTGTCTTACCTCTTCCAAGGTAACGTTGATAATCGCAAATTTCTCGAGTACGGCACTACTTACCTGGAGCGCAAGCATAGCCAGCAGCACCAGATACATCATACCGATCAATTTCTGCCTGGGGGTTTCTTTAGCACCTGCCATCTTATGTGGGTTTTAAAACTTTAAAATCCTAATTCAATTATTTCTCAGAACCCTTCATAGCAGTGAGCATGCTGCCATAAACTTTGTTCAAAGAAGTCAGGTTATCTGTAAGCTTGGTCAATTCGCCAGTGAACTTAGTAGTGTTGTTACCTACCTGAGTCAGTCCTTGCATAGCACCTGTTAGGCTTTCATAGAACTTGTTCATGTTCTTCACATGAGAATCCGCATCTTTCAATTCCATTTCATAAACAGAATTCAACGCCTGAAGATTCTTGGTAACAGCCTGCATCTGCTTGTGATATTCACCCGTGTCTTTAGAAGCGCCAGCCATATCAGAAACAGCCTTCATTGCTACTCCGTATGACTTGTTCATTTCTACTAACGAGGTGGCAGCGGTTTGAACGTTTTTAGCATATTCGTTAGTTGCTACTGCAGCACTTGAAAGGCTGTTCATTTCCTTAGCGGAAGTAGCCAGATTGTTAAGGCCCTTACCAAGGTTATCAAGCAAGTTTTGATCTACCTTAGCTGTCTTTAACATCTCGTCAATTTTCAATAATGGAGATTCACCAGCAGCTGGCTTGTTGCTGATGCGAGTGGGGGCAGCAACTGCACCTTCAAAATCTTCTGCTAATTCAGGATATACTTTAGACCAATCAATTTCAGCATGAGCAGGCTCAAAAGCACTCAAAAAGAAGATGGCAGCTTCAGTTCCAAGACCGGCAATAAGCATGAAATCCGCTCCAGGTAAGTGAATAATTTTAAACAAAGCACCAATAATTACCACTGCACCCCCAACACCATATACTTTGGGCATAATGGTTTTGTAGAGTAAGTCCATGAATCCGCCTTTTTTCTTGCTCATTTTAGTAGAGTTTAATTTTTAAACTTATAGTTTTTATAAAGATAACGAGGTTTTCTAATTTTTTAAAATTCACTTCCCGATGAACGACCGAGGTGAGTAAGGGCACAACGGAAGCCGATATACGCTCTGGAAGAATCTTTGTATTCGTACGTTCTTGTACCTGTTTCAAGGAAGTAAGCAACATCTTTCCATGAACCTCCACGCACTACTTTTTTAGGAGGAATTTTCGCATTGTATTTCTTGCTGTCTGGATTAGTGCGCTGATCAATAAACTGAGGGTTCAAATCCCAAACGGTAGGAACTGATGCCGGGTTGAAATCGTCTAACACCCACTCTGATACGTTACCTGAAGTATCAAATAATCCGTAGTCATTAGGGAAGTAAGACATTACCGGTGAAGTATAAGCAAAACCGTCATCATAGAAGTTACCACGGCCAGGCTTGAAGTTCGCCAACATACAGCCTTTTGAGTTACGGATGTACGGGTTACCCCAGGGATACTTGTTCATATCTCTTCCACCACGTGATGCATATTCCCACTCCGCTTCCGAAGGAAGACGGAACTCAGGCATTGGAAACTCACCTACTGTCTTGCGGTAATCATTCAGGTAGGCTGTTCTCCACTGACCGAAAAATACGGCTGCATCCCAGTTGATCCCTACAACAGGATATTGATCATAACCCGGGTGCCAGTAGTAGTAATCCTGAATAGGGTCACCCATGTGGTGAGCGAAATCTCTTACCCAGGCTGTCGTGTCAGGATAGTATTTTTGTTTGAACTCATCGATACCTACCGTTGGGAAACCATCGATGGTTCCGTTATCAGAGATAAAGAAGTTCGTGAATTGACGATACTCATTATTGGTAATTTCGGTATCATCCATGAAAAACGGACCGATAGTTACCTGTTTGTTAAAGTTTATCTGAGTAGAAGCAGGATCTTCATCTGCTTGCCCCATGTGAAAAGTACCTGCTGGTACCGGTACCATACCATATGGAATGGTCATCACCCAACCTTCACGGTTTGGCACGCCCACCAATTCCCCTTGGTCGCCACCTTTTTTACCACCTATGCCTAGGAGGCCGCAACTTGTCATAGAGGCAACAAGTGCGAACATTGCCACATAGCTTAATCCTTTTGGAGAAACTGTTTTGTTCATATTCAGATATATTACAAACTTTTACTTTCGATCAAAGCCAAATTTTTTCAGACTCGAAAGTTACCTTTTTGCCTTCAGTTTTAAAAAATAGAATACCAAATTCTGCAAAATCATTAAAAAAGCAAAATTATTTTCAGTTTAGTGCCTGTAACGCGGGGTTCGGACAACCTTTTTGCCGCTACCCGGATTTACTGGCAGTTCATATGAAAGCATAAATTCGTGTGAAGTAGGTTGCTTGGCCTGCTGGTCTTTCACCACATAATCCAATGCATATCCCAGCTTCAATGACTTGTCTTTCAAAAAGCTATATCCTAATAAAAGGATGGCCGCTTCTGACTGACGAAACGATAAACCTCCCCACATAGTATCTTTAAAGTATGCTAAAGCACTAAGGTCGGCAGAGGTTTTGGTAAAGTCTGATTTGATTAAAGTACTGAACTGAAAACGAAGATCGAAACTCATTTGATAATAGTATCCCCCTGTTACATACAGGTGACTTTGCAGCGGACTTCTCTGGCTCACGCCAAAATCAAATTCTGATTTGATCAGGTGGCTGAAGCTGACACCCGCATAGTACTTTTCTTTACGAAAGAATGCCCCCACAGCAAGATCTGGTCTTACCTGTGATTCCTTACCTGAAGCATTTAATAATGGGTCGCCAGGTTGAGTAGCACGATATTGATCAAAGTTGAGGGTCTGAGAGTAAAGACCTACCCGCATACCTAAGCTCAATTTACTTCCTTTGATACCCAGGTGGTAAGCATAGGAAGCCTGTGCTT
>JAHEZH010000241.1 GCA_023251155.1 Flammeovirgaceae bacterium | reverse complement strand
TGCATTAAAAACTTACAAATTCGATCTTCGCGTTTTCGGCTACATACTTGTATGTTTAAAGAGGTAGTATTGTTATTGATAACAAATATCCTGGCATTGGTGGTATTTTTTCTTACATCTTATCACAAAACAGTTACACATTTCACATATCAAGGAAATAAAAAAAAGGCACATCAGTAATGGTTACCTACTTACTATTTCCATGATGTGTGATATATGTAAATCAATTATGACCATTTATTGTATATTGTAAAGGAAACCGTTACAAAAATTCAGGGGACAATCAGGGTGAATTCCATTGAGCATATCGGAACGACTTTTCTTATTCAACTGAAAAACTTCGCGCCCTAAATCGTTATCCTGGCAGATATGAACAAACATGAAAAAAGTAGCAATTATCCTGAAGTATGATCCTATCTCTCAAAAGATAGCCGGGTCGGGGTATTCCGTTGCTAAGGTGATGGGAACTAACGTTTATCTAATACCGGTGATATCCAATACCGAATACTGCGTTCCGGATAACTCACTCCTAATGGATTTAACGGGTATGCTCACATGAACATCCCATCTCTAAACGTGACGGAATCCCTGGCTCAATCCATTCGGGGATTTTATCGCCTTACATCATTCACACATTTCGTCTGTTAGGCAGTATTATCTAATACCTTGATCACTTAGTAAAAGTCAATAATAATTCATGAGTATAAAGTACCCCGTCCAAGATGTCTACAGCTTGTCCATAGAAGAGACCGTAGCATTATTTCAAACTGATACCGATAAAGGACTCACCAGATCAGAAGTTACCAAACGTGCTAAAGAATTTGGTTCCAACAGCTACCAGGTACAAAAACAAAAAAGTATCTGGTTGATACTACTGAAACAGTTTAAAAGTCCGATTGTGTATTTACTTGTATTTGGTGCAGCAATATCACTTTATTTTAAGGATTATATCGAAGCCATTGCCATTGCAGCCGTCATCCTGATTAATGCGCTTATTGGTTTTTTAATGGAAATGCAGGCGCGCAGCTCAATGAATGCGCTTCGGGACATGGATGTAATTCATTCAAAAGTGATCCGTGAAGGAAAAGTGACCGAGATTCCATCAGAATGGATAACACCGGGAGACATTGTAGTACTTGAAGCTGGTGATGTAATTCCAGGTGATGGACGACTGGTTGATGCAAACAACTTACAGTGTGATGAATCTTCCCTTACGGGTGAATCACTGCCCACTGAAAAGAATATCGAAAAGCTCCCTAAAGAAACCGATTTGGGCGACCAGCATAACATGGTGTTTAAAGGAACATCGGTCATGAATGGAAAGGGTAAAGCGGTGATAACAGGCATTGCAAAACAAACACAATTAGGCACAATCACTTCGCTGGTAGAAAGTGCTGTTGAAACAGCTACGCCACTAGATAAGAAACTAAACACACTTAGCCGAACGCTAATCGTAATAACTGCGGTGATGACACTGATCTTTGCTGTAACAGGAATGATCCAAGGAAAACAATGGCTACTCATCCTGGAGACTTCCACTGCATTGGCAGTAGCAGCTATCCCCGAAGGCTTGCCCATTGTAGCTACCGTGGCACTTGCGTATGGGATGGTGCTGATGGCCAGGCGCAACGCAATTGTTAAAAAACTCTCAGCCGTAGAAACATTAGGAAGTACCAGTGTCATCTTAACTGACAAAACAGGTACGCTCACTGAAAATAAGATTTATGTAGAAACCTTTTCCTTCCCTAAGGAAAAGGTGCAGGCTAAAATCAAAGACAATGTATTGCGTTTCGAAAACGGTCCGATAAAAATAAGCAATGAAAATTTTGAAAAATTAAGATTGATTGGCACACTATGTAACGATGCCATTATCATAGATGATGTAAAAAAGGCGAGCGGAGATCCGATAGAGATAGCACTACTTCAATTGACAACAGCTTCCGGAGCAAATGTAGAAGAATTGAAAAGTCAGTATGAACGAATAGAAGAAGTTCCCTTCAGTTCGGAAACAAAAATCATGGGCACATTGCATAAAGGAAAGAGAGGAAATTTTGTTGCAGCAAAAGGATCGGTCGAACACTTGCTTACAAAATGCACTAAAATTCAGTCAGGTGATGTGGTAAACAAGTGGAATGAGAATGATAAGAAAAGTGTATTGGCGGATTCAGAGAATATGTCCTCGGAAGGGCTCCGCGTTTTGGCTTTCGCCTACAAAGAAGGAGAAATCGGCAATGAAGATTATTTAATTGATCTGGTGTATGTGGGTATGATTGGGTTCTTAGATCCTCCGCGGCTAGATATTAAAGAAGCTATTCTATCCTGTAAGAAAGCAGGAATCAGAATTGTGATGATCACTGGCGATCATCCGATGACAGCACTCAACATCGCTAAGAAGACGGGGCTAGTTGATGAAGTCGAGAAATGTGTGATTACAGGAAAAGACCTTCCTGGAATGGATTCATCAGAAGAGGGAAGAAAAAAGATTCTCTCCACCTCTGTATTTGCGCGCACCACAACTAAACAAAAACTGGAAATTGCAAGTCTATACCAGAAAGCAGGCAAAATCGTTGCCATGACCGGTGATGGGGTGAATGATGCTCCGGCGTTAAAAAAAGCAGATGTTGGAATTGCAATGGGATTGAGAGGGACACAAGTCGCGAAAGAGGCAGCAAGCATAGTACTTAAAGATGACTCATTTAATTCCATTGCTAAAGCCGTAGCCCATGGAAGAGAGATATTTCAAAACATACAGAAATTTGTCATCTACCTGGTGTCTTGCAATCTCAGCGAAATCCTTATCGTAACCACATTAGGTTTCATAGCTCCCGCTTCGACACTTCTTCCCTTACAAATCCTCTTTTTAAATATGATTACGGATGTATTCCCGGCATTGGCATTGGGAGTAGGTGAAGGTGATAAAACAGTAATGAATAAACCTCCAAGAAATTCAGGTAAGAATATAATTACTAACCGTGATTGGTTTATTATCTCTGTTTATGCAGTACTCATGACACTGTCTGTAATTACAGCGGTCATTTATTGCCGGCATTACGTGGCAAACGATGCGCGTACAATCAACAATATCGCGTTCATCACACTAACCTTTACGCAGCTGTTTCATGTGTTCAATATGTCCTCATTACGCTCACCATTTTTGTTAAACGAAATAACAAAGAACAAATTTGTATGGATTGCGATTCTCTTTTGCACTGGGTTGTTACTTCTTGTTTTCAGTATACCCGAAATGCGTTCAGTGCTTAAACTGGTTAAACTTCCATTACAGGTATGGGGCATTGCCCTAATTACTGCGGCAATGCCGCTTGCGGTAATCCAGATTTTCAAAAGTATTTGGAAGAGCAAAGTGCCTCCGAATAAGAAGTCTATCATAATGCAATAAGAAGATGCCGTAACAAAAGGTAATAGAGAAATTATATCTACATGTCCTCGAAGAATGCGTGAATGATGTAAAACGTAATTGTTCGATTGTAACATATCTGACCTGATCTGTTGGATCTTCACATCAGGGAACGCAGGCTGTTATCTTACTTAGCCCACACTCCACTTAAGTCGCCTTAACTAAACTACATCATGACTACTTCAAAAGAAAAAAGATTAGGTATCTGGATGGATCATTCCAATGCACACTTGATGGAATTCACTACCGGAGAGATGGATAAGAAAGTAATTACTTCTGCATTTACTCACCATGAAAAAGAAGAGAGTATTAGCAAAAGTGAAAACCTCATGCATAATAAGGAACAGCACCAGCAAGCGGATTATTATAAAGAACTCAGAGAAGAAATTAAAAAATATGATGAGGTCATACTCTTTGGTCCCACGAGTGCAAAATCAGAATTAATAAACACCTTCAAAAATGATCGCCATTTTAAAAATATAAAGATACACGTGGAACACACGGATAAGCTGACAGAAAATCAACAGCATGCATTTGTTCGTGATTATTTCTCAAAACACTAAACAGCAATCGGTATGAAAAAATCAATAAAGAACACAAAATGTCTACTGATCATCATCATCTTAATATTACCGGCTATCCATACTTCTCTGGCACAAAATAATTTTACGATGAAATCAGCAGTGGCTTCCGTGCAGGGAACTTCTTCGTTGCACGATTGGACATCACAAGTCACACAAGTGGATTGCACCGGGTCTTTTCAATCAAAGAACACGACACTGCAATCCATGAAAAACGTACAGGTAAAAATTGTAGTAGAAGGCATCAAAAGTACGGAAGGGAAGATGATGGACCGTAAAACATACGAGGCCTTTGATTCGGATAAAAACCCACTCATTACTCACCGCTCGCATTAAGATTAATACGTCCGACTCCACAACTATTAATACGTCCGGCACACTGACCATGGCGGGCACTTCAAAACCCGTTGAACTCGAGGCAACAGGAAAGATGCTTGCCAACGGTGATTTTCAATTATCATTTTCAAAGAAACTTAAAATGACCGATTTCAATATGAAGCCACCCACTGCGGTATTGGGCACAATTAAAGTAGGCGATGAAATCACATTGAATTTTAACATGGTACTGACGCATACACTCCCACTTTAAATCGATAAACCAACGATGAATCATTCCCCTGTTTTAAGAGCCGCATGCATTTTACTGTTTGCAGTCATGGCACAAACATTATACGCTCAGCGCAGCGATATTCAATACCTGCGCTACTACGATCAACGTGGTATCAATGTATTTGAAACATCAAAGGATGACACGGTTCAGTACGAAGGTGTTAAGCTACGGCTTGGGGCTAACTTTACGCAAGGATATCAGAATATCAGGCACAGCAATACGAGCAGTGTTCCATTGTATGACCTGTCCGGTGGTTTCCCGCTGGCACAAGCTAACTTTAATATTGATGTACAGCTGACAGATGGTGTTCGTATCAACCTAATATCCTACATGTCGGCCCATCATCACAATGAAACATGGGTGAAAGGCGGTTATTTACAGATTGATAAGGTCGGCTTTATGAAAAGTGAATTGCTCGATAAGATTTGGAAAGACCTTACTTTAAAAATAGGCCACATGGAAATCAATTATGGTGATGCTCACTTTCGCAGAAGTGATGGAGGTAATACTTTTTGGAATCCTTTTATGGAGAACAATATCATGGACGCCTTCACTACCGAAATCGGAGCAGAACTGTATTGGCATAGACGAGGAATCATCGCCATGGCCGGAATGACTAACGGAGAGATACAGGGAAGTGTAACCAGAGCTGCTGACCGCGGCCCATCGGTTTATGGAAAAATAGGGGTTGATCAGTCATTTGGAGAACGTATGCGTGTCCGGTTGACAACATCTGTTCTTAATAAATCTTCCTCCATAAATGGAACACTATATGGAGGAGATCGGACGGGTTCGAACTATAATTATGTAATGGAACCTGCGAATGCAGCATTAACGACCAATGCCTTTTCGGGAAGGCTTAATCCTAACTTCAAAGATAATGTCACATCCATCATGATCAATCCGTTTATAAAGATGAGAGGACTGGAATTGTTTGGAACGTATGAAATAGCAAAAAGGTCAAAACGCTGTAGAGAATGCAGAAGTCAATTATACCCCTGCTACCGGAGATGCAACTAAATTCAATAAACTGAACAACCGCCAGTTTATACAAGTAGTGGTGGACTTACTTTATCGCTTTGGTGCAAGAGAACAATTCTATACAGGCGCAAAATATAACCACCTCAAAGGCACTCAGGTATTTGGTCAAAGTACCGCTGCCTCTTCAGCGGGCGGTATCAACCAGGGAACAAGAGCAGCCATATCTGTAAATCGTACTTCCTTGGGCGGTGGCTGGTTCATCACACGTAATATCCTGGTAAAAGGAGAATATGTGATTCAGAAATACAATAACTACCCTTCGGGTGATATTTTGCAAGGTGGCAAGTTCAACGGATTGGTTTTGCAGGGGAGCATTGCATTTTAAAAGAACGATCAGCAATCAAACTAAAAAACTTATAGTTGTATTCAAAAGGAGTTAAACATCGATTTTGCATTGTTGTGACACAAAAATACTCTCGCAGAAAATTGGTTAACAACTAGTTATATGCTATTCCGTTAGTAAAAGTGATGTCTGATTTTTACTAACCAAAATGATTTCGTTTGACTTTAATGCAACGAGACCTTTCTCCTGAAGGGCATGCAGAACTTCCAGGGACTGGGCTAATTTTTCAGACGGCAAAGCCATATTCTGGAATCCACCAGGAAAAGCTGCTATAATCGGCCAGTTTGTTATATGGCGTTCTCCAGACTGCCATCGATTTTCTTATACGGCATTTGAATGAGTTAGCAAGCGTTCTTGGTTATGGTATTGGAGCGTACCGCATGGGCGCTTATTTTTACACATAAAGAAAATCTCGTATTTTAGACGTTCTCGTCCCAAATGAATAACCCTGTCCGCATTCTTATTGTTGAAGATGAGATGATCATCGCAGCCAATATTTCACTACAACTTACTACGCTTGGCTATGAGGTATCGGGAATTATTCCGCGCGGTGAGGAAGCGCTGGTACACATACGGCAAAACAGGCCCGATATTATTTTACTCGACATACAACTGAAGGGCAATCTCGATGGTGTGCAGACCGCCCAGCTCATGCAGAGGGATTTTGATATCCCCATCATCTACCTTACGGCCAACAGTGACGATG
>JAHEZH010000018.1 GCA_023251155.1 Flammeovirgaceae bacterium | reverse complement strand
ACACAATATAAAATGCATTGGCGATCAGGTTGGCCAGAAAAACGTAACCAATACCAATCGCGGGATCGTAGATCACCTTCAAAAAATACAAGTTGAGGCCGGTAAGAATCAACACATTGGTAATGCGATAAAAGGCGAACTGAAGCGGTTTTTTTTCAAGGCGAAGCCGCGCGAAGGGAATGGAAACGATATTATCAATAAATAAAATAGCCGAAAGCCACATGATATAGTCCGTGTGTCCTTTTACTCCCGTAACGGAAGCAATCGATGGAGCCCATATCATGAATGTGATCGAGAGCAGCGCACTCACGATCATTACCGCAGTTTGTGCAATGTTGAAAATTCGCTTGGGGTCGGCTCCCGGCTTCATGGCAAAGCGGAAGTAAGCGGTCTCCATCCCAAAACTATAGATGACGTTGAGCACCGCTACGAACGACATCAGGTAAGTAAATGCTCCGTATTGCTCGGGTTCAAAAATACCCGTGTGCAATGGAAATAAAATGAAGTTCAACAAACGGGGCACCATGTTGCCCAGTCCGTATAGCACCGTTTCGCCTGCGAGTCGCTTGAGCTTACTCAATTACTTTCCTTTAAACTGTGGCTGTCTTTTTTCGATGAAGGCGGTGGTGCCCTCCTTAAAATCCTGTGTGGTGGTGCACTCACCAAAGTGAATGGCCTCCGCTTCATAGCCTGCCTTCTCAAAGTCAAAGCCTGCGTTTACGCTTTTTATTAGTTGAGCAATCGCTACCGGCGCTTTCGCTAAAATCTTACTCACTATTTTCTGCGCCAGCTCGGCCAGCTCCGCATGGGTGGCCACTACATGATTAACAAGTCCGATGTTTTTTGCTTCCTGCGCAGAAATCAAATCGCCCGTCATCATCAGCTCCAGTGCTTTGCCTCTGCCTACTAATTGTGTTAATCGTTGTGTTCCTCCATAGCCGGGTATGATTCCCAGATTGACTTCCGGCTGTCCAAATTTGGCATTCTCGGTAGCAATACGGATATGACAACACATGGCCAGTTCGCACCCGCCACCCAATGCAAAACCATTGACTGCCGCGATGATGGGTTTGGTAAAATCTTCCCATTGCTTGAATAAAATTTGCCCACGCCTCGCAAAAGCAGCAGCTTCCTCTTTTGAAAGCGTTGCTATTTCTTTGATATCAGCACCGGCTACAAATGCTTTTTCACCTTCACCCGAGAGAATAATTGCGCGCACCGATTCGTGGTCGGCTTCTTGCAGTACCGCGCCAAGCTCACTCATGGTTTCCATGTTGAGGGCGTTGAGGGCCTGGGGGCGACTGATGGTAACGTGTAGAATTCCTTCTTTCAATTCCGTCTTTAAGTTCTGATAGGTTTTCATGAATGGAGGTTTTTGTAAAAGTAATTTATTATGGCAAAAGAAAGTGCAAAGGACGTAGCGGGGAAAAAAAATGATTCTTTATTCAGTGCGCATGCAGACCGGGACAAAGTGATATTAAAATGGACCACTTCTGCCCAGGAGTATTTTGATCGGTTTGTCATCGAACGATCGGATGATGGCAAAAATTTCAGCGCCATCATTGTGATACTGGGTAAGACATTTCTTAATGAAGAGCACATCCATAGCTCAAAAGATTTGTATCCCCTGCCGGGAAAATCGTATTACCGCCTGAAACTCATCTACCTGGATGGTGAAGAGCGATCGCTGTACACCGAAGTGGTGATGAACTGATGTTCCCAAAGTCAACTGCTCGTTTCCCGATTTGACACTATAAGTGCGGTGGCAGTGCCTGTTTATCTGACGACTATAAAAATGACCACTCAAAATAAAACACTGGCTTATCGGGCCTTTTCGGTGGTTTTAAATAGCAAAAAGCGAATCCGGCCCCGCCGCTAACAGAGGGAAATACGAACATACCAAATCTGTCGTGCGGGTTTACACCGTAGGTAATGGAGGCTGGTAAGACTATTGCAAAAGCAGAAAGCAATTGATAAAAAAATAAAAATATGAAAATGAAGAAGTGGGTAATTGTAGTGACTTTGATGATCGGCTCAGTTTATTCAGTCTGTGCTGCCACCTATACGTCAATCGCTTCTGGGGCCTGGAATAATGCTTCTATATGGTCACCCAATGGGGTACCTACAGAAACAGATGTGGTTATCATAAAACACACTATTAATTATATCGGTAACAGTTACACCAGCTGGGCAGGCACTTCGGCTTCGATCACCATCCAGAACGGTGGCCGTTTGAGTATCAATGGCAATACGCAATTAACCGGTAATGGCTTTAACGTATATGTACAAACGGGGGGCACTTTGGCTGTCACCGGAAACTTCACGTTGGATAATAATGCGGAGGTAATCATGCAGGGAGGAACGCTTACCGTTTCCGCAGCCTTCTCTATAACAGGAGGCATTTACTCCGCCACTGCCGGATCAACAACAAGCGCTGCCAGTTTAACTACGAGTAACAGTGGTACTACTTCGTTTAACAGTGCCGGGGTATTTAATGTGTCGGGCAACGTAACGGCTAACGGCTTAATCCAACTGAACCCGGGCACGAACGCGACCAATTCCACCATGACAATTGATGGATCAATTACTATCAATGCAAATCCGAACGCGATTGTGGGGACGAATGTATCGTCCTGCAATACGACCATTACCAACTATGCCAACCTGGTAGTGAAAACAGATGTTATATTAACCGGAAGCGGAGACATTACGGTAAATCAAAACGGAAGACTGGTGGTGTTTGGAAACATTACGAGAACTTCCGGAGGTGGAACTCTTGTGACTGTTAACTGTGGCGGACAGGCGTATGTAAATGGAAATATTAACCTGGGCACAGGAGGTGGAAATACGGTTACCAACAATAACGGTTTGAATTCACCCATCGGCAGTAATGCATTACCAGTAACAGGGCTTTATGTAAACGGAACTACCACCGCTCAGACAACAACAGGAAATATTGGAAACAAATCCAGTCTTCAAAGTAATGACAACGCATTCTACACGTATATAGCAGGCCTTAGCGGAAGTCCGCTGCCGGTAACGTTAGTCTTCTTCCACATTAAAAGCAGTACCGAAGAAGCGATAACACTTGCATGGGCTACCGCATCGGAGATCAATTTCGATTACTTTAACCTGCAACGATCAACCGATGGTAAAAACTTCACCACCATTGCGCAGATCAAAGGCAACGGCACTACCAAAGAATATCATGACTATTCATTCACAGATAAACTTCCCGTGAGCGGCACTGCGTACTACCGTCTTCAGTCGGTTGATTTTGATAAGTACACTGAAACATTCTCGGTAGTATCCGCCTCCATCGAAACGGCACATGATGCAACCCTCTACCCGGTACCGGTTACCGATTCTAACTTATCCTTTCACCTCAACTTTGAGCCAAAAACAGAAATCCTGGTATCGGTATTCAGCATGACCGGAGTAGAGCGGATGAGGGGCTTAATCAAAGCCAATGAGACAGAGGCCGACTTAAACCTGTCTACCCTTGAAGCGGGTGTGTATGTTGTAAAGATGAGCTCTATTGATTTTAATAAAGTGAGCAGAATTGTGGTGAAGTAAATCCTTCTTTTCACGCCTCTTGACTTAAGCAACCTATGGCTATACAAAAGGAAGATCGCTATCATACATTTTATGATAGCGATCTTTTTTTTCATTAGTACTGCTTCTTGAGCTACCCTGCCAAGGTTCCAAGGACACTCGATCGTCAACCAGATGTAACAGGAGATGGACGATTAGTAGTTGACTACAAGTTCTTTATTTATCCACATTTTGATTCATAAAAAAGAGAGATAAAGAGTTTGCTATTAAATCATTAACTGGCATTTCCTTTTGATAACTATTTAAAATCGGCAAGAAAATCACTGCCGGCTTTATACTATTGATCAAGTAAAGAATACCCGATCAATTTACCACTCGTCATTTATTTTATTTAAAAAATTACTCTTCCAGATCGATCAACTGAATCCTTCCCTTATCTTGCAGGATTCCCAAGTCGCTAAAGGCCTGGGAATATGTGGGGTTAACACGTTTTATTATGAACTCTTTTTTACGCAGTATCACTGCGCAGACAGGTATGCTTTGTGCTTATACAACAGCACCCAGGATCACAACTACTGCCTTCTTTTTATCCTTTCTTTTACTTTCTTCTTCTGCCTTCGCACAGACGTACACGTCAAAGAATAATTACACAGGAAACTGGAGTACCAACACTACCTGGACGGGAGGTACAGCGCCCGGCACCTCGATAGTAGGTACCGCAAATGTTTATGGAAAGGTGAGCCTAACCGGTGCGTTATCGACATCCACCAGCGGAAGCGGTGGTGTATTAAACATTTATGACACCCTTAGCATTACCGGTGCTTTTACCAATAACGGGACTTTCTCTTTGAAAGCAGGTGGGGTTTTTAATGCCGCCAGTTTTAACAACACCAGTAGCGGAGGTTCAACCGCAGATATTGCCGGCACACTAAATGTTTCGGGTGGGTTCACCAATGCCAATGATTTAACCATACAGTCAGGTGCTACAGTTACCATTGGCGGTGACTATAATAATACCAGTGCAGGCGCTGGAACGCTGGGTGTCTACGGAACGATGATTGTGAAAGGGAATCTCCTTACAGCAAATGACATTACCGTTTATCCCGGAGGACTACTTATTGTATTAGGGGATCTCAGTGTGACTAACTCAGGGGGCGCCACCATTATTAATCAGGGCAACACGGTAGCTGTAGGAGATATATCTATTAATAATGCCATTACTACAGGTGGCCAGTTTTATCTTTTTGATGATACCCCCACTTTTAGCTGGAGTGCCGTAATCGATGGTGTTCAATGGAATAATACGAACACTGCCGCCTTGACCGCTGCCTTTCCAACGGAGAATGCCATTCCAGCATGGCTATGGAGTATTTTACAAGGATTAGGTGTATCGGGTGGACCGCTACCCGTTACGCTTATCGGATTTTCTTATTCACTGACTAACAATGGTATTGCTTTAAAATGGTCAACCGCTACCGAACTCAACTTTGACTACTTCAATGTGCAACGCTCTTTGGATGGCCGCAAATTTGAAACCATTGCTCAGGTAAAAGGAAACGGCACAACAACAACACGTCATGACTATAGTTACTTTGACAGCAATCCCATAGCGGGTACTTCTTATTACCGGTTACAATCTGTGGACTTTGATAAGTACACGGAAACGTTCAATGTGATTGCCGTGTCTCTTGAAGCCACCCCTGACGTTGTTCTTTTTCCTATACCTGTTGTCGATTCCCATCTGTACCTCCAACTCAATTTTGCACCTAAAGAGGAGATTGCCGTGACCATATATAGTGCCACAGGCATAGAGAAAACGCGTGCCTTCATTAAAGCCAGCGAGACCAATGCTCAACTTAATGTATCCCTGGATCCGGGAGTCTACATTGTGAAGATGAGTTCCATTGATTTCAATAAAGTGTCTCACATTGTTGTGAAGTAAGACCTGCCAGGCACAAAACAAAAGGTCTTGCTGTAAAAACAACAAGACCTTTTCATTCTATCCTTAGTGTACGTATTTGGCTACTTCTGTTCTGCGGACAAGTTCTTCAATATATCGGCAGTCATTTCTTCGAGGCCAAACTGGTGCTTCCATCCCCAGTCTTTGCGGGCGGCTGTATCGTCAATGGATTTAGGCCACGAGTCGGCTATGCCCTGTCGGAAGTCGGGTTTATACGTAATTTCAAAATCGGGTATGTGTTTCTTGATAGTCGCGGCTATCTGCGCAGGACAGAAACTCATCGATGAGATGTTGTAGCTGGTGCGCACTTTCACTTTCTCGGCAGGCGCTTCCATCAAGTCCAGTGTTGCCTTTACAGCATCATCCATGTACATCATGGGCAGGTAGGTATCGGCTGCCAGGAAGCATTCGTATTTTTTTTCCTTCAGTGCTTTGAAGTAGATATCCACTGCATAGTCAGTAGTGCCACCACCCGGAGGGGTCTTCCAGCCAATCAAACCTGGGTAGCGAAGGCTGCGCACATCTACACCGTACCTTCTGAAATAATATTCGCACCACAGCTCACCGGCAAGTTTGGTGATACCGTACACGGTGGTGGGGTCCATGATGGTATCCTGTGGGGTTTCCTGCTTGGGAGTAGTAGGTCCGAAGGCCGCGATGGAACTGGGCCAATATACTTTGTGCAATTTCAACTCGTGTGCTGCTTCCAACACAAAAAGCAAGCTTTCCATATTGAGCTTCCATGCCCAGCGCGGATCTTTTTCGCCTGTTGCCGAAAGCAATGCCGCGAGGTGATATACCTGAGTGATCTCGTTCTTTTTCAGGATTTCAAAAAGCTTGTCACGCTGCATGACATCAAATTTTTCAAACCTTCCTTCGGCCAGCGTGCCTTGCGGATCTTTAATGTCCGAAGCGATCACATTGTCTGTTCCATATAAATTCCGAAGTCCTTGCGTGAGTTCCGAACCCAGTTGTCCGCCTGCTCCGATAAGGAGAACTTTCGTTTTTCTCATAGTCAAATACAAATACGTGGCGAAAGTTAATGAATAGAATGGCGAGCACAAGACCAGGGCCTGCCGCTGAAAGAGGCTTATGTTCTTCGTTCCGATGATCCATTTGGCAGTAAGCGAAAGCAAACCGTTTATATATTCAGACGAATTCCAAAAATCAAAATAGTTTATTATTCAGAACCCCATTTGCCAATTATCCTTTGGGTTACGGTTTGCGAATTTAAATGAACAGGTATCCGCTTTTTTTATTGTGGCGGCTACCTACAGGCAAAAACAGATTTTATGGATTGCCAATCTTACCCTATTTTTGGGTTCTTAATTCTCCTGTAACTCACAAACTTTAAACACATGAATATTCCTGACGGACTGCAGTACACCAAAGATCACGAGTGGATTAAAATTGAAGGCAAAACAGCTACCGTGGGTATCACCGATTTCGCGCAAAGCGAACTGGGCGATATCGTCTACGTTGACATTACTACGGTTGGTCAACAGGTAAATATCCATGATGTATTTGGTTCTGTGGAAGCGGTGAAAACCGTATCCGATCTGTTCATGCCTGTGGCTGGTAAAGTAGTGGAAGTGAACCCGGTACTGGACGCAAGCCCTGAAAAAGTAAACGAAGACCCCTATGGTGACGGCTGGATGATCAAAATGGAAATAACCGGAGATGTTACCGGCCTTTTGTCTGCCGCACAATACAAGGAACTTATTGGTAAGTAATGTTAGTTGATAGTTAAACGTTAATAGTCTGATGATTTCATTCCCTATTAACGTTTAACCGCTAACGATTAACTTTTTTCAAACATGATTGAGCTACCTGTTATCTCCGCACCGGCACCTGAAGAGCCTACCCGCAAGCGCAAGCCAGACTGGCTGCGTGTGAAATTGCCGGTAGGGCCAGAGTACGCGAAAGTGCGAAAGCTGGTAGACAATTATAAGCTTCACACCATCTGCGAAAGCGGCAATTGCCCTAACATGGGCGAATGCTGGGGAGCTGGCACGGCTACTTTCATGATATTAGGTAACGTGTGTACCCGCAGCTGTACCTTCTGCGCAGTAGCTACCGGCCGCCCTACGGAATATGACGTAGAGGAACCGAAGCGCGTAGCGGAAGCCATCAAACTGATGGGGGTGAAACATGCGGTGATCACCTCCGTAAATCGCGACGAATTGAAAGACCGTGGTGCGGAAGTATGGTACCAAACCGTGGTACAAACAAAAGCCATCAGCCCGGAGACCACCATCGAAACATTAATACCTGACACCAAAGGAAACTGGGAAGCACTGTACCGCATGATTGAAGGTGGACAGGAGGTGGTAAGCCATAATATGGAAACGGTAGGAAGACTCTATCGTATGGTTCGCCCCCAGGCAAAATACGAACGCAGCCTGGAGCAAATCAAACGCATTCGCGAAGCAGGCAAAAGAACAAAAACCGGCATCATGCTCGGCATTGGCGAAACCAAAGAAGAAGTTTTTAAAGCCATGGATGATCTTGCTGCCAATGGCTTGATGATTCTTACGCTCGGACAATACCTGCAACCCACCAAGCTTCACCTTGAAGTAGCCGAATTTATCCATCCCGACACTTTTGCGATGTATCAAGAAGAAGGACTGAAGCGTGGATTGAAATACGTAGAATCCGGACCACTGGTACGCTCCTCCTATCATGCCGAGCGCCATGTGAATGTACCGATGGATTAAAATCCTGATTAACAAATAGCAATTGACAATAGGCTACGCTTTGTCAATTGCCTATTGTCAACTGCCAACTTATTTACTTGATCTTCTTCCCTGGCATTGCCTGTCCGTTTTGGAATAAGGTGAGGCTCTCCGTTTTGCCTTCTGCATTTTTCTTGAACTCCATCTTTGCCTGCACTACCTTCAGAAAGAAAGTAGTTTCATTCTCCGCAAATATTTCGAACGGAGGCTGGCCGGTAGCTTGCGCGATGAATTTAGCATCTTCTCTTCGCACGGTAATGATGAAGCCTGGCGCCAGTTGATATTCGCCTACGTATTGATCAAACACCTCTGCCGGCACCACCACGGTTGCCTTTTCTGCCGGAATCGGCTTGTCCGTTTTGCTTGCTACTTTATTAATAAATTCACGGCCCATCAGCTCTGCTTCTTTGACCTTGCCATTACTATCCCGGTTAAACTTCAGGCGTGATGGTGATCCCTTTAACAGGAACACATCCTTGCCGTAAGGAATCAATTCATAAGCCGTACTGCCTGTGCGCTGGGAAAACAGTTGGTTATTCTTTTTAGTGATGATACGGTCCGGCTCGTTGGCCAATTCATATACACCCACATATTCTTCCAGACTTTTATCATCCAATGTGAGGGCCGCAGGCACAGTGGCGGATGTTCCCAACACCCGATCTGCAATTTCATAAGCGGTGCTTTGCGGGTCAACCGGATTTCCATTCTCTAAAATCGTAACGAATAATTTGCTTGCCGGCACGTAAAGTTCATGACAGACAAATCCATCGATACCTCCTCCATGGCCAATCACTTTGTTGTCGCCGATTTTACTTAATGACCATCCATACCCATAGCTTTCCTTTTTACCATTGTTCAATGTAAGAGGAGTCCATGCTTTATCGAGCGACTCTTTTTTGATTACTTTATATTCAAAGAGGGCTTTTTCCCATTTCCATAGATCATCAACAGTAGAAAAAAGAGCACCCGCCGAATAAGGTACGGTAGGGTGTACTTCTTTGGCTACGCCATATTCTGTGGCTGATGTTTTCTGATACCCCGTGGCCTGAGCCGGAAGCTTCGGGTCATAATAAAATGTATTCGTCATCTTCAGGGGAACAAAGAAATTTTTCTTCAGGTACTCGCCCCAGGTCATGCCTGACACTTTTTCAACAATAGCACCTAACAAAAAATATCCGGAGTTATTGTACAGGTAGCCATCACCCGGATTAAAATCAAAAGGCTGATCTTTGAATGTATTGATCAGGTTATCGATACTTATTTCCTGTTCTCTCTTCTCCATCACCTCTTCCAGGCTGGTATAACTTTTTATCCCCGAGGTATGCGTAAGCAAATGTTCAATGGTAATCTTCTTTCCTTGGGAGGGATACGAAGGCAAGTATTTGGTCATATCATCCTGCAGGTTAAGCTTGCCTTGCTCAGCAAGTTTGAGAATAGCAGCAGAAGTAAATTGCTTGGTTACACTGCCGATACGGAAAATTGTTTCGGGTGTAATCGGGGTCTTCGGATCAAGCTTTGCCAGACCATATCCTTTTCGAAGGATGACTTTTCCGTCTTTTACGACCAGTACGCTGGCACCAGGTTCAGCAGGCTGGTATACGCCGGTGAGGTACTCATCAATGGCTTTCGCCTGATCGGTGACTTGTGCCTGCATGGTGCTGGCAACTAAAACCAAAAACAGAATAAACAAGTTGTGGCGTTTCATCATAGACATTGGGTTATTTGGGGTGTTAGACGGGTTAATCCTGACAATGTTGCAATGAAGTTAGCGAAAACAGCAATGAGTTGAAATCCTTTTAATTTCTGATGGTATCAAAAGAATAAGCCCGAAATAAGAGCATAAAAAAAAGCGGGCTATTCACCCGCTTCCTTTAAATCGGTTATGATCCTGACTATTTTTTGTCTACCACTAACCGGTTGTCGCGGTTGGCTACTTCCCAGATGGTGTAGAATGCCGCCTGTGCCCTTTTTGTTTCCAGGTCAAATTCAATCTTGCTTACTTCATCGCTAGGCTTGTGATAGTCTTCATGAATACCATCGAAGAAGAACACGATCGGAATTCCTTTCTTGGCAAAATTCCAGTGATCGCTACGTTTGTATAAGTTGGTCGGATGGTTCTCATCGTTGTACGTATAATCGAACGCCAGTTTGGTGTAGGTGTTGTTGTTACGCTCGTTGATTTCGTGCAGCTCGCTTGACAGTTTATCGGCACCAATTACATAGACATAGTCCGGTTTGTCTTTATGCTCCGGATCTCTTCTCCCGATCATATCGATATTGAAGTCCATTACCGTTTTATCCAATGGATATACCGGATGCTCGGAATAATATTCCGATCCCAGAAGACCAAGCTCTTCGCCCGTTACCGTCATGAACAACATACTTCTGCGCGGGCCATGGCCATCTGCTTTTGCTTTCGCGAATGTTTTGGCAATTTCAAGAACAGCTACCGTACCTGAGCCATCATCATCGGCACCGTTGTTGATCTGATCTCCGGTAGTGCCATTGCCTTTACCGATGTGATCGTAATGGGCAGTCACAATCACCAGTTCGTCTTTCTTATCTGTACCTTCCAGGTAGCCCAATACGTTTTCAGAAAAAACGGATTTGGTTTTCATGGTCGTTTTATACGTTACTTTTCCTGGTTTTACTTTCTTCAACGGGCTTTTTGCGGCATCTGCTTTTGCTGCGGCATCCAGTTTCGCAAATGTGGTTTTGAATATTTTCTCTGCCACCGCCTGATCAATATAGAATGAGCCCTTGTTGTCGGGTTTCTTCAACCCCAGGCTTCCATTGGAAAGAAATCCTTTCAACTGACCTGCGAAGCCGGTGTAATCTTCTTTACCTGCAAACACGATGAAGATGGCCTTCGCTCCTTTTTCTCTCAGTCCCACAACAACGGGGCGCAGGCTTCCCGACTTCGATACGTCTGCAGCATAGATTAATACCGCTTTATCCTTCACATCGATCTGGGTAAGGTCTTCCGGCCTGGCCTGCCCGGCAAACACGACATCACTGGTCACTTCACCTTCTGTCTCCACTGCGCCTGTAAAAGTGATCGCGGTAAAGTTATCATAGCGCTGATCGCCTGCTTTTACATATACTTCGGCAGGCGATACCGAAAACAATTCTACCGGCTGATAGTACGTTCCGTTTACAGGAGCTTTCAATCCGATTTCCTGAAAATGATTGGAGATAAATGCAGCTGCCATTTTCTGACCACGTGTGCCGGTGCGTCTGCCTTCCAATGCATCCGAAGCAATGATGGTTAAATACTCTTTTAGCTGTTCCGCTTTAATCTGGTCGCCATATTCCTTCACATTGCCGGTGTTGGTTTGCGCCAGTGCTACCCCTGCCGATAAGCACAGCGATAAAAAACAAGACACGTTCTTCTTCATAGTTAGGTTTGATTATTAAATAGTAAGTTGGTTTAGTTTAATGCGGCCTGCAAGTTATTTAATAAGTGCAACTGATTCTGCCCTCTTATCAAATTTTGCCCGGCATAGTAGGTCTGGTAGTAGACATCTCCATTGAGGTAGTCGGCAATGAAACGCAAGGCCATAATGTAGGTCATCATGTATCCTGCAAAAGGTGCCTGTGATTTTTGTTCCGGGGTAAGACAATTTCCCATCGAAGTAAAGTACCCTTCAATGAGCGCCTCATAAATGTTCCTTCGGAAAAGAACCCTGGTAAAATCGTTTTCTTCTTCACTCACAGGGCTCACGAAAGTGCGGATCATATCACCCAGGTCATAAATAAAATAACCGGGCATCAACGTATCCAGGTCGATCACACAAATTGCTTTGCGCGATGTACGATCGAAAAGAATGTTGTTGATCTTGGTATCGTTGTGCATGACGTGGAGGGTAAGCTCGCCACTACGGATCAGGTTGTTGTAGTGATTGACCAGATGATGCTGTGCGGTGCATTGTTCAATCGCCCATTTTGCATTTTGCTTCCTTTCTTGCGTAGCATTTTGCAGGGCGGCTGTAAACTGATCATAGCGCAGGGCGAGATCATGAAAGTGCGGAATGGTTTCCTGAAACCGGCTAACATCACTGTTCCACAAATGGGCGGTGAGTTGCCCAAAACCCGTAGCCGCACTGAATGCTTCCTGCTCGGTATCTACTTTGTCTACCGTAAATGTATTGGTGATGTAGGGGAACAATCTCCAGGGAAAGCCGTCTTCATCATATACCATTTCTTTCCCGTTTACCGCAGCAATCCCACTGGTAAAAAGATAGTCCGGATAATGCCGGGAGAGATAATCTGCCGCCATGCGGATATTGTTGGCAACTCGTTCGGGTTGCCTGAATACATTTTTATTAATGCGTTGCAGAATGAAGCTCTTCGCTCCTGTCAACTTGTAGGTAAAATTAATGTGACCGGTAGTTATCCGGTCACATTGATATTCTCCTGGCTCAAGGCCGAAAGCGTTTAGTATGGCGGGCAGACTCATGCCCAAAGATTGGAAGGGTATTCACCCTTAGCAACCAGTTCTTTAATTTTTCCGGATACTTCGTCTTTGTCTTCTTTGTACGTAACGCCAAACCAGATATCACCACCACCGATGATTTTCACCTTACCCAATCCTTTCTGAATCATTTTATTTCCGATGATGGGAATAAAAAACTCTGCCTTGGGATTCGTGGCGTTCTCTTTCAGAAACTCCTCGAACATGGTTTGCGTCATCGGGAATACGGAAGGATGAAATCCCCAGAAATTCATGGAAGTCGGGGTTTCAGGGCTCAGCTCCAGATCTCCGTCTTTCTCTTTAGAAATAATTTTATCGCCTTCCTTCACGATAACAGTGCGCTCTACTACCGATTTCAGGTATCCGTTGGCATCCTGCTCACCACATCCACGTGATACACTTCCGTTTTCGGAGAGTACATTTTTTAACGTATAGCCGACCATGGCATGTGCCCCCTGGGTGTCACCCGCAAAAAACCGGGCTACGGATTCAAATGCACCACGACCATAAAAGTCATCGGCATTGATCACCGCAAAGGGTTCGTTGATTGTGTCTTTTGCACAGAGAACGGCATGCGCTGTTCCCCAGGGTTTTGTGCGTTCATTGTTTTTATATTCGTCAGGCACCATCTTATCCAGTGACTGTACCACAAATTCGGCTTCAATCTTTCCTTTCAAGCGCGGCAGGAAGATTTCTTTCACCGTGTCTTTTATTTCTTCGCGCACAATGAATACCACTTTGGTGAACCCGGAACGGATGGCATCAAAGAGGGAATAATCCATAATGGTTTCGCCACTCGGGCCGAATCCGTCTATTTGTTTGATGCCACCATAGCGGCTACCCATACCTGCCGCTAATACCAATAAGGTTAGTTTTTTCTTATCACTCATGGAAGTTTGAATTATTTCAGTTATTTCGAATGCGAAATTGCAAAAAGAAGAATATAAAACACCATCTTGAACCTCTTAAAAATACTTAAATAATGACAAAGGCATCTTCCCCGGAGGAAAAAAAACAGTACCTGATTTCCATCACCATCATCGGTATTTTATTCTTCATTTTCGGATTTGTGACGTGGACCAACGGAACACTGATCCCTTATCTAAAAATCGCATGCCAGCTTACTGACTTTCAATCTTACCTTATTCTTACTGCTTTCTTTATTGCTTATACTATTATGGCTATCCCGGCATCCTTCATATTAAAGGTTACGGGATATAAAAAAGGAATGTCATTAGGGCTCTTGGTTATGGCTGTCGGGGCTATACTTTTTATCCCCGCAGCTAATGCCAGAAATTATAATCTTTTCTTAACAGCTCAATTTATCATTGGCTGCGGATTGGCATTCCTTCAAACAGCTTCGAATCCATATGCAACTATTCTTGGACCGATTGAAAGCGCAGCTATGCGCATCAGCATCATGGGGATCTGTAATAAAGTAGCAGGAATCCTTGCTGGCTTGATTTTCGGGTATATCGCTCTGAGTGATGCTGATGTATTAGAAGCTAGCCTTAAAACTATGGATGAGGTAACCAGAAATATGACGTTAGATGAATTAGCAGGAAGAATGGTAATGCCTTACAGCATTATTACAGGTGTACTGATTTTCTTAGGAGTAGCTGTGCTGTTCTCTTCTCTTCCTGATATTAAAGATGAAGATGATTCAACTTCTATCAAATCATCTGAAAAAACAAGTGTATTACAATTCCCTTATTTGATTCTGGGTGTAGTCGCCTTATTCTTATACGTTGGCGTTGAAGTAATCTCTGGAGATACCATTATTAGCTACGGAAAATCATTAGGAATTGAACTTTCTATTGCCCGCTATTTTACTCAAGGCACACTTGCTTGTATGCTCATTGGTTATGTAGTGGGGATTACAATGATACCTAAATTCCTCAGCCAGTCTACAGCATTAAAACTCTGTGCTATTCTTGGAGTGATCTTAACTATTGCAACTGTGATTACAAGTGGATACGTCTCCGTTGCCTGTGTAGCTTTGCTTGGTTTAGCTAACTCATTGATGTGGCCCGCAATGTGGCCTTTAGCTATTGGTGGATTAGGTAAGTTTACTAAAATTGGTTCTGCTTTAATGGTAATGGCAATAGCAGGAGGTGCCGTGCTTCCTCTTGTTTATGGAAAAATCTCAGAAAGCATTGGCACGCAACAAGCGTATTGGATCATGCTTCCCTGCTATCTGTTCATTTTATACTTCGCTGTGAAAGGTCATACGATCGGCAAAGCAAACGCTTAATTATGAAAAAGACATTTCTGCTTGGCCTCGCGCTGTTGAGTGTTTCAATGTGTAGTGCTCAATCAACCTACACGGCAAGGGATCTCACCAAAGAAAATCTGTTCACCGAAAACATTGAAGGCCCTAACTATCGTGATGGCATTTTGTATGTAGTGAATTATCAGAAAGACGGAACGATTGGTGCGGTGAAACCGAACGGTGAAGTTGAGTTATACGTTACCCTGCCGGAAGGCAGTATTGCCAATGCCATTCAGTTTGACAAAAGCGGGAACATGCTACTTCCTGATTTCAAAGCGCACAACATTCTGAAAGTAGATAAGAAAACAAAAGCGGTAACGGTGTATAGTCATACCGATAAGTTTAATCAACCCAATGACATCTGCATCAGCAAGAAAGGATACCTGTTTGCCTCCGACCCCAACTGGAAAGAAAGCACAGGCCAGATCTGGAGAATAGAAACAGACGGCAAAGCCGTTTTATTAAAAGACCAGATGGGCACTACCAACGGCATCGAACTAAGTCCGGATGAGAAAACACTTTATGTAAATGAAAGTGTACAGCGCAAAATCTGGAAGTTTGATGTAGATGAAAAAGGCAATATCAGCCATCAGCAACTCTTTGCCGAAGTGGAAGATTTTGGCTTTGACGGAATGAAGTGCGATGCTCAAGGCAACGTGTATGTTACACGCTGGGGAAAAGGAACTGTGGCCATCTATACCCATGAAGGAGAGCTTCTTCGTGAAGTGGAGATGAAAGGAAAGAAAACCAGCAACATCAACTTTGGTGGAAAAGATAAAAAGACCTGCTACGTAACACTGCAGGACAGAAAGTGTGTGGAGACTTTTCAGACGGAGGTTGCAGGGAAATGAAAACAGGTACCGGCAACGGTAACCTTTTAGCCCTCCAGCAGCATCTGATCAATCACTGACCGGATAAACTGTTCGCGCTCATCATAGCTACCTTGCACGTTCAGGTAGCTGATGTTTCGCTCTTCCAGGGCATGCTTAAACACTTCATACATTTCAGTGCGCTGATGCCCCAGGTCGCGCAGGTCATCGGCTACCCACGGCACATCAATATCAAAAAGAAAATACTGATCGTACTGGATTACTTTTTCCAACTCCAATAATTCGGCAGGGACTTCATTGAGGTAGTGCTTTGAATAAATCTGTGTAGTGATTACGTCCGTGTCACAGAAAAGAATTTTGTTAGCCGTTCTTGCCATATCGATCACCCTTTTGGTTTGGGCGTGACCTATTCGCAGAATATCTTTTAATGTAAAGTCATTGGAGGTGATTAACTCACGCGCTACCTCCGGCACAAACGCTGTCTGATAAATCGTGGCCATTCGTTTTGCCATGGTTGACTTACCCGTGCTTTCCGATCCATAGAAACAAATCTTCTTCACAAAATACGGGCGCACCACCTCAGGAATAAATTCCCAATACCGAAAAGGATGAGTGCGAATACGTGTTGCGGATACTGGAATAGTGGTTCGTTCCAAGTCAAAGCTGCAATGCGCTGCACTCATGTTCTCGGCGAAGGGTAATCCGTACTCTTCGGAACTGAACAAGATATCGATGGGGGGATAGACTTGCCTCATTCGTTCTGCCCATTGCCTGGTACGCTCCGGTAAAGCAAGCGTCACATCATCAAAATTATCTTCAATCGAATACAGTTTGATCGCGGGATGGGCAAGAAATATTTCCTGCATCCAGGAGAAGCGAAGTTCACCGTCTATAGGATCGTGCGGTGTATAACTCATTGATACAATCAACTCATCACATTGTGTAGCAGCAAAGTGTATCAATGCAATATGGCCCTGGTGTACGGGCATAAACTTCCCGATAACTAATCCGCGCTTCATGCCTGCTTTGTCGAATAGCTTTTATATTCCTTGATCCAGTTCCACAAAGCAAAAATGGCAATTAACGTAAACACCAGGTATTCCACCCCGAAAAATTTAGCGCCTTTCAGAAAGTACAAATACGTGGCCACTACATCCACTACAATCCAGATGATCCAGCATTCAATTTTCTTTTGAATCATGAAGAAAGTGGTAATCACACTCATCACCAATATGAACGAGTCGGCATACGGATAGGCGCTGGGAAGATGGAAGAGATAAGGAAGCCATTCATGAAGATTGCTGGCCAGCTTTCCGATCAAAAATGTTCCCATCAATCCACCTGCCGAGAGCAGGGCAAACTGTTTCCATTTCATAAAGCTCACTTTCAGTTCTTTCTTCTTGTCTTCTTCCTCCGGTTTAGGGTTGGCCCATCGCCACCAGCCGAGAAGATTCGTGACAAAGAAGAACACCATCAAAAACATATCCGGATAGAGTTGAATCTGGTAATAGAAGAAAGCAGACAGAAACACATTGATAATACCGATGGGCCAGCTCCATATATTGGCGGTAGCCGATAAGCCCACCGCTGCGAGGCCGGAGAGCACAGCAAAGAATTCCACATAGCTCATGGGATAATCCAAAACGGTAAAAAAGATATTATTGATATCGAAAAAAGACATAGCTTAAGGAGAATTATCCGGCACGAATCTACATCAAACCCCAACCTAAAACCAAATTCAAATGGCAAGTCATTACCCTACTTACAAGCAATCGATTGGGCTGCTCCTTATATGGCTCCTGGCTACACTCGTGAGCGCTTTAGTAATTATAATTCCTTTCTTTTCGCTTACGGACGGAATAGGTCTTTCTCTTACTTACATCGCCTCCCTGCTTTTATCGATTGCTTTTGCTTTTAACATGAGAAATAACTGGCAATTGCCAACTGCTTCATTTCCGTCTGCGGTCATTTTTCTTTCCGTGGCGATCATCCTTTCTTATGGAATGGTGCTTGAACCCCTGCAAGCATTACTTCCTACTTCTGATACGCTCTTAGAAATGCTCAGAGGGGTGAAGGAACAGCCGATTCCTTATTTTATCATGATAGTAATTGCAGCGCCTCTGCTGGAAGAGATTTTTTTTCGGGGAGTTATTCTGGATGGGTTTCTGAAGAACTACAAAGCACTGCATGCCATACTCGTTTCTGCGTTCATCTTTGCCCTGGTACACGGAAATCTGGTGCAAGGCCTGAATGCTTTTATTTTGGGAGTCCTGTTTGGATGGATTTACTGGAAAACAAAATCCATTATCCCTACCATTATACTTCATGCAATTAATAACGCACTTGCCTTTGCAGCATCGTTTTATTCAGATGAAGCTGATATTGATAAATCAACGCGGGAGTATATAAATAATGACCTGATCTACGTAAGCATATATGCCGGAAGTATCGTTCTTCTGTTAATCTGTTTATGGATTCTTCACAAAAAGTACCTGTCTGCATTATCGGGCGGGGAAGTGAGCATGGTGGTATCAGATCGTGACCAGGCGGAACAGGATCTTCTGAACCCCAACATGGATTAACACTTCCGATTTTGTGATGAGTACATAGCACCACGCATACCCTGATAAAAAACATTCGCGCAGGTGTAGTCTATAATCTAAAGCTTAATGCATACATTCTTCGCTTCCGTAAAGAAGCGCATTGCTTCCCATCCTCCTTCTCTTCCCACTCCCGATTGTTTCATTCCACCGAAGGGTGTACGCAGGTCGCGGAAGAGCCAGCAATTTACCCAGATGATACCGCTCTTGATCTGTGCAGACACCCGATGAGCCCGTTTCAGATTCTCTGTCCAGAGGGTAGCTGACAGACCATAGCTTGTGCTGTTGGCATACATGATCACTTCTTCTTCCGTATCGAAAGGCATAATGGTAACTACTGGCCCAAAGATTTCTTCCTGATTGGTGCGGCATTGAGGATCTAAACCAACGATTATTGTTGGCTCCAGAAAATACCCACCGGCACACCGGCCAGTTAATTTTACCTGGTTACCTCCGGCAAGAATCTTACCTCCTTCTTGCTTTGCCAACGCTATATAGGACAGCACTTTGTTCATGTGTGCTTCCGAAACCATTGCTCCCAGATTCGTTGCTTCATCAAAAGGGTCACCTACGATCAGTGCTTTGGTGCGCTTTACCAATTCATCGACATATTTTTTATACAGGCTTCGTTCAACAAAGATGCGCGAGCCACATAAACAGATTTCTCCCTGATTGGCAAATGAAGAATGAATGGAAGTACTGATCGCCTGTTCAAAATCACAATCAGCAAAAATGATATTGGGGTTTTTTCCTCCTAACTCCAGGGAGAGTTTTTTGAACATGGGCGCTGCGGTGGCGGCTATCTTCTTCCCGGTTACTGTTCCTCCGGTAAACGAAATCACCGTGATCCCCACATGCTCACTGATGGCCTGGCCTACCTTTGAGCCCAGCCCATGGACAATATTCAACACTCCTTTGGGCAACCCCGCTTCCATGCACAGTTTAGAAAACAGATAAGCCGTCATTGGCGTAAGCTCAGATGGTTTGGCAACTACTGTACAACCGGCTGCTAAGGCGGGCGCGATCTTCCATGTAAATAAATACAAGGGAAGATTCCACGGGGAGATGCATCCGGCTGCGCCAATTGGATTGCGCACGGTATAATTGATCGCCTGTGTGTCGGTAATATGTGCTTCGCTGGCAAAGTGAATGGCCGCAGAGGCATAGAAGCTCATGTTTGCAGCCGCACGCGGTATATCCATCGCCTTGGCCAGCTTCACGGGTTTTCCCTGATCACGACTTTCAGCCAAAGCCAATTGATCCAAATCACGATTGATCAGATCAGCAATCTTTTGAAGATAAGCCGAACGTTTTTCAGCCGGAAGTGATGACCATGATCTAAATGCGCTCTGTGCAGCAAGGGTTGCTTCATGTACATCATCCGCGTCCGAGTCGGGCAGATAACTGTACACCTTACCTTCTGCCGGATTATAATTCTCAAGATAGTTTTTCGACAGTGGCGCTCTCAGTTCACCATCGATATAATTCAGAATCTTTTCCATGATTATCTTTTCACAATTCGAAAGTCCACTCTGCGATTCATTTCGCGGTGCTCATCGGTATCATTAGCCACTACCGGGCGAGTACCACCAAAACCTTTGCCATTCAATCGGTTTTTGTCAATCCCTTTGGAAATGAGGTACGCGATCACCGCTTTTGCACGCTTATCCGAAAGATCATAATTCGCGCTGATGTCTCCCCGGTTGTCAGTGTGGCCGTGTACTTCAATCTCAATCGTTGCATTCGCTTTTAACAAGGTCACCAGCCGGTCCAGCTCAGGAAAGGAAGAGGGCTTCAACTCCGCCTTACCTTGTATGAAGAATACATTTTGTAATTGAACAGCCTGCCCTATTTCAATGGGTGCGAGGTATAAATTCTTTTCTATCTCTTGATAGTTCTTATCCGATTGATTCAATTCCATGCTTTCGTTCACGGACAAAAACGCTTTGGCCACTGCGCGAAATCCGTAGGTAGCACCAAAAGGCAAGGCGATGCGGTACTCCCCTGTCTTCGGGTTGGATCTGGCTTCACCGGCTTCTTTGGTTGTCAATAAATTTTCAAAAAAGATGTCCGCTTCAATGGGTTGATTTGTTTTTGCATTCAATACTCTGCCATACACCAATACCACAGGATCAGGTTTTATTTCTTTAGAGAGCTTTACTCGAATGATATCCGTCAATCCCTTTCCTCCTGTGCTGCTCACCATGTACGCATATTCACCGGAAGCAGGCACCGTATAATAGGCATCAAAAGAAAATGTGTTTAACTCAGGGCCAAGATTAACAGGGTCACTCCACTTCGTCCATCCATCGCCCATACGCTTACTCATAAACATATCCTGCCCGCCATAGCCAGGTCTGCCATTGGTAGCGAAATAAAGGGTGCGGCCGTCAGCAGCAAGAAACGGCGATGTCTCATCGCCTGGCGTGTTCAATGTATTCCCCAGATTAATCGGAGTACTCCACGCTCCTTTTTGATCTTTCAGTACCACATAGATGTCTTTCTCGCTCTCCTGCTTTCTATAATATAAATTCTGTTTGTTCTCCGCGGTAAATAAAATTGCTTTCCCATCGGCCGACTGGCAGGCTTCAAAAAATTCATTCTCGGTTTCATAGTAAACACCTAATAATCCCGCATCCCGCCATCCATCTTTTGTTCGCTGAAATACCTGAAAGTCGTTGGACTGTGCCACGAGTATCGAATTATTGTCCTGACTGATTGATACAATATTATTCACTGCTGCCGAGTTGACCGGCTTTTGAAGATTCACGGCCTGCTTCCAATTGACACCATCGGTGCTGGTACTCATCCAGATGTCTGACAAGTCTTTCTCGCCGCCCACATTATCGGGACTTGATTTCCGTGTGAACAGAATCATTTTACCGTCCACAGCAATCTTCGGTGTTACTTCATCATAGCGGCTATTGATTTTATCACCCAGGTTTTCCTTCACTAATCCTTTGGCCAAAGTGGGCGGAAGATTGATTTTATCCTGGTGTGCAAAAACAAAATCATCCACGTATAATTTCATCTGCGTATACGCAATGAAGCCCACCGTTTTACCAAACCACGGCAGCGCCTTCATCGTAGCCACCTCTTCTCCATTCAAAGAGAATTTCATCACACCTTTGGTTTGCTCTATCCTTAATTTGTTCGTTTGAGTGAGCGGTTTCACCAGCGTAGTCTCATTCCAGTCTTTGGCCTCCAAACGAAATTCATCGGACGAATAGATTTTTACATATCCATTGGTCGATATTAAAAAACTATTGAGTTTCGATTCTTTATCCGATCCCCACACCAATCCAAATCCATTATCTACTTCGCCATCTATCTGTGTGAAGGAAGCCTGAAAAACAAAATCCTTTAAAGGGTCGGCTTTAATAACAAAAGGAGCAAACCAACCATTGGCGGGTGTCGTCAATACATAGTGCCCGCCTGTTACTTTGACTTTATCATCTTCATACCAGCCTAGCTTGTTGGAAGAAAAGTCTTCTTTGATGCGAACACTTACTTGCGCCTGGGGGAAAACAGAAATAAAAATACCGATGATAACCAGTGCATGACGAATCATAAACGGTTGATCATGGTGAGTGGATGAATTTTATAGCGACCCTGTTCGCCCGCCATCGACAGGTACATTGATCCCATTGATATAGCCCGCAGCAGGTGTAGCCAGGAATGCCACCGCAGCAGCGACTTCACTTGCGTCCGATATTCTGCCTGCAGGAATTTCAGCGATCATGTCCTTCTTTGCTTCCTCGTAACTCTTACCTGCTTTTTCGGCATTACTTTTAATAATGGATTCCAGGCGGGTAGTCATGGTAGCACCGGGTAAAACATTGTTCACGGTGATGCCCATTGGCGCCAGCTCTATAGATAAAGTCTTTGCCCAGTTGGCCACCGCACCACGTATTGTGTTGGAAACACCTAATCCCCGGAGGGGAACTTTTACAGAAGTAGAGATAATATTGATGATGCGACCATACTTTGATTTTTTCATCCCTGGCAATAGCGATTGCACCAGTATCTGATTGCAAAGCAGGTGATTGGTAAATGCTTTTGTGAATTCGTCCAGTGTAGCATCAATAGCCAGGCCGGAAGCAGGGCCGCCCGTGTTATTCACCAGAATCTGAGCCATATCTTTGGCAAAGTGTTTCTCCAGTCCTGACTTCAGGTTTTCAGGAAAATTGAAATCCGCTACCAGGTAGTCGTGTTTTTGGCCGGCCGGAGTAGGAAGTGCTTTTATCACCGCCTTCAGTTTCTTTTCGTCACGGGCTATTAATGTGATGTCAGCACCCAATGCTGCCAATTCAATGGCTGATGCCTTGCCAATACCCTGCGTGCTACCACACACCACCGCACTTTTACCTGTTAAATCAAGATTCATAGAACGAGCAAATTAAGATTCAAGATAGACCTAAATGTTTACTAAATTGGCCTCCTGCAAGTTAACAATTTTATATCATGGCCATTCGCAGACCTTTTAATTTAAAACAGTGGATTACCGACAATCGCAACCTGCTAAAACCACCGGTAGGGAATAAAAATTTGTATGCCGATGCTGGTGATTACATTGTGATGATTGTGGGCGGCCCCAATGCACGCAAAGATTTTCATTTTAATGAGACCGAAGAGCTGTTTTACCAGCTGGAGGGGGATATCAACGTACGCATTCAGGAAGAAGGCAAGGCAGTAGATATTCCAATTAAAGAGGGGGAGATGTTCCTGTTACCGGGTAATACACCTCATCGCCCGGAGCGACCCGCGGGCACTGTGGGTTTGGTCATTGAATGCAAACGTCCACAGCAGGAGATACTGGATGGCCTAATCTGGTACTGTGAAAATTGCAATAACAAACTGCACGAATACCGTTTCCATCTGGAGAATATCGAAAAAGATTTTCTTCCCCGCTTTCGCGAATTTTATGGGTCACTGGAACTGCGCACCTGCCGGAAATGTGGGACCGTAATGGAAGCTGATCCTAAATTTGTTTAACACTTCCCAATGCATTGAGCTGAGCTTGAATAGTGGTCTTTTAAGATGAAGGGTATCGCTTATTATTCCTCTCCTGTAGGAGATCTGCTGATCGAATCGGAAGAAGAACGAATCGTTACTCTTAATTTTTTAAAAGATACCAGGCAGGAAGAAGCACGTACGCCCGTGATTGATCAATGCCTTCAGGAACTGGATGAATACTTTTTGAAAGGCCGTAAGTTCTTCACCTTTGAAATGGACTTGCACGGTACTGCATTTCAAAAGAAAGTCTGGTCAGAGTTACTAACCATTCCTTACGGAAAGACCATTTCTTACGAAGAGCTGGCTATTCGCGTAGGCAATATCAAATCCATCCGGGCAGTAGGATTGGCCAATGGGCAAAATCCGATTGCCATTGTTGTTCCATGTCACCGGGTGATTGGCAAGAACGGAGACCTGGTTGGATATGGTGGCGGCATGGATAATAAAGTTTGGCTGCTTCAGCATGAAGGATCATTACTACAACAACTTTCTTTGTTTTAAATCAATTGACTATCCTCTTCCTTACCGATGAATATTAAAGACACTATTGAATTTGCTCGCTCATTGGATCGTTCAGATCCGCTTCGATCATTTCGCTCCAGGTTTCATATACCAAAAGTAAATGGCAAAGAAAGCGTTTACCTGATTGGTAACTCACTGGGCTTACAGCCAAAAACAACAAAGAAATTTATCAACGAAGAACTGGAAGACTGGGCACAATTGGGTGGCGAAGGACATGAACACTCGCGCAGGCCATGGCTATATTATCATAAGTTGACCAAAAATGCACTAGCCAAAATTACCGGAGCCAAGCCATCTGAAGTAGTGGCGATGAATCAACTCACCGTAAACCTTCACCTTATGATGGTTTCTTTTTATCGCCCAACCCAGAAGCGATATAAGATACTCACGGAAGCGGGCGCGTTCTCTTCCGATCAATATGCGTTTGAATCACAGATCAAATTTCATGGGCTTCATCCCAGTAAGGCACTGATTGAATTGAAGCCAAGAAAAGGAGAATACACCCTTCGCACAGAAGATATACTGGATGCTATTCACGAACATCGCAATGAGTTAGCACTGGTTATCTTTGGTGGAGTACAGTATTATACCGGTCAGTTCTTCGACATCAAAAGCATTACCGCAGCAGGGCACAAAGCCGGAGCATTAGTAGGATTTGATTTAGCACATGCCGTAGGCAACGTACCCGTAGACCTTCACAAAAACAATGTGGATTTCGCAGTATGGTGCAGCTACAAATACTTGAATGCAGGGCCAGGTGCGATCGCTGGAGCCTTTGTACACGAGCGTCATGCCAGCAATACTACGTTACCACGCTTTGCCGGATGGTGGGGACATCACGAAGGCGAGCGCTTTCAAATGAAAAAAGGATTCAAGCCAATGCCTGGTGCAGATGGCTGGCAGTTGTCTAACGTTCCGGTTTTTCAAAGCGCAGCTCTACTGGCATCGCTCGAACTATTCAATGAAGCAGGCATTGCTGCACTTCGTAAAAAGAGTATCCAGCTCACCGATCTTTTAGAATTCCTGCTCTGGCAAATCCCAACGTATGGAAAAGACTTTGTCATTATCACCCCCGCTAATCCTGCAGAGCGTGGATGTCAGCTCTCTCTGTTAATGAAACGTGATGGCAAAAAGCTATTTAATAAACTAACTCAATCCGGAGTAATTGCTGACTGGCGTGAACCTGATGTGATACGTGTCGCTCCTGTGCCGCTGTATAATTCGTTTGAGGATGTGGTGAGGATGGTGGAGGGGTTTTATTCTTTTTAAAAAAGAATTCGAATAAAAAGAGGCCGCTATAATAGCGGCCTCTTTGAGAAACTATAGAAATTAAACTTAGTTCTTTTTCAATTCCAAAACGTTTCCACTGTACACATCGCCGTCTATTTCAAAATCCAACGTGAGGCTAATAGTACCGGCACATGAAGATGCCAAGCCCTCGCCACTGGTATCTGTATCATCCCCACCGTAAGCGCCACTGTACTGTTTTGCTACAACAACGGTACCCAAACCAAGATCTGTTATTGTCAAAACTAACCCGTGATGTTGATTATTGGTAGCTGGGTACTCATTAATCTGCACATGCGTATCATCTACTCTAGCGACTGTAACTTTATCACCAGCATGAAAATCCGCCCAGTCATCAGTTACCACGGTGTATGTACCTACTGCTGCTGCTGCTGAAAATGGAACATTGGTAACAACTGCAGAAAGATCAGATACCGATGTCATTTCAAAAGTAGCAATACCTCCATCAACACTAATTGGTTGAGGGTTAGAGGCAGACCAATCGACAACATAACAGGTAGCTTCAGTAACATCTTCATGATCCGCATCTAAGACTTTTACCTGATACTGTTGCCCCTTATTAATAACTGGATAATCTACATAAGTTTTTCCTCCATCCGTAGAAAAGTATGTAACTATCTTATACTTATCCTCTGCCAGAGAGGACTTACTGACATCTACTACAGTACTAAAATGCTTGATCTTATCATCGTCATCATTACAAGCAACAAGGAAAAGCATAGAGCTTACCACTATTGCCATATAGCTATATATTCGTTTTAACATAAATCGTCTGTTTAATTTTTAAGTTTTCTTTCAGGTATTTACTTCAAAACATAAATATCTGTCACATTCCGTGTGGCCGTGGTATAATGAAGTTCAAATCTGGAGTAATCTGCATTCACAGTTATGGTTGGACCAGAAGCAACAGTAATACCGGCACTTGCCCAATCACCATTTACTTTTGCCGGGTCGATCACCGCTTTGAAATTTGACAAAACTCCATCCGTATTTGTAAACGTCACGATATAGTTTGCGTTATCATAGTATCCTGTAGGCACGGTAATTGTCGTTGGATCTACTGGGCTAAATACAGTTGATCTTCCTGAAAAGGAGTTACCATCAGGGCCAGCACTACAAGTAGGAGTACTGCATCGTATAAATTGCCATGAATAAAGCCCAGCGATTGGATTACCAATAATGTGAGGATAAAATTTTCCAAAATTTGAACTAACAAGTATATCCGCATCATTAGTCACTGAAAGTGGAAGAATTGTACTCTTTGTAAAATCAATCTTAAGCGGATAAAATTCCACTTCAAACTCAGCATATTGTTCGCCAGCTTTGATTACTGCTGTTGAATTAACTATCCGGTACTGATCGCTACTCAGCACGGCATAATCAATACCATCATTGCCTTTATTATCGTTTGCGGCGGATGGAACCGTAACTAAGTTCACTGTAATATCACGATCATACGTCTTTGAGCCTTGAATAGAAGCTGCAAATTTGATTGTCTCTACTTCTGCCGCCTGATCCAATAATAGGGCCTGATTTCCAAAATACTGTAATCCTGTATACAATAATGTAGGAGTAGACTCGCCCCTGCTAGGGTCAAATGATACTACCATCAAGGTGGGTGAACCCGTTGGTGGGGTATTCATTTCGTTGCCATCCAAACAGGAAGCAAAGAATAGTACTCCCATCATAAGAACCACCAGAGTTTTTATCGTTATTTTTTTCATAAGAATATCAAGTTATTACTTAGCCCAGAAAATAAGTGAGGTAAAAGTACTAATGCCTGTTGGCAAATTTCCTCCATTATACTGTCCTTCAGAAGTGGGATACTGAATCCGAGAAGGCAATTTATCTGCACGTGAACTCTGGGAAGCAAATGAAGCAAATGTAGAGTGAGCAGTATTTCCAGATTGAGTAGGATAACCGGTTCTTCTGTACTCATTCCATCCTTCATGGCTATGCACCATATTCAAGGCAATGTATTTCTGAGTGATGATCGCTTCCACTTTTTCAGGAGTAGTAGTGGCCAGATCAAATTGTACCCGAGCATCAGCATTATTAGTTATATAAGTAGCTGCATCCGCTGTCGGATTTCCCGAAACTGTTTTATCAGGCAGTGTATACAAATACGTGAAGGATGCCTTTATCCCTGATTCAAAAAGTGCTTTAGCTGTACCAGCTACACCAAAACCACCAACTACTACAGCTTCTGCTTGCAGAAAATAGCTTTCGGCAGCTGTGAACAATGGATACCCGGCATCAGGACCTTTTAGAGCCCCTGTTGCAGCGCCGGCCGTAGCTTGGGTACGTGCTGAACCAGGATACCAAAAACTACCATCAGGGCTTTTAGGAATTCCCTCGCCTTCTACACCCAAACGATTAGTACCTGTTCCTGGGAATTGGTAATATAAAGCCTTACCTCTTCCTGGATCACTTAACTTATACCCATCATAGAAATCCATAACATAAGTTGTAGGAATCCAAGATTTTGCACCGGTGGTACCTCCTCCAGTAAACGCCCAGGATTCCCAAGCAGGATTCTGTTTATTGATGTCACGTCTATAGACAGGATTAATCAATGCATCGGCAGTCAAAAATCCGGCTGCATCAAAAGAGGTATTTGCGAAGGTCGCTTTACCTTTGGCCCGGATCATTAATTTCAACTTCAACGTATTTGCAAGCTTTTTCCAAGAGGTCATATTACCTGCAAAAACTACATCGTTAGCAGTAATGGCATCAGGGGCTATAGTAGCACTTTCTCCTTTATTTATTTCTGCAATAGCTTCATCTAATAAGCCAGCCAAACTAGCATATATAGTAGCTGCATTGTCGTAAGAAGGTGTAAGGTTATTAGCTCCTAGTAATGCATCACTATAAGGTATATCATTATACGCATCCACCAGTAATTGATAATCATGCGCCTTCATGATTTTCGCAACAGCACTGTAGTAGATATTAGCGTCATTACCTACAGTAGAATTGATCATAAACTGGTAATCATTCAGATTATCATAGGTAATTGACCAAAGATTGGAGTAATTATTGGGCGTATAGGCATATGAAACTGTTTCATTAAACCCGCCATAACCTCCGGCATTAGCAGCATAGCCACCAATCTGCATACCATAACTATTAAATTGATTTAAAACACTTGCCGTAGTGGTAAGGGCCTGAGGCAATATAAGAGCAGCCGATGCAGCCGTTGCTTGATTCGTATTTTTATTGATATCAAAATAATCATTACAAGATGTAAGTACACCTGCAATAATTATACATATCAAAAATTTTATTTTTTTCATATTCTTCATCTTCATTTTATAAAGTTGAGTGATCTTTATTATCACAATTTCAATGATAATGTAGCTCCGTAGTAGCGTACAGGAGGAGTCTGACCTAAACCATTTAAGCCTCCTCCATTTCCATTGTTACTACTTGTTTGACCGTACTCAGGGTCAGTGTATAAATTATCTTTAGGCATCCATAAAAAGAGGTTCCTTCCCTGTACACTTATCGTTGCACCTTTTAACACCTTCGTCTTACCTACTATTGAAGTAGGAATATCATAAGAAAGCGCCACCTCTCTCAGCTTAATGAAATCACCGGACGTAACATAGTTAGAAGTTGTATTTCTATTGATTCCATCTGACCAGAAGCCAGAGTTACCATTACCATTAGCAATGGCCACAGAAGTATTTTCAACATAACTACCATCAGAAGCCATATATACCGAATTAGGGAATATAAAGCTTTGGCGATTGTAGTAGGCTGTTCTTGCACTTGTGCCCGACCAGTCCATTTCAGTACCTACACCATTGTAAATACTATAACCACCACGGTATTCAAACAAAATAGAAAAATGGAGGTTTTTCCATGACGCACTCAAGTCAGCTCCAATACGATTTTTAGGTGTTGCATTTCCTAACACAACAGGGGTTGTAGAAGGAGAAAGTGGAACACCTGTAACGGCATCCACAATGACGCGACCTTGTGGATCACGTTGATAATCCAGTCCCATAATAACAGGGAAAGACGCGCCAGCCATCGCTACAGATTGAGCATTATTCAAAGTTTGGAGTGACAACTGTGGCAAGTCAGCCGAAATAGACTCTACTGTATTTTCAAGGTAAGTATAGTTACCACCTACAGTAACACTCCAATTGTTGGTTTTGATTGGAGTATAATGAAGTGATAATTCGAGACCTTTAGAAGAAGTTTGCCCAACGTTGGTTAATAAGCTAGTAAAACCCGTGCTACTTGATAATGAAGTGGTAACGGTTTGGTCATCGGTGTGGCTATTGTAATAAGTCACTGAACCTTCAATTCTACTATTCAACAAATTGAAATTTGCACCAAACTCATAGGAATGTGTTAATTCTGGTTTCAGGTTATTACTTACCAAGCCGTTATCTTGAGTAAACCCGGCTAAAGATCCATAAGGGAAACCACTTGCTGTAGATCCAAACGTAGGTAATAATCTATATGCTCCTAAAGGATTTGAATTAGTGCTAAGATTTACCTGACCTACCTTAGAAACACCACCTCTTAATTTAATGAAATTCACAAAATCACTCTTCAATGAAGGAACTGCATCCGTCAACACAAAAGAAAGTTCGGCAGAGGGATAGAAGAATGAACGGTTGGCTTTGCTCAAACGTGAATCCCAGTCGTTACGTGCGGTAGCCGTCAAAAACAGATAATCTCTGAATCCTAAAGTCAACTTACCGTAAACACCAGCCTGGCGAGTGTGATAATCTGCCTCACTCACTGAAGGTGTTCCTGTACCGTTACTTAAGTTATACAATTCGTATACTGTAAGATTGTTGGCTCCAACATATAAGTCACGTGAATTGCTTTCAATAAGCTGAGCACCAGCTACCAGGTTTGCATTGATCTCTCCAAATGACTTATCATACTGACCGATAAAATCTGTTACCGACTGAGAAGTATTAAAACTTTCTTCCGATACAGTGGCTGGATCATCTGTTTTAGAACTCTGATCAGTATTCTTTGCATAGGTACTATATTTATATCCCTCTACATGCTGCTTATCGGTCATGTAACGATTCGAGATACCTTCGCGGGCTATCAAATCAAGTCCCTTAATAGGAGAAAATTTAATCTCAACGTTACCTGTAAGATAATTGTTCTTGGTTAGTTGACGATTTGTTTCTGCTGTATAATAAGGGTTATCATACCAAGGGTTATAAAAGCCATTAGGAGTAGCAAATTTATTCGTTCTCCAGTCTTTATAAGCAGTAATATCCACATTCGAAGGCATGTTTAATAAATTCGAGTAGATCGCTCCTGTTTGTGTTGTTATATCGTACTTATTAGGTGCAAACGAGGTAGCAAATTTTACATTTACTTTATTACCTATTTTTCTGGTACCATTTAAACGAATATTACCACGTGTAAATTTATCACCAGGAGTTGTTCCCGTAACAGTTACATATTGGCCAGAAACATAAATCGTTGATTTATCATCACCTGATGACACAGAGAAATCAGTTTGATTAGTAATCCCTTTTTCCCAAAAATCATCATGACCGGGTTTATAATCATAAGTTGTGTATAGCTGCGTACCATCTTCGAGCTTAGGACCAAGAGGTCTCAATGAACCGTCAAAGGGTTGTCCATAAGATTGATTTTCCAAATAGTTAAAGACAGCAGCACCCGCAGGATCAATACCATACGCAGAACCTCCTGAACCAAACCCTTTCTGAATTTTAGGGAAGAAAGCAACTTCCGTGATCTGCACGTTATGTGATACGTTAATATCAACTATTCCAGACTTACCTTTTTTAGTGGTAATGATAACTGCACCATTCGATGCCTGAGAACCGTAGAGAGCCGCTGCACCTGCACCTTGCAAAATATTAACAGACTCTACATCGTTCATATTCAGGTTACTCAAAACGGAACTGGGAACAATCACGTTATCAAGAACAATCAATGCCTGATTGTTACCTGTGATTGATCGCTGACCACGAAGTATCAAACGATATTCAGGGTTAACACCACTGCTTGATGCATTAATTTGAAAACCGGCTACTTTACCCTGCATACCTGCGGCTATATTCACAGCTTTACCAGCTGATAAAACCTGAGGTGACATGATAGTTGTTGCTGATCCGAGTTCCTTTGTTCTTGCTTCCAAACCACCGGCTGTAACAATCACCTCAGTAAGTTGCTTAACATCGGTACTGAGAGAAACATCAATCACATTTCTGCTGCCAATTTCAATTTCTTGAGTCTGAAGACCAATAAATGAGATCACCAATATGCCACCTGAAGCTGGGGCATTCACTTTAAAGTTACCATCAGTATCGGTAACCGTACCATTAACAGTGCCTTTAAGCACTACATTCACACCTGGTAGAGCACTGCCATCTTCGGCTGAGGTCACTTTACCAGAAATCACTCGTTCTTGGGCCCAGGCTATGCTGACCACAAAAACCAATGAGAAGCAGAGTAAAATCTTCTTCATAGATTAGATTTAGGTTAGAAAATTAGGTTTATAAGCCCCCAAAATAGGGGTATTAATTCAAAAAAGAAAATACTACAAAAAAGACGTATACTGATCGGTTATTCTGATATAGGGGGTTACCTAAGAATATTATTCTCTTCAAACCATTGAAATGACAAAATTTAAATATTTTCTACTTTTCAAATGGGTTAATCCAATATTAAAATGCCGTTAAAAAATATTTATGAACGGTTAAAAATAAAATAATGATGAAGAGTTTTTCACACAAAAAAGGCTGCCATTTCATGGCAGCCTTTTTTTAAAAGTTTTAAGAAAAAAATGAAATCTTATGCCTCTGCTACTACCGTAACAAATGACTTATCTGCTCTTCCTTTTTTGAATGCTACTGTACCGGGAATCAATGCGAACAAGGTATGATCTTTACCAATACCTACTCCTTTACCAGGGTTGTGCTTGGTGCCACGCTGACGTACGATGATGTTTCCAGCGATTACCTTCTGACCTCCGAATACTTTAATACCAAGACGCTTGCTTTCCGACTCACGGCCGTTTTTTACTTTACCTTCACCTTTTTTGTGTGCCATTGTATTTAGTCTTTTAAGGTTTTATTAACCAATACTTTCAATTTGAACTTTTGTGAACTGCTGACGATGCCCGTTCTTCTTGGCATAGCCTTTTCTGCGTTTCTTTTTGAAAACAATTACTTTGTTTCCTTTTACGTGTTCCAGAATCTTACCTGAAACTTTTGCACCAGATACAGTAGGGGCGCCAACAACTACACCACCGCCATTGTCTACCAAAAGCACATTCTCAAAACTAATTGAGCTGCCTGCTTCTGCATCAAGACGAGGGGCATAGATATATTGATCTTTAGCCACTTTGAACTGTTTTCCTGCAATATCAACGATTGCGTACATGGTTCTTTGTTTTTTTATGGGGTGCAAAGATAGACCAAACCCTTGTAAAAACAAATAGACGGTCCTGTATTTCCATTTTGAGGGCAAATGACTCTGACCAGAAATTTCGCTCCATATATAAAGCGAGCCCGTTCTTCAGAAACCTAAAATATATAACAATAAAAAAATGCTTTTTTACTATCGCCAGGGCACTTTTTATTTGTCAATAAACACGCTGTCAGGCACTTATATCCATGCACTTTCGATTTGGCCACACTGTGCGGCAACCCATTCGGAACAAATTTTTTCAGCGAAAAATTTTAAAAAAATCTTTAGTTCATACTTCACTTCGCGGCAGTCCGGTAAGTGAATGAAAATGAATTCTTTCTAACAGACTATACACTAATTATGCCTTTGTTGTCGCCAACAGGTTACAGATCGGACCTTTGTTTTTCATTCTTCAAATTTCATATTTGTCAAGTCGATAAGTTGGAGAGTACTCACCAATTTAAAAACCATAAAATTTTAAAGGCATTAAACAACAAGAAGAAACCTTTCATCGGGTTTTTGACTTATCATATTCTTATCCCTAAAAAATATCAAGCAAATGAGCCAACCTTTACTCGAAGAACCGATCCTGAAGGAAAACAAGGACAGGTTCGTTCTGTTTCCCATCCGCCAGCACAACATCTGGAAGTTTTATAAACAGGCGGAGGCCAGCTTCTGGACGGCCGAGGAAATCGATTTGAGTCAGGATTTGCGCGACTGGGCTAATTTGAATGATGGCGAAAGACATTTCATCACCCACGTACTGGCATTCTTCGCGGCCAGCGATGGTATTGTTAATGAAAACCTGGCTGAACACTTTGTGTCGGAAGTACAATACACCGAGGCTAAGTTCTTTTATGGTTTCCAGATTGCCATGGAGAATGTACACTCCGAAACCTATTCTTTATTAATCGACACTTACGTAAAAGACGCACAGCAAAAAGACAAACTCTTCCACGCCATTGAAACGATGGACTGTGTGAAGAAAAAGGCAGATTGGGCCTTGCGCTGGATCGACAAGGGGTCTTTCCAGGAAAGACTGATTGCTTTTGCGGCGGTAGAAGGTATTTTCTTTTCCGGATCGTTCTGCTCCATCTTCTGGCTGAAAAAACGTGGATTGATGCCTGGCCTGAGTTTTTCCAATGAATTAATCTCACGTGATGAAGGATTGCACTGCGACTTCGCCTGCCATCTTTATACCCAGCATGTGGTAAACAAGCTTCCAAAAGAAAAAGTCATCGGAATCATCAAAGACGCAGTAGAAATAGAGAAAGAGTTTGTTACGGACGCACTGCCCGTAAACCTTATTGGTATGAATGCCTCACAGATGTGTGAGTATATCGAGTTTGTGGCCGACCGTCTCCTCAACGAGCTCGTGGGTCAGAAAATCTACAATGCCACCAACCCGTTTGATTTCATGGAAATGATTTCCCTTCGCGGAAAAACTAATTTCTTTGAAAAACGCGTAGGAGATTATCAAAAAGCAGGTGTGCTCAACAGCACTGAAAAAGAAACAGGTCCGAAGTTTTCACTGAACGAGGATTTTTAATACATTATGACACTTTTTAAACTTATTTTTTCACCCCTAACAACCCGAATATAGATGCTCGTACTAAAACGTGATGGACACAGAGAGTCCGTTAAGTTCGACAAAATCACCGCTCGGATAGAAAAACTCTGCTATGGTTTGGATCCCAAATTTGTCAACCCGGTAGAGGTCGCGATGAAGGTGATCAATGGCTTGTATGATGGTGTTTCCACTCAGGAACTGGATAATCTGGCTGCAGAAATTGCCGCTACGATGACTACCCGCCACCCTGATTTTGCGAAGCTTGCAGCACGTATTGCTGTTTCCAACCTGCACAAAGTTACCAGCAAGTCGTTTTCCAATACGATGAAGCGGTTGTACCAACATGTTGATCCCAAGAATGGGCAGAATGCTCCATTGATATCTAAAGAAACCTGGAAAGTAATCAAGGATCATGCGGCCGAACTGGATGAGGCGATTCTTTATGATCGTGATTTCAGTTATGATTTCTTCGGATTCAAAACACTGGAGAAATCGTACCTGATGAAAATCGATGGAAAGACCGTAGAGCGTCCTCAGCATTTGCTGATGCGCGTGGCTGTTGGTATCCATGGCGAAGATATTCCCGCTGTTCTTGAAACGTATACATTACTTTCAGAGAAGTGGTTTACCCATGCTACTCCTACCCTGTTCAACGCAGGTACACCGAAGCCGCAATTGTCTTCGTGCTTCCTCCTGACCATGAAGGATGATAGCATCGATGGTATCTATGATACATTAAAACAAACTGCAAAGATTTCTCAATCGGCCGGTGGTATCGGTCTTAGCATTCACAATGTGCGTGCGAAAGGTTCCTACATCAAAGGAACAGGTGGTACCTCCAATGGTATCGTACCTATGCTGAGAAACTTTGACATGACTGCGCGCTATGTTGACCAGGGTGGTGGTAAACGTAAAGGAAGCTTTGCGATTTATCTTGAGCCATGGCATGCGGATATTTTTGATTTCCTTGATTTGAGAAAAAATCATGGTAAAGAAGAAATGCGTGCCCGCGATTTGTTCTATGCACTTTGGATTCCTGATCTTTTCATGAAGCGTGTGGAGAACAATGAGATGTGGTCGCTGTTCTGCCCTAACGAAGCTCCTGGTCTTGCCGAAGTATGGGGCGAAGATTTTGAGCGCTTGTATGAGAAGTACGAAAGCGAAGGCAAGTTCCGCAAGCAGATAAAAGCGCAGGACTTGTGGTTTGAAGTACTGGAAGCACAAATTGAAACAGGAACTCCTTATATTCTATATAAAGATGCGGCCAACAAAAAATCGAACCAGAAGAACCTGGGTACGATCAAGTCAAGCAACCTTTGTACAGAGATCATTGAATATACAGCTCCTGATGAAGTAGCGGTATGTAACCTGGCTTCGTTAGCGTTGCCTAAGTTTGTCACCGAAGACGGTCAGTTTGATCACAAGAAATTATACGAGATCACCAAGGTTGCCACACGTAACCTGAACAAAGTGATCGATGTGAACTACTACCCGGTAGAAGAAGCGAAGAACTCCAATATGCGTCACCGTCCTATCGGATTGGGTGTGCAGGGTCTGGCAGACGTGTTCATTATGTTGCGTATGCCTTTCGATAGCGCTGAAGCCCGTGGGTTGAACGAAGATATTTTTGAAACCATCTACTTCGCAGCCATGGAAGCTTCCATGGAGATCGCAAAGGTGGAAGGCCCTTACCAGACATTCAAAGGATCTCCGGTATCAAAAGGAATATTCCAGTTTGATATGTGGGGTGTTACTCCTAAGAGCAACCGCTGGAACTGGGAGCAATTAAAACAAGATGTGAAGAAACATGGCGTGCGCAACTCATTACTGGTTGCTCCTATGCCTACCGCATCTACCTCACAGATTTTGGGCAACAACGAATGCTTTGAGCCATACACTTCAAATGTCTACACCAGGAGAACATTATCCGGTGAATTCATCATTGCGAATAAGCACCTGATGAAAGACCTGATCAGTCTTGGCTTATGGAGCGAGACCATGAGACAAAAACTGATCGCTACTAACGGTTCCGTTCAGGCTATTCCTGAAATTCCTCAAAACATCAAGGATATCTACAGAACCGTTTGGGAGATTTCTCAGAAGTCAATCATTGATATGTCAGCCGATCGCGGTGCCTACATTTGTCAGTCACAGAGCCTGAACATTCACATCACCAATCCGAACTTTGGAAAGCTTACTTCGATGCACTTCCACGCATGGAAAAAAGGATTGAAAACAGGTATGTATTACCTGCGCTCTACGGCTGCTGCTGATGCGATCAAGTTTACGATTGACAAGGGGGCCATGCAACAACCGGCTGCTGAAGTCAACGCAGCGGATGTAAATATTATGGAGCCCATAATTGCTCAATCTGTATTATCAGAGGCACAACAATCTTTACAATACAACCAGTCTCCTGTAGCGGACTATGATCAGAAAATGTCTGACATGGCTTGCTCTCTGGATAACCCTGATGCATGTGAAGCATGTGGTAGCTAAGCAGCCACCCGTTAGCAGACATTAATCATTTGTACAAAAGCCCGATCATGAAAATGACCGGGCTTTTTTTTATGATCGGAGAATAGCGAACTAATTTTGGAGTCAGCTTGCAAGCCTGCAACTGAAGAAAGTAATTCTGATGGCGATTCGTTACCTTAGACAGGAGCATTTCCCGTTATGAAAATTACCTTCTTTAGTACCCAGCCTTACGATAAATTGTTTTTTGAAAAGCACAATTCCGATTTTGGATTTGAGCTGGAATTTCTGGAAGCGCAACTCAACGAGCAGAGTACTCCACTTGCCAAAGAAGCGGATGTGGTTTGTGCTTTCGTCAATGACCGGTTGAATGAAACGGTAATCCATCAGCTTGCTCAGCAAAAGATAAAACTCATTGCCTTACGCTGTGCTGGTTTTAATAATGTAGACCTCGCTGCAGCTACCCGATACACTATAAAAGTAGTACGCGTACCCGCTTATTCACCGTATGCCGTAGCCGAACATGCCGTGGCCCTGATCATGACACTAAACAGAAAAACACACAAAGCATATAACCGTGTACGCGATCAGAATTTCTCATTAAATGGACTCCTTGGTTTTGATCTATACGGCAAAACGATAGGAGTAGTTGGTACAGGAAACATCGGACAGGTTTTCTGTACCATTATGTCAGGCTTTGGCTGCCGTATAATTGCCTACGATAAGAAAGAAAATGAATCTCTGAAAACAATAGGAGTCTCCTATTTACCGATCACCGATGTTTTCGCTCAGGCTGACGTTATCTCACTGCATTGCCCATTGAATGAACAAACCCGGCACCTGATCAATGAACAAACGATTCGGGTCATGAAAAAAGGAGTGATGCTCATCAATACCAGCAGAGGAGCATTAATTGATACGCCAGCTGTTATCGATGGATTAAAGTCAGGGCAGATTGGGGCATTAGGTATCGATGTGTATGAGCAGGAAGAGAAGTTATTCTTTCTCGACTTGACGGGGAAAATTATTGATGATGATGTGATTGCCCTGTTAACAAGTTTGCCCAATGTATTGATCACCGCACATCAGGGATTTTTCACTCACGAGGCACTCACGCAGATTGCCCAAACTACTTTACAGAACATAAAAGCATTTGGAGATAAGCAGGTACTGACGAATGAAGTAAAAAGCTGAGCTCCGTTGCTCCTTGTTGTGTAAAAGAATCTGCTTCAACAGGGCACAATGGATATGAGGTGAATTGATTCTGGAATTTTATACTGATTGTTTCTTTTCTTAAAATTCAAGCAGCACTCCGATGGAGATTCAATCGGAGTGCTGCTTAAGAGTAAATCCATCTATTTACCAATCACTGTAAATTCCACTCTTCGGTTTTGAGCTTTACCTTCCTTCGTTTTATTCGAAACCACCGGTTTAGTCAAACCATATCCTTTGGCGACTACACGGGCTTTAGAAATTCCCTTCTTAACTATGTAATCCGCTACGGATTGTGCGCGGCTTTGAGATAGTTTGAGGTTAGTGGCAGCTTTACCTACATCATCAGTGTGCCCGCCAATTTCAATTTTGATATCGGTGCTGCTGGTTAAAAACTGCACTACTCTATCCAGCTCTGGGAACGATTCCTTTTTCAACACTGCTTTTCCGGATTCGAAAAAGATGTTGTTCAAACGGATGGACTGACCTACTTCGATAGGTACAATCACCAGATCTCTATTGATTTTTATACTGGTCGTCTGGCTTGTTAAATCAATAGGCTCATAGACCGGGTAATAGTCGGGGGCGCTGGCGTTGATGGTATAAGCAGCTTTCAACGGCAGCTTCAGTGTATAGGTTCCGGTGAGTGTGTCTATCTCTGCAAGAACAGAAGTCATTCCTTCTACATTCACTTTTGCCGCAGATCGTTTAGCAAGAGGCTTGCCTGTTTTCTTATCGAGGATTTTTCCACTCACCACTGCCATCTTCTCTTCTGAGACAAACAGGTCCTGAATAATCTCCTGGTATTCATCTACGGTGGTAAGATCAACTTTCTGCGGAACAGAATTGTATTTGACCGCTTCTACTTTCACATCGTACACAACTCCGTGCAGCACCTTCACTTCGTACGTACCCAGGTTAGCATCTATTGCTGCTGAGTCAATACGCACATTGTTTATCCATATTCTAGGAGTGGCTGATGAAGGAACCGGTGTGCCTGTATTTTGCACCAACAAATTCCCTTTCAGTAATACATAAGGAAGAGGGGCAACTTGTAAATCAAGTTTTCTGCGTGTGAATTCCTTCACCGTTGACACATCTAATGCAGAAGCCGAGGAAACAAAGTTGGGAGCATCAGCCGAAATGGAGTATTGCTTACGCAGTGGAAGCTTTACTTTATACGTGGCCGAATCGCTGTTTACATGGATTGAATCGATCCGTTGTCCATTAATTTTTATTGCAATGGTTTTCCCGGTGAGAGGCAATTTCGTTTTAGAATTACGCACTATACCCGACACTACTACGTAAGGGTTCTCCTCAAACATTTTGATGCGATAGATATCTGATTTACCCAACGATTTATTCGTTGACGCAAAATAAGCCCAGCTACCTTTTGTATTGGTTTTAAAATACGACTCCCAGTTTTGAGAATTAATGGTATCACTCAACAATACCGGTTGCCCCCACGATTTCCAATCTAATCCCGTACGTTGTGTTTTGTAGATATCGTACTTGTTCTTGTCTACACGATTGCTGGAAAAATAGAGCGTCTTACTATCGGCAGATAAAAATGGGGCATCTTCATTTCGTTTGGAGTTGACGTACTTGATCTTCTTCGGCTTTCTCCATTTTCCGTTTTCTTTTTTGGAAGAAACAAACAAATTGGTTTTCTCACCATGATACTTTTTTGAAAAGCTCAATATAATGAACTGGCCGTCGGCACTCATGGTGCCACTGCTTTTCATACCGCGGTTCTTCTTCGAAAGCTTTTTTATTTTCAGCTTACGCGGAGTAGTCCATGTATTGTTCGTTTTGGTAGATACAGACAGGCCTCTTTTTTTCCAGATACTTCCTTTACGGCTATAGATTCCGTTCAACAACATCGCGTTACCATCGGCTGAGAGGGATAGCACGGCATTGTATCTTCCTATGTTGAGATCAGGCAAGCGCACAGCTTGTGACCAGGTGCTGTCCGTAATTTTATTGCTATACCAGATGTCTTCACTATCTGCTTCACCAAACGTATTTTCCGGATGATTGGCACGAACGAAGAACAGTGTTTTGCCATCCGGAGTAAGTACAGGATTAATCTCATCATACGAAGAGTTTACCGAAGGGCCAAGGTTTTTAGGTAGAAAGGATGATTGCGCGCAAACAACCTGGGTACCTAAAAGCAGGGGAAGGATAAAAAATAAAATCGTTTTCATTCCTAATAAAGAGGTTTTGGGGTGGGTTGTTTTTCCTGCACTTTATCGCGGCCAAAAACAAAATTGACACCTGCACGCAGGTTAAAGTACTGTGTCGTATTGACGAATGAATTCAGATTGTTGTCTTTCATCAAAGCGATAGGAGCACGCAACAGATTATCGCCCACCACATAAATCTGTAGGGGGGCCAGGTTGAGTGACACGCCTGCACCAAGGTTATTAAATGAATTGTTCGTCATGGTATAGCTCAATGATGCACCTACCCACTTGCCAAATTCTTTATTCAGTGAAGCCGTAAAACCAGGTACGAAACGACCTCTGAATTTTTCTGCAAACACCAATGCGCCTACAGTAAAGTACCTTCTTATTTCATATGCACCACTCAGGTACATTTTAGCAGGCAGCGGAGTCCGGTACTTGTCGATTCTTCCTTCTGTTATCTTAAAGTTTTTTTCCAGCGAATCAGCCAGTGAGTTGAAGTAGTCGTCATCTTCTCCATTTATAATTTTCTGCAGATCGACACCTTCAAAAGTGTATCGGGCCTTAGATGGGTCTAGCTGGTAGCCGTACAAATCATTCTTCCAGGTAATGCCACCAATATCAATCAGGCTGGCACCTACGGTAAGTCGATCCATTACTTTATAAGTGGCACCCAAATCAAATGCGACTCCATTATTTTTGGTATAGTCTCTCCAGTGGTCACCCGGTTCATACTCCGAGTCATCTAAATTATGGATGCCCGAGGTACGTGTATCCAAATCTCCGGTAGCGGTAATGTACGTATCGCCAAATTCAAGATTAAGATTAGCTCGTTGCGTAGTGGCGCTGACAACCCCTTTCAACAATTTAACCTTGGCACCTACGGTTAGCTTATTGTTTACGGTATATGCTGTTCCCAACCCGATCTCACCATAGCTGGTGGATTCAACCCTGGGTGACATGTTTACCGATCCATTCGCGTAAGAGCTGGTCCCCTCAATGAAAACTCCGGTAAACTCTTTAGGCAACATCAGGCGGTTATACGATTTCGCACTTACGTTAAATGTAAAATACAATCGTGCTCCTGCTTTGAGGCCAACCCGGAATAAGTCCGCCTGCGTGTTGGCATTCACATAATTCTTCTTTTTCAGAGAACCCTGTAGCTTATCCAGATCAGCAGTAAGTATATTATTCTGCTTTGAAATGAAATCATTGTACGTAAATCCATTGTTTCCGTATTGAACAAATACCGAAGAACCAGGAAGACCTACCGATACTTTATACGCTGGCTTCAGAGCAGGATTATAATAAGTGACCTGCGGAAGGCTACTCATGAAATACATGGTACTCTCTGTCTGAGCTACTCCTTTGTGGATCAGAGTCAGAAAAATGATGCTGAGCGCTGAGCTGATTTTTAAATACTTTATCATAAATCAGCTTCCAGTTTAAAGGTGGCTCTCAATCCAAAATTTACTTTCATGATGTAGTTCGATTTGAACTTCACATCAGGCTGGGTCCCGTTGGCATTCCTGGTGGTATTCAGTCTTGCTTTGATGATCAGGTTTTTGGCATCAAACAATTTATTAAGCTTCTCCTTCGGAACAGGAATCTCCAGATTAGTAGTCAATCCGGGGGCGGCAAGTTCTCCCGTAGCATTTACCGAGCTTGCTTTTACAATGGCTGTTTGTGCTATAGTAAAAAGCGAATCGAAAATCACCAACTTATCATCCGTCAGGTATAATTGAATAAATGCATCCAGCGGAAGCTGATTATTGATATTGGCTTTGATTGCTCCGCTCTCTATGTTCGAGTCCTTCACATCCGAAAGATCAATCGACACGGTATCGGCCAGAACAATATTCGAGGCCTTTCCATATAAAGGAATCTCTGCCTTCATGCTTACTCTGATCTTGCTGGTGTCGGCACAAAAATTTATTCCTGTGGTGAGGCCTTCATTGATACGCGCACTTACTTTATAATAAAATTGATCGGGAGCAAAATCAATGAGTTGCTTGGTGTTATTAACCGTTACATCGGTAATCGCTGACTGCCCCAAACTTGCGGGCACATTAATAGATACCGGGCTTGAAGGGGTGATAACGAGCGGAAGTTTTAATCCGTTCTTTTTTCTTGCTTCCAGTGGATTGAAAGTAACTTTTGTAGGTATGCCATAATCATTGGAAACGTTAAATGACAACTTTGGCTGCGCAAAAGAAACCGTTGCATTGTTTAGCGTGCTACCGAACAGGCTGACATCAATTGACTCTGCAGGAATATTAATTGCCGCCTGGTCTCCAAAGAACCCTTTCACATATTGAAAGTCGATGGCGCTAAAGCTCAGACTTACGGTTACGTTAGAAGGAAGTACCGTTATCGGATTGTTATGAGGCTTAACAATAACAGCGATCTCCAACGGAAATTTATTATCGTTGAGTGTGGCAACGTAATCGGCCAGCGGGATAGCCGTGGTACCCAAGGAAATGCGTCTATCCAAGGCCACACCATTGTTCTTGAAGTTGGCTAACTTTACCTGTACCTCGAAATTAAAATTCGAATTGGCTGGAGTAAGGTTAACACTCACATTTAAAATAGTGCCTTTGAATTTAATTTCTGTCAGTTTCTCCGGATTGAAACTAAAATCTTCGGTAGTAGAAATGCTTGCATAGTTTTGCTCCGAAGCACTAGCCGGGATTACACCTCCCGGAACAGGTACCGTTTTATTTAATGATTTATTGGGAAATTGCAGCAGATCGCGAATGTCCTGCGATTTCAGTGTTTGCTCATACAGCAGGTACACTAATCCATCGGCATCGACTTTAATATTAGCCGATTCTTCTTCGCTTAGTAAATCGTTGATAGACAGGTCTCCAAAAGCCAGAGGCAAATCATAGGAGGGCGTAGCCTGTAGTTTTTTGATTTCATACTCATCGGTATTCAGAATATCGCTACACGATAGGGCAACAAGGAGAAGGAATGAAAGCAAGCCCGTGCCGAGAAGCTTGTTTCGCCTAATTTTAAGGATCATATTTTTTGGGGTTAAAGCGCAAAAATCATCAATGCCTTGATTCTAATCAATGGCAAATGATGACATTATCTCCTGTTTCATTACATACGATAAGTAATGACTATATCTTCCTGTTTTTACCTGCATCACTCAGTGCCTGCCCAATTAAATTAGACATTTATTTCCATTAAGCAAATGGAAATAAGGTCGACGGGATAAATGCTTCATTGGGTTGAAACCCAGCAGGCCGATACGGATTGCTATTTAATTGCCCCTGCCTTAATTTCTTCCACAATATTCGGATCAAGGAGTGTGGTGGTGTCTCCTAAATTGGACGTTTCACCTTCGGCCACCTTGCGCAATATTCTGCGCATGATTTTTCCTGACCGTGTTTTTGGAAGCCCGCTTACAAACTGGATCTTATCCGGCTTGGCAATAGGACCAATAATTTTAGAGACCATTTCTTTTATTTCTGCGCGCAGCTTGTCTGCTTCTTTTGGCATTTCATAGCAGATCACAAAAGCATATACCGCCTGACCTTTTATATCGTGCGGATAACCTACTACGGCAGATTCAACTACTGAGGAATGCTCGTTGATGGCATTCTCTATTTCGGCAGTGCCCAGATTATGACCTGATACAATGATAATATCATCGACACGACCTGTGATGCGATAGTATCCTTCATCATCACGCTTGCTTCCATCACCTGTAAAATATTTTCCTGGGAACGTAGAGAAGTACGTATCCTTGAAGCGCTGATGATCACCATAAATGGTGCGTGCCATGGCAGGCCATGGAAACTTAATCGTTAATCTTCCTTCTACGTTATTACCTGTCAGCTCTTCTCCGGCTTCATTCATGATCGCCGGCTGCACACCCGGCAACGGGAAAGAAGCAAACGCTGGTTTTAGTTTCGTAACATTCGCTATGGGCGAAATCATAAATCCTCCTGTCTCAGTTTGCCACCAGGTATCTATGATAGGGCAATTGTTTCTTCCGATGTGTTCATTATACCAATTCCATGCTTCTTCGTTGATCGGCTCTCCTACCGAACCCAATACCTGGAGAGAGGAGAGGTCGTACTTTTCAATGAAGCTGAGTGGTGCTTGCTGTAAGGAGCGTATAGCCGTTGGCGCTGTATAAAATATATTTACTTTATGACGCTCGATCGCCTGCCAGAATCTTCCCCAATCCGGCCATGAAGGAATACCTTCAAACATGACGGAAGTTGCCCCGGCAGATAACGGTCCATATAATATATACGAGTGCCCGGTTACCCACCCCACGTCGGCAGTACACCAGTACACTTGTCCTTCCCGGTACTGAAATGCCGTCTTAAATGTATAATTGGTGTACACCATATAACCTGCTGTGGTATGCACCATTCCTTTTGGCTTACCGGTAGAACCTGATGTATATAAGATGAACAGCAAATCTTCGGCATCCATTTCTTCTGCTTCGCATTGAGCTGGCACTTTACTCATCTCTTCCTCCCACGAAAAATCGCGCCCCTGCTGCATAGCGGGTTTTGATTGGAGATGTGCTGATACAATCACTTTCACCACACCAGGGCTTCGCTGTAATGCTTCATCTACAATTGCTTTCAGGTTGATGGTTTTATCTCCGCGATAAGCACCATCGGTAGTCAATACAATTTTACAGCCGGAGTCATTGATGCGGTCGGATAAAGAGCCGGCTGAAAAACCGGCAAACACTACCGAGTGTACTGCCCCGATGCGAGCACAACCTAATATCGCGTAAGCAGCTTCCGGAACCATGGGCATATAGATACAAACACGATCTCCCTTTTTCACGCCATGCGCCTTCAGCATATTACCCACCTTGCATACTTCATCATGCAGCTGCTGATAAGTTATTTTCCTGGCTTCGTCAGTAGGCTTATTCGGCTCCCAGATGAGGGCGGTTTGATTTGCTTTGGTCGCCAGATGCCTATCGATACAATTCTCGGTAATGTTTAGCTTTCCACCTGTAAACCACTTTGCTTCGGCTTCATTAAAATTCCACTCTACAACTTTGTCCCATTTCTTCTTCCAGGTAAAACCTTCTGCCACCCCGGCCCAGAATGTCTCCGGGTTTTCAATACTTTGCTTGTAAACCGCTAAATAATCTTCCTGTGTTTTGATCACGTGAGCCATTGTATGTATTGGAAATTAATAATCTGAAATATTATTCTATTCTCACTAAATTCCAACGAAAATCGATTGCAATGCACGATAATACTGATGTATTTCTGCCAGATACACTTTTTATAATTGTCATCTATAACTGTGTCATCGCACAATCCAGCGCGTTTCAATCTTTATTAAAAATCAGTCTAAGGAAAAACGCAATAAACATCTTCATTTACGATAATAGTCCGCACGCACAGGAGCTGCCTTACGGCAATGCGATCATTCATTATCATCACCATCCAACCAATGCCGGTGTCAGTGCCGCTTATAACGAAGGCTTTCGAAAAGCAAAGCAACTGAACCTGAAATGGTTATTCCTACTCGATCAGGATACCGAACTGCCCGATGATGCATGGCCGAAATATGCACATCACGTATCGGCACAACCTGATCATGGCGTATTTGCTCCGATGATAATCGATGGTGATCAGATCATTTCTCCCTTTAAGTTACGCTGGGGAAAAGGAATTAAAATAAAGCGCAGGCAACCCGGTGTTCATTCCTTCCGTCATTGGTGCGTGATTAATAGCGGACTGCTTATTTCATGTAACGTGTTTGAATCAGCCGGTGGCTATGATGAGCGTTTCCCTCTTGATTTCAGCGACCTGATTTTTGTGGAACGGCTATCCGCTATTACCTCCGGATTTATTTTGATAGACATCTCACTGATCCATTCCCTTTCAGCCAGGCAGGACAAGTATACCCACACTTCTGTGGTTCTAAATCGCTTTGAGAAGTATGGTGATGCCGCTAAACTTTTCAGGAAAGTGAGCAGAAAGAAAGTTGTATTGATTTATCTGCTTCTGCCCCGTGCCGTTAAACTTTCACTGATGAAAAAAGACATGCGTTTTCTGTCAACCGCTTTCCATACGCTATTCAGGTAAATGAATCGGTTCACCACCATTTTATTCTTTGCACTCGTGGCCGAACTGGCTTTAGGTGGTGGTGGAAGACTCACCGCATTTGGCCCCATAAGCCTGCGGATGATTTTATTTTCACTTGCCCTGTTAACAACCCTGTTTCACTTGGTCAAAGGAGAAAAAATACCTCCCGACTATACCCGGTTACTTCTCTTCTTTGCCCTCGCATCAGCCGCAGCATTAATCATGGGCATTTCTTCCGGTGCCGAACGAACTTTCTGGTGGCAGGACATTAAACCACTGTTGTACTTTTTGATTCTGCCTTTCTTTGCGCTGGCGGTAAAGGACATCACTTACATAGAAAGAACTTCTACGCTGTTAAAAATAGCGGGAGTACTGCAAGCGCTTGCTTTCATTGCTGTACTTCTGCTCATTCACCTGCACATCATTCCATTCCTTAGTCTCTATAAAGCATTCCTCCGTACTGAGGAATTTTTCTTTCGCGGTGAGTTAACATTCACGTACAAAGGGTTTCTGTTTCTGAGTATTGCCTTCCTCTTTCTTCATTTTACTGAAAGCAAATACAAATTGCTTTTAATGGGTTTGGTGCTTGTCGCATTACTCCTCACCGTAACCCGCGGTTTCTGGCTTGCCCTGCTGGGTACGTATTCGGTCTATTATTTTACCCGAACCGTTTCTTCCTCCAAAATAAAGGCTGCTCTCTTTGCATTATGTGCACTGGCTGTAATTCTTGGCGGGAAAGCCCTGGTGGGTAAAACCAGTGAAACGATTGATCGTGTACAATCACAAAACACCGATATTCCAACGTCAGCACCTAAGGCTACCCTTCTCGGGGATCGTGCTTATTCCGATAACGGACGACTTCAGCAGATAACGGAAGTTGCCAAAAGTATAACCCCCACTTCAGCCTTAATCGGCCACGGATTTGGAAACGGTGTAACATCAAGACCCGTGCACATGGAAATCTCGTACCTGGAAATTTTTCATAAACAAGGTATTCTAGGCCTGGCTTTGTGGGCTTATTTGTTCTGGCTTCTATTCAAAAAATACCGTGCTGCGCCCGAAAGCGGCTTTCGTGAGGCGTTTTTCTTCAGCGCACTTTTCATTTTCATTCAGTCGCTTACTAATCAGTATATCAATAATCCCATCGGGCTGTCCATGATTCTTCTATCGATGGTTTGCCTGGACGTACTGAAAAAAGAGACCGCATAAGCCAACCTGCGGGCAACCCTTTTTTTCTTTGCTCCGTCATGAGCACAGCGTTATATCAAAGGATGGGTATTTAAATTCATTTTTCACGTGGTCTCCATTTGTATGGCTGTCAAAAACGGGGCACAATTTGTTCGCGAGCAAATTGATTCCATCCTCCCTCAACTGGAAGCGGAAGATGAACTGATTATTTCTGATGATCAGTCAACAGACGATACCGTGAACATCATCCTGTCGTATACCGACCCTCGTATCAAGTTGTATTTCAATTCCCGTTCAGGTATCGTTTCCAATTTCGAGAACTGTTTGAGCATCTGTAGAGGTGATTTTATTTTTCTCTGTGACCAGGACGATCGCTGGAAGAATAATAAAGTACATTGTATGCTCACTCACCTGAACTACCATGATCTTGTGGTGAGCGATTGCCTGATTATCAATCAGCAATATCCGATAGCGAATCAGTCGTTCTTTGAGTTGAACCGATCAGGTAAAGGACTCTGGCGAAATCTGCTTCGCAATTCGTACATGGGTTGTTGCATGGCTTTTAACCGAAAAGTGTTGCAAAAAGCATTACCCTTCCCCGGCAAAATCCCGATGCATGATTTATGGATCGGGTTGATTGCCGAAGTGTACTTCAAGGTGGCTTTCATTCCGGACCAACTGGTTTTGCACCGAAGACATCACCGTAATGCATCGACTACCTCTGCATCCAGTTCTTATTCGCTAATTGAAAAACTGGGATTCAGATACAAGCTTGTTAAACATTTGATTCAACTATCGTATGCGTGACCTGAGTGCATCCATCGTTATTTATAAAAGCAATCCGGATCTGCTTCTGCATGCCATCAATAGTTTTCTAAAGAGTGCCCGTGTCTCTCTTTTATACCTTATCGATAACTCGCCGACGGATGATGCACGCCACTTAATTACCGATCCGCGCATCATTTACCTCTTCAACAATCAGAACTTGGGATTTGGTGCAGGGCACAACATTGCCTTGAAAGCAGCCATGAAGTCCTCCTCCAAATACCATCTGGTACTCAATCCGGATGTTTACTTTAATGAAAAGGTCATCCCCGATCTCTACCAGTTCATGGAAGAAGATCATTCCATCGGGTTAACCATGCCCAAAGTACTTTACCCTGACGGAAGACTACAACCTCTTTGCCGGTTGCTACCCAATCCGTCCATGCTTTTTCTCAGACGTTTCTTTCGGTTCCATAAAAAGCTGCTGGAGAAACAAAATCTTGCACATGAACTGCATTTCTCCGGTTATAATAAAATCATGGATGTGCCTTTTCTTTCCGGATGTTTTATGTTTCTGCGGGTAGATGCTCTTCGGCAGATAGGGCTATTCGATGAACGCATTTTTCTTTACACCGAAGACATGGATCTAAGCCGGAGAATACACCAGCAATTCAGAACCGTGTTCTATCCACATGCCACTATCTATCATCATCATCAGCGCGGATCGTATCACAACGTACAGTTACTCTTTCATAATATCAAAAGTGCGATCCGGTATTTCAATAAATGGGGGTGGTTCTTTGATCGGGAAAGAAAAATAATCAACCAGCGTACGTTACTAAAACTTCAAAATGAATTTCAGTAAACCGATATCATATGAAGCAATAAATGTCCTTGCGCTGGCAGTCGCTATTGTATTTCTTCCGTTTTCAATAGCAGTATGCCATGCCGGTTTATTAATTCTTGTAGCCAGCTGGCTGATGGAAGGTAAATGGAGAATCAAATGGGACACCATCAAAAACCAGCCACTACTTTGGCCGTTTCTACTGTTTTTTATGCTGCACCTTATTGGCTTGATTTATTCCAATGACATTGGCAATGGAACAGCTGCCATCGGAAAAAAAACGTTCTTCTTTCTTCTACCTATCATAATCGCTACTCTAAAAATCGAGCGTAATCATCTCCACCTGTTATTAAAATTATTCCTTGGCACATCGCTTGTCGCTGTCGTCATTTGTATGAGTGTTGCCTTTAATCAATCCCTGCATCCCGACCACACTCCACGCAATTTTGATTTTACCAATTCAGAAGAATTTAAATTACTTAATCCCGATATTTCTCAAAGCTGGTCGTATTTTTCATATAGCGAGCTTTCGTCAGGAATAAATATCCATCCCACTTATTTAGGTTTATACATTACATTCAGCACACTGTTGCTTGCTCATTTTTATAAGCAGCGGGAAAACTCCTTAACGGTATGGGAAAAACAAGGAATACTCTTTGTATTCCTATTATTCTCCCTGTTTATCTTACTGCTGTCTTCACGGGCCATTACCATTGCATACCTCTTCTCCTCCATTGCAGGATTGAGTTGGATTTTCTTTTACCCTCGAAAATCCGCTTTTGCGATCACCGGAATTATTGTCGTCATTCTTCTTTCCGCTGCGTCCATTTTCCTTAATCCGATTTCCAGGTATCGCTCTGTTCAGGAATTCAATGGCCATTCATTGCGAATAGAAACCAACAAGCAGTACACCACCTCTTCATCCATCCGTTTGTCATTATGGTGGCTTGGCCTACAGTCCATCACCCCACGCAATTGGGTCATTGGTAACGGAACCGGAGACACCACCGACACGATGAAAGCAACTGCTGAAAAATACGGAATTACCAATACCCTTCATTCATACGATCCGCACAACCAATTCATTTACACTTTTCTTCAGTTAGGCATCATTGGATTATTCACGCTGACAGCATGCCTGCTTCTGCCTTGTTTTCAGCAAAGTATTTCTTTCCTGCATCTCAGCTTCCTGATCATCATCTTAATTGTCGCTATCACCGAATCGATCTTTGAATTGCAAAAAGGCATCGTGTTTTTCTCGCTATTCCATTCTCTTATTGTTTTTCAGTTTCAGACTATTCGTTCACCTCAATTAAGTGTATCGCATGCGTGATGTATTTCCATATCAAGAAACATCGCAGAGTGCATTGAAAGCACTGCTGTATTACGACATTTTTCAATATCCGCTCACGTCAAAAGAAGTGTTTCACTTCATGAGTACCAACCACGTGACTCAGGAAGAGGTGACCCAAACACTGGACGACTTGTCTGCAAAAGGATATATTTTTCAACAAGATCAATTTTACAGTGTAAGAAACAGTAAAGAGATAATTGCCCGCCGGGTGAAAGGAAATAACGAGGCGGCGAAATGGATTCATCCCGCTGAAAAGCAGGCAAGACTTATTTATTCGTTTCCATTTGTACAAGCGGTGATGGTTTCCGGGTCACTATCTAAAAATTACATGGACGACAAAAGTGATCTCGATTTTTTCATCATCACTTCTCCCGGGCGCTTATGGGTTGCACGAACGCTACTGGTGCTTTATAAAAAAATCATCTTATCCAATTCTCACAAACACTTTTGTGTCAACTATTTTATCGATAGCGATCATCTGGAGATCGATGAAAAAAACATCTTCACCGCCACCGAACTGGCTACCTTACTCCCCTTGTGTGGAAATGAGTATTACAACGATTTATTCAAACAGAACCGATGGCTGAAAGACTTTCTTCCTAACCATCATCTGAGACCGGTTGATACAGGTACTCCACCTCAAAACAACCTGAAAAAGACACTGGAAAAAGTGATTGATATACTGGGAGGCACCGTGTGGGATACCCTTCTCATGCATCTTACCAACAAGCGATGGAGAAGAATCTATTCCAAACACTACAGCAGGGAAGATTTTACTATTGCTTTCAAAACCAAAAAATACGCATCAAAAAATCATCCTAACTTCTATCAGAAAAAAGTAGTCAATCAATACCTGGACAAACTCACTCAGTTCGCACACAAGTTTAACATTCAATGGATTCATGAGTAAAGCGCTGATTACACACTCGTACTTCTATCCGCTTGACAGCAAACAGTGGAAGTTCAGGCAGCCCTATCCACCCCTGGGAACATTACTCGCCGCTGCGGTGACCCGGGAAGCAGGAATGGAAGTATCCGTTTGGGATTCCAATCTGGAAGATGGTCCTTCTCGCTTCTTTCCCGTAGTGAAGAAGGAAAAACCCAAATACGTTATTCTTTATGATGATGGGTTTAACTACCTCACCAAGATGTGCCTCACCACCATGCGCGAAGCGGCCTTCCGTATGATGGAAGAAGCGGCTGCGATGAACAGCATTGTCATTGTCAATAGCTCGGATGCTGCAGATCACTATGAAAAATACTTTGCACACGGAGCACACTACGTAATAAAGGGTGAAGGAGAAGATACATTAAAAGAACTTTTGCTCGCTATTGAAGCCAATGAAAGTGTGTCATCCATTAATGGACTGATCTATAAAAAAGAAAAGGAGCTGATTATTAATTCTCCCCGACAGGTGATGCGCAACCTTGATTCATTGCCCATGCCTGCCTGGGACCTGATTGATATGGAGCCGTATCGAAAAATATGGAACGATCATCACGGTTATTTCTCGCTGAACATCGCCACCACGCGCGGGTGCCCGTTCAAATGTAACTGGTGTGCCAAACCTATTTATGGAAATCGTTATAACTCACGATCGGCAGAAAGTGTGGTGAATGAAATTGAGTTATTGATTCTGCGTTATCAACCTGATCATTTCTGGATGTGTGACGACATCTTTGGATTAAAGCCCGGATGGATTCAAAAATTCAATACACTGTTAGCCGAAAGGCGACTAAAGATTCGCTACAAAATACAATCGCGTGTCGACTTGTTATTGAAGGAAGACACCATACAGGCATTAGCGCAATCGGGTGTCGATACGGTATGGGTAGGTGCTGAATCCGGATCACAAAAAATACTCGATGCGATGGACAAGGAAACCAAAGTGGAAGAAATTTATAAAGCTTCAGCCCTGCTGAAAGCACATGGCATTAAGGTGGCTTTCTTTCTGCAGTTCGGTTATTCGGGAGAAACAATAGCAGACATCAATTCAACATTACGCATGGTACTAAAGCTAATGCCCGATGAGATTGGTATCTCGGTCTCTTATCCGTTACCCGGAACAGTGTTTTATGATAAAGTAAAAAATCAGTTGCACCAAAAACAAAACTGGAAAGACTCCGATGACCTGGCCATGATGTTTGAAGGAACGTATGGCTCTTATTTCTACAAGACACTTCATCGCTATATTCATAATCGTTATCGTATCCGGAGAGGGTGGTTATCATTACTAAGATGGATGAAGAACCCCTCCCGTCTTCCGGTTCGTTCTATCGCTTCGATGGTGTACAACGTACCCCTTAGCCTGCTTCATCGTCTTGAATTAAAACGTATCGAACT
>JAHEZH010000333.1 GCA_023251155.1 Flammeovirgaceae bacterium | reverse complement strand
ACAACTTAAATGGAGCCGTATGGAACTGGAGTCTTACTCCAAACACCGGTTTTGATCCGGATCTGCTCAACATCCTCAATCTGGGAGGTGGCGTAAACACAATAGAGTATGGCGGAGCGGGTAATCAGACTATTTTGCCCATTACTTACCGGAGTTTGATATTATCCAATTCGGGCACAAAATCCACCACAGTAGGGGGTACAATTACGGTAACTCAAAATCTCAGTATCCGAAACGCTGCCATTCTGGATATGGCTGCGGATCTTGTGTTAGGAGGAAACTGGGATGCGGCAGGAGCTTCTTCCTCGATGCAAGGAACACAAACCGTTACTCTCAATGGAAGTGGTACGCAAACCATTACCAATCCTTCGGGTGAAACATTTTACAATTTGATTTTGAATTTGGGAGCTGCGGCAAACACGGTACAGTTGGCAAATGCGATAACCGTATCCAATGTTTTAACATTAACACGAGGAGGATTAAACTTGAATGGCAACCAGCTTACTCTTTCCAATAGTGCCAGCTCTGCCATGACCGCTACGGCCGATGGATATGTAATCAGTGAAGTAACCTCGCTTCCTTATTCGCCGGTGATCTGGAATATGGGAACAACAGTAGCATCGTACACTTTCCCCTTCCGCGATGCGGCCGGAGGAAATTCAATACCCGTTGTTTTCAATAAGACAACAGCAGGAGCAGGAGCGGGTTCTTTTGGTGTTTCTACTTATCATACCGCGGCGAATAATACCCCGCGGCCATCAGGAGTAAATCACACAAAAAATGACGCGGGCAATGATATCAGCAGCCTTGTGGCCGATCGGTTTTGGGTCATCACTCCATCAGGTTATTCTACGGTGCCAACAGCCACGGTCACTTTTAACATCACCGGCAGTGAACAGGTTACCGGGCAAAATCTGGTGGCGCAGCGATGGAACGGTACTTCATGGGATAGTCCGCTGGGAGGGCAATCCAGTTCTTTAACATCCGCAACGGTAACTATACCAGGTACGTTTTCTCCCTGGGCATTGTCAGCAAACGTAGCGCCATTACCGATTAAGCTCACCGGTTTTGAAGCCGTACAGCAGGATGATCAGGTGGTGCTTTACTGGACTACCGCAACGGAGTTGAATAATGATTTCTTCACGGTGGAAAGATTGAATAAGAAAGATGCCTTTGATGAAGTCACGCGCGTTGCAGGTAAAGGCACAACCAAGGAGCCCACTAATTACGAAACGGTTGACACCGATCCCCACGAAGGGAAAAATTACTATCGCCTGAAGCAAACGGATTTTGATGGGCTGGTTTCTTATTCCCAAATTGTAATGGCTGATTTTAAAGCACCGGAAGAATCCTTCCGGCTTTACCCCAACCCTACACACAATGAAGATGTCACTATCGAATTAAGAAACATGCCACCTCAGCAGCAGGCTACCTTGGAAATTTCGAATCTGCTGGGAATGAAAGCCGTACAACGGCAACTAAAAGCCGATGACAACGGAAGAATAAAAACAACGATAACAAACGGAGCTTTGCCAAGAGGTGTTTATATCGTGAATGTATCCGCAGGCACATCCATGAAAAGAAAAATGATCATCGAATAAAAACTAATTTTAAAGGGACTATTTCATTTCCTATTATTGTGAAGCCAATCATGTGATTGGCTTCTTTTTTATCCGTAAGCAGACCTTTCATGCGTACTAAAGCACTCACACGTCTCGCCTTTTTGGGAGCGGCCGTTTTCTGGCTGGTGCTGGTGTTTTCAGATATAACGGTGCTGTTCAGCGATTGGAAAGGACTGAATCCAGGTGTGCCCCGCTGGCTGCCAAGGATTATGATGGACTTATATGTCATCAGTCTTTTCTACTACTATAAATTTAAAATCGAGCGGGACGAGAGCCTTAATTTCACCGACCTGCTGTGGAAAGTGTTTGCTACCGGACTGGTCGTCACTGTAGTCTCGCTCTCTCTCCGCTTGTTAATGGGCATGATCGGGAATGGGAAACTCTTATCCAATATTCTCTTTTCTGATTTTGTTTACCAGGTCAACCTTGCCCTGTTTGTCAGTTTCCTTCTGGCCGCATACAC
>JAHEZH010000126.1:1252-17538 GCA_023251155.1 Flammeovirgaceae bacterium | reverse complement strand
GAGGGAACCGGTGGGTGATTGTGTTAGGCACTTCATCGGTGGGATAATAGGAAATGAAGCCATCCATTTTTGAATCACCTGATTCCATACGCATACCTGGATTGACCGAGAACCGCTCTGATAGTTTGAAATGGTTTTCCACGAAGAGGGCTACATTCTGTGATTTCAAATGCATGTCGCGGCCCCATAGCGGATCAACACGTGTCAGATCGAAGTCGGTGCCGGTGGTGCCTTTACCCAATTGCTGGCGGTGGAGGTCATTGTGTATCAGCTGAACGCCACCAGCAAGTGTGCTGCGTCCGTGCAGGAAATCATACGTGTGTGAAAATCGGAATTCGGAAGTGAAGCTATGAAAATGATCGATGTCCACCTGGCGGTTGGTATACTGCAGGGTAGTCGCATCGATGGCATCCGGTACGTTCGCGGGGCGATCAAACTGAACACTGTTACGATCTCCCAGTACGGCAGAAGTCAACCATTGCAGACGCGTGTTTTTGTTTACCTGCCATTCCAGCTTTAATGAGGGCACATAAATCTCCGGATTGAAATAGTTGCGTGATCGGGTAGACAGGCGTGGGTTGGCATAGAACATACTGTCGGTCAACGGACCGGGTATCTGGTACACATAACTGGATCGGGAAATCTCACCGGTGATTTTAACGTTTTTTGTAGCATTATAAATCAAGAGCAGTGACTGTGCATCATACGCTGACTTACTGTTGTCGCGATAGCCATCCGACTTGCGGAAGGTAGCGTAGGCATAGTATTGAAACTTGCCCAGCGTTCCGCCAACGGCGTTGTAAGTGCTCATCAAACCAAATGAACCGGCACCGTTGATACTTTCGAAGTGTAGTTGTTTAGTGGAATCCGGTTGTTTGGAGATGTAGTTCAGCATACCGCCAAACTGTGCACCGTATTGAAGTGAACCAGTACCGCGAACTATTTCAATACGTTCCACGGCCTCCATGGGAATACTGTAATGGCTGGCCGGATAACCATAGATGTCCGAGTTGGTCATCGCACCGTTTCTGCGAATGTTAAACTCCCAGCCACGGTGCGGATCAAGACCACGTGCGGCAATGTTGGTTTGATTACCGGTGCCATCCATGTCGTACACAAAAATGCCGGGCACTTTGGCAAAAATCTGGCGAGGTGTTTTTTCCGTGATGTTTGCATCCAGGCTTTGTACGTTGATCACTTCTGTTTTCTTACCGGAAAACAAATACGTACCCTTCAGCTCTGGAAGATGTTGTATGGTATTCTCTTCGCGTAGTGCCGTTACCAGCACTTCGTTCAGTCGTTTGGTTTTGAGCGAATCTTTTTCCTGACCATGCACCGTGGCCATGGTGATCAGGCATATAAATAGGAGTAATCGTCTTTTCATAATGAAGAGGTGGAATAATTAAAAAATAAGCACGACCGGCTGCTTACCGGCAGGTAGCGCAAGTCGGGAATTAAAAAACGGTCGGGAGCAACAGGCTAACTGATCAGCTCGGGAGGATGTTCAATGGCGAGACCATGCCGTTCATGATCCGGATAAAGGTAGGGAGTGACGCTGCCGGCGGAGTTCATTTCCACCAGCGTTTTTGTAGGCGATGCTTTGTCGTTATGCAGCAAATCTTTTACAACGGAAAAGGCGGTATGGCCTTCCGCTTTCTTTTCGGAGGGAGTATCCGTGAAGGTGTCCACATAATCCTTCAGCGCTTCTTTGAGGGTAATGGTTTTATCGTCTTTGTAACAAACAATGTAGGCCGTATCCTGATAGAACTTTTGTTTGACAAGCCGGTAGGTTACCCCTTCATACAGAAATTCTCCATCCACACGTTCGTAGTTGGAGTTCTCCGATTTCGGAACACCGGAAACCGGTAGCTTTATGGTGATGGCCTGGCTTCCTGCATAGCTGTCGGTATCGAGCCGTTGAGCCAGTTCATGTTTGCTTCTTTTCTGAAAGGCATAGAAAATCCAGTAGCAACCGGCCACATTGAGCAGGTGTAAAATGATGAGCGCTATGCAAAAAAATCGTTTCAAAAGATGGCGATAAATATAAGGCAGTTTAGTGTGAATACAAGACGACCAGCACGATCCATCACAATTGAAAAGCAATAAAGAATGGTAGAGGAATCACTCCGGTTTCCTTTTTCGGACAACCATCAGCAGATGAAAACAGCATTTTCAGGAGTTGTTTCTGTTCCTGAAATGGAAATGCCGTTTTAGTAGGGCGCGAAGTAACGAACCTCGCGCTTACTTCGACAGGCTTTTGGAAATCAGGCCGCAATAACTGCCGTAGATACGTTGTTGTGACTGGGGGTAGGTGATCATAAGGGTTTGATAAATGAACGTGTCTTCGTTCTCATCACCAGCGTAGTGTATCTTTTTCTTTACGGTTTTGCGATAGACAATTTTCCCTTCTTTATTCAGGCCGGAGATCACGAACCAATCCGGCTTCACTACTTTATAAGAAACATTCAGATGGCTGGCGGCATTCTGATAAACATCGGTCAGGTTTTCACTGATCTCTTCGATTGCCATTTCGCCATAGGCCAGTATCTCGGCTTGCTTGTCTTTGGAGAGAAAGGTTTGCCCGTCACCATTGCCTGCTTCTCCTTGTCCGGTGAATGCATCGGGATAAGGCACACAAAATGCGTATCGCTCGTTGCAATACTCTTTCATCGGCCTGGATTGAAAGCCGGTGAGAAGAAAAACGAAGAGCAATGAAAGGGGAAGGGTGATTACTTTTTTCATGGGAAGAAAGGGGCTTTATCGCATTCCTGTAACGCAGAAAAGAAGAACAGGATACAATTTCGTTAAGTTTGTGTTTTAATTCAACATGACACATCGATCCGGTTTTGTAAGTATAGTGGGCAAGCCCAACGTAGGGAAGTCAAGCCTGATGAATAAATTGGTAGGCGAAAACTTATCCATCATCACCTCCAAGGCACAAACCACACGGCACCGCATCATGGGCATATTGAATGGCGAAGATTTTCAGATCGTTTATTCGGATACGCCGGGAATTCTGGAGCCGAAGTACGAACTGCATGCTGCCATGATGAGCTATGTAAACGTGTCACTCGAAGATGCCGATGTTATTTTGCTGGTGGTAGAGCTGGGTGAAAAATACGATGAGCAGATACTGAATCGTTTCGCTACCATCAAAACCCCCATCATTCTGGTGGTCAATAAAGTGGATCTCGGAAAAGGCTCTCAGGTACAGGACAAGCTCGATTACTGGAAGGAAAGATTAAAAGTAGCCGAAATCATTGGCGTATCCGCGAAGACAGGCGACAACCTGGATACGGTTCTGGAGCTCATCAAAAAATACCTGCCGGAACATCCGGGCTATTACCCAAAGGATACATTGACTGACCGCTACGATCGCTTCTTTGCAGCAGAAATTATTCGTGAGAAAATCTTTTTGAATTACGATCAGGAGATTCCGTACAGCACGGAAGTGGGTATTGAATCGTTTAAAGAAGAAGAGAAGATGATCCGCATCCGGGCGACCATTTTCGTGGAGCGTGACTCACAGAAAGGAATTGTCATTGGCAAGGCAGGAAGTTCGCTGAAGAAAGTGGGCTCAGAGGCACGCCTGGATATGGAAGCATTTTTCAAACAGAAAGTATTTTTAGAAACACACGTGAAGGTGGCCGAGAACTGGCGAAAGCAGAAGCTGCGCCTGAAGCAATTCGGTTATATTGATTGATCAGTTACATTTCAAGTAGGGTGAAAGGTCATCGATAATCAATGGCCGTTTCTCAAATCGTTTTAAAATTGGCATCTTTGCGCTTCGTTTGGTCAATCGGTACTTCAGCGCATTGATCACTGATCATTTATCATGGCAAATATTGTAGCAATTGTAGGGCGGCCCAATGTGGGCAAATCCACTTTTTTTAACCGACTTATCGAGCAGCGTCAGGCCATCATGGATGATATGCCGGGCGTTACGCGCGATCGTCACTATGCCTATGGTCAGTGGGTGGGTAAATTTTTTACAGTGATTGATACCGGTGGTTACGTGACCGGCTCAGACGATAAGTTTGAATCGCAAATACGAAAGCAGGTAGAGATGGCACTGGAAGAGTGCACGGTGGCCATTTTTATGGTAGACTGTAAAGACGGGCTTACCGGTTATGATAAGGAATTTGCCAATATCATTCGCCGATCAAAGAAGCCGGTGATCATTGCAGCCAATAAAGCGGATACACCCTCCAAGGCTGCCCAGGCCAACGAGTTTTATGAACTGGGTATGGGCGAAATATTTCCCGTATCGGCAGAAAACGGAAGTGGTACCGGTGAGATACTGGATGAACTGGTCAAGTTCTTTCCGGAAGAAGGCATCGAAGACCCGGATGCAGGTATTCCTAAAATTGCCATTCTTGGAAGACCTAACGTAGGAAAATCATCCTTATTGAATGTGCTTCTTGGTGTGGAGCGCAGTATCGTAACAGACGAAGCGGGCACCACGCGCGATGCCATACACTCCCGTTATAAAATGTACGGCAACGATTTCATATTGATTGATACCGCCGGTATACGCAAGAAAAGCAAAGTGCGGGAAGACATTGAGTTCTACTCCGTACTTCGTTCGCTGAGGGCGCTGGAAGAATGCGATGTAGTGATCTATGTCATTGATGCCGAAAGAGGCATGGAAGCACAGGATGTAAGTTTAATCAGCCTTGCGCAGAAACAGAACAAGGGCATTGTCATCATGGTGAATAAGTGGGATTTGATTGAAAAAGACAGCAAAACCTCGGAGACCATGAAGACCAGCATGCAGGAAAAGCTGGCCCCCATCGATTTCATCCCGTATATTTTTGCTTCCACACTTGAGCGGCAGCGCATATTTCAGGTCATTGAAAAGGCGGTGTTGGTGTATAACAACAAGACTAAAAAAATACCAACGTCTCAGCTGAATGACGTGATGCTGCCGGAAATACTGCGTATTCCACCACCCGCGATCAAAGGAAAACACATCCAGATTAAGTACATCACACAGGTTCCTGCTAAGTCTCCATCGTTTGCATTCTTCTGTAACCTTCCTCAATACATCGGCGAATCGTATCAGCGCTTTCTTGAAAACCGGTTGAGAGAGCATTTTGATTTTGAAGGAGTGCCTGTTCGCTTCTTCTTCCGGAAGAAGTAAGTGAAGCTTTACCTAATAAGCGATAGGGTGTTTTAGAACGAACTTTTATTCAAAAAACAATTTTTTATTACCTGCTGGCTGAAATTTGGGCCATTCGTGTATATTTGCAGGAAATTTAAAAACCTGTAAACCATGAAAAAAGTATTCGCAACATTGGCTGTTTGCGCTTTCGCATTTGCTTTCGTAGCATGTGGCGCTAAAAAAGAAGAAGCTCCTGCTGAAGACACAGTAAAAGTAGAAACTCCTGCAGTTGATACTACAGCAGTTCCAGCTGACACAACTAAGACAGCTGATACAACAGCAGTAAAGTAATTTCTTAAAAGAGATTACTTCCCGGGAAGGCTTTAGATCTCTAAAGCCTTTTTTATTTTTACCCCATCGAAAGAATAAAAGAACTCTTCCATTACCGTGTTCCTGCTCCGGCAGCTGCTTATTGCCTGGAGTTGTTCGAGCGCTACGACTTCCGCCTCACACTACGAAAAAACCGGGTGACCAAGGTGGGCGATTTCACGTACCGTCCTGGTCATATTCCCCGCATTACACTCAATCACGATTTGCACCCCTTCCTGTTTTTGCTCACCTATATACACGAGGTCGCCCATCTGGATGTACATCAGAAGTACGGCCATCGGGTAGAGGCACATGGCGGTGAGTGGAAGAAAGCATTCCAGACTTTGCTGGCCCCGGTACTCAATGAAGAAGTTTTTCCAACTGAACTTTTTCTGGCATTGCAGAAGCACATGGTCAACCCCAAGGCTTCTTCGTTTTCGGATGCCGAGCTGACAAAAGTGATCAGGCAATATGATCCGCGGGGAGGTACACTGGTTATTCTTTCCGAGATTCCGGAAGGCAGTACTTTTTCCCTGAACGGCCGATGGTTTGTGAAAGGCAAGCTGCGCAGAACACGCTTCGAGTGTAAGGAAGTGAAAAGCAAAAGGAACTACCTCGTTCCTGCGGATGTGCCCATACAGAATGCTCAGTTAAGCCTTCTTTGAATAAGTCCATCCACTGCTTCAAAGAAGCGGTGCGGTTTTACGGTGCGCCAGTGATCAATGGTAAGTGTGCCGCCCATGTTGATGTAATGATCGATACGGTACTTCTTCATCTCCTCCTGTACGTGATCGGCGGCATTGACTAATGCGATCCAGCCTTCTTCCACTTCGTCAAACCACTCTTCGTAATAGGCATCGTCCGAGCCATGAAAATTAAACACATGTCCGGCCAGCAGTATAAACTTGTTGATGCCATGAAGTTGAAGGGGTTCAATGATATCCCGCTTCATGGTCATGATGTCATTGTTGATGGTGTCATTCCATTCTCCGATCAGTTCCAGTATGATGTAGCCTTGTTCATAGTCGGCATACAGTATTTTCAGGTACAGGGTTTCTGATCCAAAGAAATCCCAGGCGGGGTCGATGTAATAGCCGTAGATGGTATCGGAATACACATCGTAGTTATATTCCTTCTCATGAAAGGGAGAGTTTTCATCGGAGGAGGAATCGTAATAGGGAAGCCAGCCGGCAAAAGGTTCAATAGTGTGCATAACCTGATGGTGTTGAATGCGAATGACAGTCCATTCAGATAAAAAAATGAGGCCAGTATTATTTTTTGAATGAATCCACCGCAGCCCGAACGCTGCCGTGCGCGCGAAGTAATGCTTCGGCTTCTGCGGCAGGGATGTTCAATTCTTCCATCACCATTTTAGTGCCGCGGTCAACCAGCTTCAGGTTAGTGAGCTGCATGTCCACCATCTTGTTTCCTTTCACGTGGCCGAGCTGAATCATCACCGCAGTAGAGATCATATTCAGCACCAGCTTCTGGGCGGTGCCCGCCTTCATCCGTGTGCTGCCCGTTACAAACTCAGGGCCCGTTACGATCTCGACAGGAAAATCCACTTGCTTTGCCAGCTCACTTCCGCTATTGCACGTGATGCATCCGGTTATAATTCCATTTGCCCGTGCTTGCTTTACTCCGCCAATTACGTAAGGAGTTCGGCCGGAAGCGGCAATGCCAATCAACACATCGTTTTGGTTGATGCTGAACTCCTCCAGGTCTTTCCATGATTGTGCTGAATCATCTTCGGCATTCTCTACCGCTTTGCGGATGGCTTTATCTCCACCGGCAATGATGCCGATTACTTTTCCATGACCTACGCCATAGGTGGGTGGAATCTCAGATGCATCCACTACACCCAGGCGCCCGCTTGTGCCTGCGCCAATGTAAAACAACCGGCCTCCCTTTTTCATCTTCTCCACAATAGCGACAACCAGTCGCTCGATGTTGGGAATGATTTTCTCAATGGCATCGGGTACCGTTTTGTCTTCCCGGTTGATGTTCGTTAGCAAATCGGTAACGGTCATCTGCTCCAGGTGCTGGTAGTGTGATGAAGATTCGGTAGTACTCACAGCCCAGCTTAGTTCAGGTCCTGCTGATGATACAGGGTCAGTCCCGCGATCGGACCTTCCAGTATATTTTTAACGGTGATTCCTTTATCATTGGCCACCTGGCGTAAAATATCGCTGAAGTAAAAAGCGATGGACCCGGTGAAATGAACTTTCAGGTTTTTATAATCCGGGTATTGCATCACGTTGTTTTCGTAAAACTCGGAGAAGCTAGTATAAATCAGTTGATAGCAATACGGATCTTTGAGGTGCTGAAAGATGAAGCGCGTGAAGCTGGCCAGAAAAGCGCTGGGTCTTTCCTGCTGATATACTTTTTCCAGAAACTCTTCTCGCGAAAGTGGAAAGCGTGCCTGGAATTGTTTGGCCAGTTCGGCCGGGAGCTTATTCCTTAAATAATCCACCAGAAATTTCCTTCCGATGTTTGCACCGGATCCTTCATCGGCTAATATCCATCCCAGGTTGGCTACATTGCCTGTGATTTCTTTGCCATCGTACAAACATGAATTGGAACCGGTACCCATGATGCAGGCAATACCAGGCTCATGTCCGCAAAGTGCACGGGCTGCCGCCAGCAAGTCCCACCCGATTTCAATTTGCGATTCAGGGAAATATTCCAGGAAGGCACTCTTGATGGTCAGTTGATTTTTCACTGAAGAAACTCCGGCTCCATAAAAATAGATCTTCGTTACGTTCTCTTTGACGTGAGGAAGAAGCACTTCATTGATCGTTTTTTTAAGATCGTCAATGGGTTGGTAATAGGGATTGAATCCGGGGCCATTGGCCTGACCAATTGTGCCATCCGTTTTCAGCAGGCGCCAATCTGTTTTTGATCCTCCGCTATCGGCTAGTAATATCATTTGTTTATGGAATACAATTTTATGAATCGCAATTTACTATTTGAATGAATTGCTTTGACAATTATTGCCGCATAGTTTTCAAACTTTGTGCTGTGTGTTTATCACACGATGACCTCTTGGGCTGTGCACCGGTTGCACCTTACTTCAGTTGACCGATCACTTTAAACTTCTCGAATACTTTTTCGGTATGCGGGGCATCCTTCAGTTCATCGGTAAGGTCCTGCCCGGCCCAGTGCTCGTAATGTTTGCCCATCTTCCAAAGTCGCGAAGCGGTGACGTCATACACGTTGCCCTGAAAGGCAACCCATACTTCGGGTTTATCCTGTCCATTGCGCAAGGATAGCTGAGCGCGGGAGATAGCTGGCAGCTCGGCTTCCATTACCTTGATGTGATGTGTTGAAAGTCTTTCACTACGGTATACAGAAAGTTAACAGGAGTCAGGTCGGTCTGTACGCCCAGCAGGGATTTGATTCTTTCGGTTACTGCCATTACCGGCTCGATGTTTTGCTGATCGCGATAGACCTCCAGTGCCCGTTGGATCAGTTCAATATCGCGTTCACTTAAATGAACGACCTGCGAAAAAACAGGTGTATATTCATGGGCAGCGGTAATGAATACCTCTTCGGCTGTGATTTCTTTTTGTTCAATCAACTTGATCACGGAAGTGCCCGCCACCAGATCGCCCAGCCGCTGACCCTTGCCACCGGCAGCTACAATGATCACCGCAATCACACCAGACAGAATATGGTAATCAACAAAGCTAAAAATCCATCGCAACAGGTAGTCGCCAATACTGGCCGGTGTTCCATCCATGCGAATTACTTTGATGCGCATGGCCCGCTTGCCCGGACTCTGCCCATCCATTACTATTTCAAAGAAAAGATGGTAGAACAGGAAGGGCACACCGATCATAATGAGCCAGATCCAGATCACTTCCATATCGGAGCTGATGAACAATGCGATCAATGCAATACAATACAACAACAGAATCAGCCGGTCGAGCAGGAAGGCAAGTATGCGATCACCCACACTCGCCACCGGGTAATGAATGAAAACATTTTGAGTGGTTCTGACCTTAATCGTTTGCATGCGTGTCAACTAATTCTGTTCGTTAAAAAAATCAAAGTTAATTAGTCCGATCATCAAAAGACGGATGGCGGGCACTTAAAAAGTCTTTATATTTCTTTTTTCAATCTTCGTTCACTTCCACCTAAATCAAAAAGAAATGAGGTCGGTCTCTGCATTACTTTGCCTGCTGCTGTTGCTTCAATGGAGCTGTGCTCCTAAAAAACCGGCAGATCGCATGACGGATGAGCAACTGAAGGCGTATGCCGGAGAGCTTGCGCAGAAATACATCATAGCCGATGGCCATATTGATTTGCCCAGCGTATTGCTGGAAAAAAAATGGGTAGCGGTTTCGGGCTCGGCAGATACGCTGCTGCATACCGGAAAGGGTGAGTTTGATTATGAGCGTGCAGTGAAGGGCGGACTGGATGCCCCGTTTATGTCCATCTATATTCCTGCAGCCAATCAGAAGCTGGCCGACCAGGGCAAGAACCTGGCCGACTCCTTAATTAACATGGTGATTAGTATTGCCGATCAAAGTCCGGATCAGTTTGCTTTGGCAAACACACCGGCACAGGTGGAAGCCAACACCAAAGCAGGAAAAATTTCTTTGCCGATGGGAATGGAAAATGGTGCACCTGTGGGTAACGATATACGAAATGTGAAATACTTTTTTGACAGAGGGATACGCTACATCACCCTTTCGCACGGCAGAGATAACCAGATCTGTGATTCCTCTACCGATACGACACACACGTGGAATGGACTGAGCCCTTTCGGGAGAGAAGTGGTGAGTGAGATGAACCGGGTGGGCATTATGGTGGATATCTCTCATGTAGACGACAGTACCTTTTACCAGGTGATGGAGTTGAGTAAGGCACCCGCTATTGCATCGCATAGCGCCTGTAAACATTTTGCTCCTACAGTGAAACGAGACATGGCCGATGAGATGATCAAAAAACTGGGTGAGAAGGACGGCGTGGTCATGATTAATTTTTACACGGCCTTTCTTGATTCGGTAGTGGTGAACAGCAATAAACGGAATAAAGAAAAGCTGACCGCACTTTTAAAGGAAAAGAATCTGAAGGAAGAAGACTCGCTGGCGATACCGGTTATCGCGCAATTTAAGAAAGAACACCCGGCCGCAACTACCGATGTGGAAATGGTAGCCAATCATATCGACCGGGTGGTGAAGCTGGCAGGTATCAATCATGTAGGCATTGGTTCGGATTATGATGGTGTGGATGGTGCCGTGCCTGTGGGGCTGGAAGATGTATCTACCTATCCCAACCTGATTTATACCTTGCTCAAGCGCGGATATACCGAGGAAGACGTGGAGAAAATCTGCTATAAAAACCTGTGGCGCGTATGGAACAAGACCGCCGAAGTTGCTGCCAGGCTACAGGCAGGAAGCCACGATTAAAGAAGTACCATGGATGTGGATAAAATCTGTTGATCAATCGTTGCTCATCCATTGGCAATCTGCTTTTCTGCATCTATCTTCCGGCTAATTTATTCATGAGAGAATCGGCATTTATTCAGCGCAACAAACCTCGCTGGGAGGAATTTGAGAAGATCGTAAAAGATCAGCGCCATGCCGCACCCGATAAGCTGGCGGAGTTGTTCATTCAGATCACAGACGATCTTTCTTTTGCACGCACCCAATATCCTAAAAGCAGGGTAACGCAATACCTCAATTCGCTGGCCAGCAAAGTGCACGGTGAAATTTATCGGAACAAAAAAGAAGACAAAAACCGCTTTGTCACCTTCTGGAAGCAGGAGGTGCCCCAGGCGATGTATGAGGCACGAAAGCCGCTGCTCTACGCCTTCATTATCTTTATTGTAGCGGGTATGCTAGGGGGTGTTTCCGTTTTGTATGATCAGACTTTCGTGCGGCTCATCATGGGCGATGGCTACGTCAACATGACACTGGAAAATATAAAGAGCGGAAATCCTACCGATGTATATGCCTCGCAGAGCGAACTGATGATGTTTTTCTTCATCACCTGGAATAATATCCTGGTCTCGTTCCGGGTGTTTGTATTTGGTGTATTTGCCTCCATGGGCACAGGCTTCTTTCTGTTCTATAATGGATTGATGGTGGGCACCTTCATCATGTTCTTTTACCAGGAAAGCCAGCTGAGTCAGGCGTTGCCGGTGATCATGCTTCACGGAACGATCGAGCTTTCATCTATTGTGATTGCCGCGGCCGCCGGATTTACCATGGGCAACAGTCTTCTGTTTCCGGGCACGTATTCACGCATACAGTCATTTAAAGCCGGAGCGCTGAAAGGCTTGAAAATTATCATGGGATTAGTGCCATTCTTTATCATGGCCGGTTTTATCGAATCGTTCGTTACACGCCATGCGTTCATGCACTGGAGTTTTAAAGTCCTCATCATCGGATCATCGGCCGTGTTGATGGTCTGGTACTTTGTTATTTACCCCACACAACTAAAACGGAATGGAAAATTTTCAATTCATTGAGTATCACCGCAAGCGCGACTTCAGCAAAAAAGTAAACGCTACGTTTGAATACATCAAGCAAAATTTCAAATCACTCTTTAAAAGTATTCTCTTCATCGCTGGCCCGCCCATGTTGATTGGCAGTTTGCTGATCGGCTCTTTCATGGGTGATTTCATGAATATGTTTCAGCAAATGGCTACCGATCCGGTGGCCATGCAGGAGAAAATGACCTCCATGAGTTTTTGGGGGCAATTTGTTTTGATGATGATCTGTATTACGGTGGCATTGGTCATATCCTTGTCCACGATCAATAACTACCTCCTTTTATATGAAGAGAAGAAAAGTAATGTCATTGAAGTGAGCGAGGTGTGGGAGCGTGTGCGCGGTACTTTGTTGATGTACTTTGGAACCGTGCTTATGTTTTTACTGCTTTTGATTGTATTCTATCTCATCATTGTAGTGGTGGTGGTAGGGTTGGTAGCCGCAAGCGGAGGGGGAGCAGGGACAGCCGCGCTTTCCGGTCTTTTGTTTTTTGTTTTGTTCCTCGGGTTCTTTTATGTAACCGTAGCCATTTCGCTCACCTTTATCATTCGCACGTATGAAAAGAAAGGATTCTTCGCTGCCGTTGGCCGCTCGTTTAAATTAGTGTATGGAAAATGGTGGAGCACCTTCGGGCTCATCTTTATCCTCTACATGGTCATGATGATCATCTCCTACATCCCCATGATTCCTTTTTATGTGGTGTTCTTCATTAACTCGCTGCATAGCATCAACAGTCAATCCATCCAGGCGCCATCGGCCAGTATGCAGGTATGGACTACCTTATCTTTTGTGCTCTACTACCTGTGCCAGATGTTGCTGAGCGCATTGCCTAATGTGGGTATTGCCTTTCAGTATTTCAACCTGGTGGAACTAAAAGAATCACGCGGGCTGATGGCGGATATAGAAACACTGGGAAAACCCGTGGAAGCAGAACGACCAGAAGAAACCTTTTAGTTCGTGAAGAGCGCTTTCCTGTTTTTTGTTATTCTTTTTACTTCTGTGATCAGCTATGCGCAGGAAGAAACGGACTCACTGTCAGCGCCCGTGGATTCTGCATTACAGGTAGTGAAAACCGGTGAAGAGGAACCGGAAGAATATAAGGAGTTTGCAGGAAGCAATGACACTACCCGGGTGGTGGAGAAATCATTTGACAGTGAAACGCTCCGGAAATTAAAAAACGATCCGGAGCTTAATTATAAGCAACCGCCCACGGTGGCCGAAAACCTGTGGACACGATTCAAAAGATGGCTGGCTGATCTGTTTGAAAGTCTCTTTAAAGGAGCAATAACGACCAGCTGGGGACGTGTGGTGTTGATTGTAATCGGAATCATTGTTGTTATTGTCGTGGTCATGCTGATCCTGAAAGTAGATGCCTTTAAAGTATTCTACTCGGGAGCGGATCAGGGTAAAACAGAGGCACACGTTTTTCACGAAAACATCCACGAAATGGATTTTGAAAAACTCATCCGCGAAGCCAATGAAAAAGGAGAATACCGGCTGGGCGTACGACTCATTTTTTTGTACGCACTCAAAACACTATCAGATAAACACCTGATTGAATGGCATGCCGGTAAAACCAATCACGATTATGTAAACGAATTAAGTGCAAGCGAATTGAAAACAGGTTTGAATGAACTTAGTTTTTATTTTGATTACGCCTGGTATGGCGGGTTCACCATCACTAAGGAGACCTTTCAGAAAGTGGACGGTGTGTTTCAATCATGGAAAGCTAAAGTAATCTGACCATGGGAAAAGACTGGAAATACGCACTTTATCTGATTGGGGTCATTGGTATTTATGTACTGGTAAAACTGATTGTGCCGAAGGAAAACAGCTGGGCAGTCACCTTCGCCCACGATGATAAGGAGCCCTATGGCACCTATGCGTTCGATCAATTACTGCCTTCGTTTTTCAAAGGCCAATCGGTAAAGAATAGTTATAAAACGTTTTATGAATTAAAAGATTCACTGGACGCGAATGGGAATGTCATCATTATTGCCTCCAGTTTTAATGCCGGCAAAGCAGACACGGAAGCATTGCTTCATTATGTAGAGCATGGAGGAACGGCATTCATCTCGGCCAATCATTTTTATGATTACTTCGCCGATACGTTGGGCCTGGCTACGCACGATAATTTTATCAACAGCGAGAATCCATTTACCAGGCTCGACTCGGCCGGTATTTACTTTACGAATAATCAGTTTGATTCAACGCAGCTGTACTATTACAAAAGTGATAACATCCACAACTATTTTTCTAAGGTGGATTCGGTGCACGCTACGGTGATTGCAAGAAACGATCAGTCCAGGCCGGTAACATTGCGTATAGCCAGAGGAAAGGGGCAATTGATTTTGAACTGTACACCGATGACGTTTACTAATATTTATTTGTTGACCCATACCAACAATGAGTTTGTCTCTAAAACATTTTCGTTTTTTCCCCGGCAGCAAGTGTATCGTACCGAATTTTATCACCTGGGAAGAATGGAAGCTGCTACCCCTTTGCGTTTTATACTGACAACGGAGCCATTGGCGTGGGCGTACTACCTTACTGTTATTTCTATTTTGGTCTTCATGATTTTTGAGGCAAAGCGTAAGCAGCGGATCATACCGGTGATCACTCCGCTCACCAATACCACGCTCGAATTTGTCTCCATCATTGGCAACTTGTACTATCAGAAAGGTGATCATAAAAACATGGCGGAAAAGAAAATACAGTTCTTCCTCGAAAAGGTGCGAACCCAATATTTTTTACCTACGGCCAACCGCGATGAAACATTTATACAACACTTGTCAAAAAAATCAGGACAGAGTGAAGAGCGGACAAGGGCATTGGTAAAACTGATCGATACCCTGTTGGCAAGCAATCAGATCAGTAAATCGCAGCTTGTTGATTTGAATGATCAGCTGGAATGGTTTAACAAACAGAATACCTAATAAAACGTTGCGCTTTTGGCGTGAAACAAAAACAGTATGGAAGAAAATATTTTTCAAAGCCGAGTTGATCTTGGCCAGCTCAACGAACAAGTAAAGAAGATCAGACAGGAAATTGGTAAAGTGATTGTGGGGCAGGAGTCCATGATTGACTTGCTGATTACCGCGATACTGGCCGATGGCCACGTGCTTATTGAAGGAGTGCCCGGGGTGGCAAAAACATTAACTGCCAAACTGTTGTCTAAAGTGATTTCCGTTCATTTTTCGCGTATACAGTTTACTCCTGATCTGATGCCTTCTGATGTATTGGGTACTTCTGTGTATAACCTGAAAACTTCCGAATTTGAATTTAAAGCAGGCCCCATTTTTTCCAATATTGTTTTGATTGATGAGATTAACCGGGCTCCGGCGAAGACACAGTCCGCGCTTTTTGAAGTGATGGAAGAGCACCAGATCACGGTGGATGGAACAACTCACAAAATGAAGGAGCCATATATTGTGGTTGCTACGCAAAATCCGGTTGAGCAGGAGGGAACGTATCGCCTGCCCGAAGCACAGCTCGACCGCTTCTTGTTTAAGATTGTGGTCAACTACCCGGACATGGAGCAGGAGGTAAATATCTTGTCGCGCCATCATGAGCGACAAGGTGTGCAGCCGGTTACCGAAATCAATTCCATATTAAGTGCGGAACAGATTATTGCTTTCCGTCAGTTTGCACATCAGGTACATGTAGACAGTAACCTTGTTCGGTACATTGCCCGGATCACTCATGAAACGCGCAATAACCCGATGCTCTTTTTAGGAGCATCGCCCCGGGCGTCCATTGCCATTTTAGTAAGCGCAAAAGCATATGCACTGATTCATGGCCGTGATTTTGTGAGCCCGGAAGATATTAAGACCATTGCCCTTCCCGTGTTGCGTCATCGTATTGTGATCAGCCCGGAGAAAGAAATGGAAGGGGTCACCGCAGATGAAATCATCAAACAGATCATTGATAAAATTGAGGTGCCGCGTTAAGTGAAAATCGTTCGCTCATTATATTTAAACAACAGGCTGTTCTGGTGCGTTGGCGTATTGGTTGCCTTGTTTATTATTTCGTTTATCGCAGGAGACTTTATTATGGTCCCTAAACTCCTGTTCTTTTTATTGCTGGCACTGATTATCACCGACCTGCTGTTGCTTTTCCGTGTGCGAAAAGGTTTCAGTGGAGAACGGATGGTGCCTGACCGATTGTCCAACGGTGATGAAAATGAAATCCGGATTCCACTGCAGAATTTTTATTCTTTTCCGGTCACACTTCGCTTGTTTGATGAACTGCCGCATCAGTTTCAGAAAAGAGATCTGGAGTTTCATCTGAAAATGATGAAAGGAGAGCGT
>JAHEZH010000126.1:0-1242 GCA_023251155.1 Flammeovirgaceae bacterium | reverse complement strand
GGTCATCAGTTACTCACTCCGTCCGGTGAAGCGGGGGGAGTATTCATTCGGAGCAGTGAATGTTATGGTCAGCTCGCCATTGGGAATTCTCTCCCGAAGATTTCGCTTCTCTGCCGATAAGCTGGTTCCCGTGTATCCTTCCTACTTGCAAATGCGCAAGTATGAGTTGCTCGCCATCCATCATCGCCTTACGGAAGCAGGAATAAAGAAAATCAGACGCATTGGGCAGAACCAGGAATTTGAATTGATCAAAGAGTACATCAGCGGAGATGATTTCCGTACGGTCAACTGGAAGGCCACTGCACGGAAAAACAGATTGATGGTCAATCAATTTCAGGATGAACGCTCACAGCAGGTCTATTCATTGATCGATAAAGGCCGCGTAATGCAAATGCCTTTCAATGGAATGAGTTTGCTTGACTATGCGATCAATGCATCGCTGGTCATCTCCAACATTGCCGTGAAGAAATCGGACAAAGCAGGGATTATTACCTTTCAGGATAGAGTAAGCACGGTGTTGCCGGCTGGAAGAACCAACAACCAGATGGCCACCATTCAGGAAGTACTGTACAATCAGAAGACGGCTTACCTGGAAACGGATTACTCTTCCCTGTACAGCACCGTGCGAAGAAAAATTTCGCATCGCAGTTTGTTATTGCTGTTTACCAACTTTGAATCCATCTATTCGCTGCAGCGACAACTTCCTTACCTGATCAACCTGGCGAAACAGCACCTGCTAGTGGTGATCTTTTTCGAGAACACAGAGTTGACGGAATTGACCGGGCAACCGGCCAGCGATTTGAAAGCCATCTATTATAAAGCCGTGGCCGAGCGCTTTAGTCTGGAAAAGAAGATGATTGTAAAAGAATTGCAACGCTACGGTATCCAATCCATTCTCACTGCTCCGGAAAAACTCACCATCAATACCATCAACAAATACCTGGAGCTGAAGGCCCGGAATTTAATTTGATTTCTTCCAGCGTGCCATGTCCACCAATTGCTGAAGGGTCTCTTCCAGTTGTGTTAGTTCTTCGGGTGCGCCAACGTAATCCATAATCGTTTTGGTGTTTTCGCCTTCCCTGAAGGAGAGGTAGCGTGTTGGTAAGTCAGAAACGGGTTGGGTCGAGTACGAATCCTTCAATTCTGAAAAGCGGATGCGATGAAATGCGTGGATAAGGGCTTGATAGTCTTTCTTTTTTAATTTGGCAGAGAAATCACCTTCCCCGATGTTCAGGTATTTAG
>JAHEZH010000125.1 GCA_023251155.1 Flammeovirgaceae bacterium | reverse complement strand
AGTACGACACCTAATTATTACACCGGGTTTTTCTTGCCAGAAGATATTTCTCCTGCTTTTACCCCATGCCGTGGTGAGTAGCGTTACTACAAAATAAGCGAAGGGAGAAGTACCTGTAAATCAGCGGATAACCGTATTTATGAATACTTTTTTTTACGGAACTCAGGTACGTAGAAACACTTACCTAAGAAAAGGATGAAACAGGAAGCCAAAATTGAACTGGAAAAACAACGACAGCAACTGCCGGTCTTCATTAAGCGTTTTTGAAATGAATCTCTTCCAGTGTTTGCTCAGAAATTGGCTTGGTGATGAATTTGATCACACTGTCGATACTAAGAATTCGCTCGATATCGGGTTTGTTATCGGAACTGGACAAAATGATGATTTTACACCTCTTCTTTATATGATGCCCCAGCGTTTCGAATTCAGCCAAAAAATCGAATCCATTATACAGCGGCATATTGATATCCAGAAAAATCAATTCGGGCAGTTGCTCCTGATCAGTCTCGTTTTCTCTTAGGTACATCATTGCTTCCCTTACATTGCTCGTCACCACAATTTCCTTGGAAAAACCGGTGATACTGATGATTCGACTGGCGATGAAATTGTCCGTTACATCATCATCGATGAGCATAACCCTTTTACATGTCTGATCCATATTGCAAAGAAAGGTTTAAGGTGGCATTAGTATAATCCATTGAATTCGTCAAAAAAAATAAAGCCATGGAGAAAGAAACGCTTTCCGGCAATTAATTCTACATTCGTACGCTTCATGGTCTTGAATCAGAGCGCTTCAACTTGCACTTTAAACTCACCCCCGGTTTGCAGTAGGGTTTCTCCTTCTGTTGCTGCTTGCACCGGTGTGAATGCAGCGGATAAGTACTCGCTCAGCGACTGATTTACATGCACTCCGGCGCAAACTCCACCCGATCTCAAAAAGTGGCACTCCAGAAAATGCACCCACGCAACTGCCGGTGCAAGAGTACAGCGTAGGTTAACTACCAACCGGGTCTCCCGTTTCATCAATAATGAACGATCAATTAATATAACCTTAATTTCAAGTTCAATAAAAGCAGGCACATCCCCTGTTTATTTGCAGCTGCACACTACTCTCCTTCTTATTTTATTCTATGAGAGCTTTTCTTCTTGGACTTCGAATACGAATTAAGCTACTGCTGGCCTTTGGATCGTTGTTGATCTTATCGGTATTGCTGATTTTCTTTTCCATTCAATCCATCAGCAAAATCATTTATTACAAAAGCATTAATGAGCAGGTGGATGGATTAAAGCTTCGGTTGGAAACAATGGATCTGGCCTGTAAAGAATTTATGTATGAAGGATATAAATCCCAAGTATTTCAGGAGAAACAGGAAACATCTTCCATTCAATTATTTGATGAGAACTACAAAGCGTGCCAACTGATCTTTGCAACGATCGCCGCATCACAAACCACTGAAGACCGTAACAAAGAACTAATGCAATCACTTCCTTCAGGTCTGGACAGCCTGCAGCGTGACTTCCGGATATTAATCACACAATTAAAGGACCGCGGCTTTAAAGATTATGGACTGGAAGGCGAATTACGCACGGCCATACATAAAGTAGAAAACAGCAACTTTGATTTCGATCGTATCATGATGCTGATGCTGAGGCGTCATGAGAAAGATTTCTTTCTCCGCAAGGATCTGAAATACCAGGATGAGTTTAACCACCGCTTTGATCGTTTTCGTGAGCAAGCGGCAACGTTGGCCCAGCCTGAGTTACTTTCATTTATGGATAACTACCGTACCGCATTCAACAAAGTAGTAGAGATTGAAAAACAAATTGGTCTTAGCGAAGAAGCAGGAATACGTGGAAGAATCAAAAATTATTTCACACAGTTCAGGCCGCGCATCGAAACGCTTCGCCGTTCAGTGAAAGAGCAGAATGAAGCCATGATCACTCAAACCAAATGGCTTCTTGGTATCATTTTTTCATTTCAGATTATTGCGGGAATCGCCATGGCGTTGTTTTATGCTGATCTTCTTACCAAATCGATAAAAGAAATAAGAGGCGGAATGCTGCAACTGGCGGAAGGCATTTTTCCTGAGAAACTTCATGTATTATCCACCGAAGAGATAGGTCAGACCAAAATTGCGTTCAATCAATTCATCGACCGGCTGAAGGCGGCTACGTTCTTTGCTGAGCAACTGGGGGCCGGGAAGCTGAATGAAAAATATGACAACCAGTATGCCAATGATATCCTTGCCAACTCATTGATCACCGCTCAGGATAAACTACGTCAGGCCGAAGAGCACCAGAAAAAAATCAATTGGGTAAATGAAGGCCTGGCCAGATATAATGACATTGTTACCCGATCAGAAGCTGGCGGAGTAAATGCATTGGGTGATGCCCTGCTCAAATTCCTGATTACCTATCTCCAAATCAATCAGGGTGCGATGTATATCATCCACCATGACAGCCCTCACCCGTACCTGCAACGGATATCTACCTACGCCTATGGCAAACGAAAATTTGTTGATGATCGTATTGAAGCCGGCACCAGCTTGCTATGGCAATGCATAAAGGAGAGAAACACTATTTACCTGAAAGAGATACCTTACGATTTTGTCAAGATCACCTCTGGCCTGGGGGAAGCTACTCCAAGAAATGTAATCATCGTTCCGCTCAGAACACGCGATGAAATTATTGGCGTCATTGAAATGGCTTCCTTTCAAATTCTGGAAAGCCACCAGGTGGAATTCATTGAAAAGATCGCTGAGAGTTGTTCTTCACTTGTCGCTGAACGTCGTATTCAACCGGAAGTGGCGCTCTAAACCCAGCAGGCTTATTGCTTTCCCTCCATTAGTTCCTGAATCTTTTCAAACAGGTGTTCTTCCGTGTAGGGTTTGGTGATGTGATCATTCATTCCCATGGCCAAGCTGGCTTGCACATCTTCTTCGTACGCATTGGCCGACAAGGCAACGATCGGACCACTATAATTCAACTGACGCAGGTGCGCGGTTGTTTCATATCCATTAAGGTCAGGCATTTGAATGTCCATCAACACCAGATCATAGGCCGTAGCATTCACCATTTCAATCGCTTCTTTTCCGCTGTTGGCAGTGACCACCTGAGCACCAAGGTTACTCAGCATTTTTTTGGCCACCAGCAAATTCAATTGACTGTCATCCACCACCAATATTTGCCACGCGTGAGCAAATCTTCGTCTCTCTTTCTGGTGCACGAGCACCTCTTCCTTCTTTTTCTCGGGAGGAGGAAGCTCCAGGCGGAATGAAAAGACAAAGGCAGCACCTTGTTCGCGCCCCTGCTTTCGTTGCACGGAGATACCTCCTTTCATTTGTATGAGCAGGTTCTTAACAATGCTTAGCCCCAAACCGGTACCGCCATACTTGCGGCTCACGGTTTCATCGGCCTGAGTAAAGCTTTGAAAAATCATTTCCAGTTTTTCTTCGGGGATACCTACACCAGTATCGATGACGCTACCTTGTACCCACAGTTCTTTATCATCTGCACGCAGCATCTCAAATGAGATTGATACAGATCCTTTATCGGTAAACTTGATTGCATTACCAACGAGATTAGTCAATACCTGGCAAAGACGCGTAGGATCTCCGATCACTTTTTCGGGAATAGAAGAATCAATATCCAGGAACATAGCCAGTCCTTTCTGATCGGCCAATAGCCGGTAGGCTTCGATATTGGATCGGACCACTTCATCAAAATCAAAAGGAATGCTTTCCAGTGTTAATTTCTTACTCTCTATTTTACTTAAATCAAGAATGTCGTTAATCAGTTGCGACAGATTTTTGCCTGCCTCGCGAATGATCTTCAGGTATTTTCTATGTTCTTCACTTACGTTTTCACCAATCATCACTTCGGTCAACCCCAATATACCATTCAGCGGGGTGCGTATTTCATGACTCATGTTCGCCAGAAACCGGCTTTTGGAAGTGTTTGCTTCTTCGGCATACTCTTTGGCTTCCTTCAGCTTTTCTTCATACACTTTTCGCTCGGTAATATCTTGTATGGTACCCTTTAACATCACGGGTTTTCCCTTTCTGTTTGGGATCAGCTCTCCCACACAAAAGATAAACTTCAAAACCCCTTCTCTATCCAGTATCCGATGTTCAACAACAAAATTCTCTCCGTGCTGCATCGACCGGGTGATGTAATTATCCAGCATCGCCAAATCATCCGGATGGATTCGTTCCTGGTATTGGTCCAGCAACGTGGATTCGGAATGGGGATCCAAATCAAAAATACGATAGGCTTCCTTCGAACCACTTAGCGTAAGCGTAGCGATGTCCAGTTCCCAGCTGCCTACTTTCGCCAGCGCCTGCGCTTCATTGAGCTGGTTCCGTTCCTTCTCCACTTCCTGTTTCGAAGTAGTACTTTGTTCCAGTTCTTCTCCGAGAATGTTAATACCTGTGGCAATGGCATCAATCACCGTTCCGTTCTCTGATATGGGAAGCTTGCGTTTAAAGTCGAGGTTAGCGAATGAACTGATTACTTCTATAAAACTGTTAATGGTTTGTTGCTGTTCTTCGCCCACGGCATTCAGCTGTGCAGAATCCAGAAACTGATTGAGGTTATCGGCAATTTTGGTGATCAGGCTGTCATCAAAATCCACTACAATGCGCCTGGAATGATCACCACGAAGCAAGGCTTCACTTAATTCCCACAACTTCACCAATGCCTCTGTAGGTACTTTCGTAATCTGGGTTTGCGTATTGTTCACCTTTGTTTCATTCTATTAAATTCCTATAGAACGGCACTATCCTGCCGCTTGCTTTTTAGTTCTTTTATCCAGCGAAGCGCATCTTCGTGGTTAGAGAAAAACCGGGCTTGAAACTCTTTTTCCGTCTTAATAAAAATATTCGCTATCAGGGTTGCTACCGGATTGCCGGCAATCAATGCTGCCCCCAGTATATTGACCAGACCTTGATCGCGTTGCTGCATAAATTTCTTTGCCTCCGAGCTTACCTCTCTCACATTGGAAAGATCGATAATCACATAGTGTTTTTCGTAGTGAGTAAACGCAAGACGGCTGGCCAGAATGACTTTGGCCTTTTCCAGGTTCACTTTCAGCCCTTCCGGAAATTCCATAAAGACAATATCATTTTCCTCATCGTGATGACACGTGGTAAAAGAATACTTTTCTGTTCGCATGAATCGTTAATTTAATGAACAGATGAAGTACTCTTCTCCTTTATCTTCATCAACCACTTTAATGCCTGTTCTTCACTGGTAAAGAATTTTGCCGGTACGGGAGGATTGCTCACCTTCAGATACATATTGATCAGAAGCGTTGGCACAACATTGTTGGATAAGAAAGCTCCCGCTTTAATACCTCTCAACCCACCTTCCGTACTGTTCATATAGTCACGTGCTTCTTTGGTGGTCGACTTCAGATTGGTGACATCAATGAGCGCATAGACCGATTCTCCTTTTGTGTATTCCAACCGGCTGGCCACCATATCACGGGCGACCTCAATATCCATATCCAAAGCAGGAGCGTATTTAAAGAATATAATATTGTCATCCTTCTTCCAAAACGTCACTGTTTTGAATTCTTTGAAATCCTTTTTTGTATCCGTCCTCATTGTTTTGTGCCAATTAATTCCATGTTAAAGTTATCACTGGCCTGCACATACGCAGCCACCGGAAATACCGACACCCCAAATCTTTTCTTCTCCACAACGGCATCCATACCCAGGAATAACTGATCACAATTTAACTGGTGGGCTCTCATCATCGTTTGATAAAGCCCTTGCCGGTAGGCGCCCTGCTCGACTACGTAATCATAATTCAACCCTACTGCGTAGAGTGAATAGTTGTTTCCTGAACGGTAACAAAAATTAACTGCCACCGGTAATTCCGTGGAGTCGGCTCCATCACCTGACTTTAACCGCAACTCAATCACTTCCCATTTGGGATGTGTTACAATCTGTTGAAAGAATTTCACAGGAATGGTAAATGTGTTGATGTAAAACGATTTGTCCTTCACGTTTTTATACAGCTGAAACCAGTGTTGCACATCACCCGACCTTTTTTCCTCTTCCGTAGTAAGTATCCGTGTGGTGAAATTCATTTCTTTCTCTAAAATCAGTTTCTTAAAATGCCAGCGTGATTTACTGGAGAACCTGGCCAGGTAATCGCTCCCGGAATTCCATTTCATGTCGGTTATCGTATGAACATCTGGCATATCGAATTTAAAGAATCCTTCAGCAATAAAGAAATCCCTTAATTCTCCGTCCTGACTATCAAAATCGCGCAATTGTATCATGCTCGCTCCGCTTTGCTGCTTTACTTCGGTCATGATGCGAAGCATCTCCTTAATGGATTCCTTCCAATGTGCATGATGACGATCGATGAAAAGATGATCACCCAGAGACAAAAGTGACCCCAACATGACCACCTTTGAGGTGAGGTAATAGGGATCTTTTTTCCTGATCTCTTCTATTTGCCTTGAGGCTTCCACGCTGGCGAACAAATCATCCTTACACAGCAATTCCGTAAAGTAAGTGGCCAGTATGGGTTTTCTATTCTGGTCACGAATGATCAGGTAGTGCAGTTTCCAGTTGTTTTCCGGTTCTGCATGAGTGCTGAAAGTTTCCTCGATAAAGCGACATCCCTCCCAGTCAAACGTACCCCGATCACCCAAGAGTTTATCCCAGAGCTGCGGATCAATATTATGAATCGTGGTTTCATGCTGAATGGCAAACCGATCGGCTAACGTATCCTGCTGGCCCAACGCGAAGTACTTCTTTGTATCTTCAAATGAGGTCTTGAAACTCAAACCAAGTTTATCGATCGTTACATTCTCTTCTTCCAGTACTTTTGGAAAATGATAACGGAAAGCATCCAGCAGATTCCTGATGTCTTCATCCGTATGACTGTTCGTAATAGGAAGACGCAGACCTGTGCAATTCACCGGTACGCCAGGAAAAATTCCGATGTTGGTGAAGAAGCCTTCATTCAGTAACCGCTTCACCATGTTATATCCTGTTCTGGGCAAACCCAGCGCGATATAAAAGATGGGAGAATCGGAGGCATGGACTAACGGAAGGTGATATTCATCCAGGATATTTCTGGTCAGTTGAATTTTATCTTTCAGCTTTCGCTGAAGCTGTTCTATCTCTGGCGATAAATGAATTTTCGCACTGGCAACAGAAGCACCAAGCATAGGTGGTTGCACGGGGCCTGAAAAAGTATACGAGCTGCCACAGGTCAAAATCTTCCGCATCATTTCCTTATCCGACATTACGGTTACTCCACCTCCGGTACCAAACCCTTTTGCCAGTGAAGTCGTCAACACCATTTTTGGATGCAGCTCCATCTGGCTCAGTACGTATCCATTACCGTGCTCTCCGGTCCAGCTCATGCCATGCGCATCATCGATGTACAGATAAAAGTTGGAGTACTTTTCCATCAGAAAAGTGATCTCCGGCAGGGGTGCATAGTCACCGTACATGGAGTACAATCCGTCCGCCAGGTACCAGATCTTATTGTACTTGTTGGGATTTTCTTTGATCAGGGCTTCCAGCATATTCATGTTGTTGTGCCTGATCATTTCTACTCTTGTTCCTTTTGCTTTGGCAAGCTGAGCAGCGAGTTGCACACTACCATGCACCTGATGATCCAGAATCACCAAATCATTTTCCTGCACTAAAATAGGAATTGCCGCTACGTGCGCCAGCGTAGTGCTGGCCGCAAGTATCGCCCGATTGTGATTAAAAATTCTATAAAACAGGTCTTCCAGTTCTTCATACAAATGACAGGCGGAGTATGCGCGCGATGAAGAATACTGCGTACCATAGCGATACGTAGCCTCAATAGCGCCTTGTTTCAGCCGGTCGTCCATTTCCAATCCCAGGTAACTGCACGAACCAAAATTGACAACTGAATTTCCGTGAATTGTTATCTGCCTTCCATTCAGGCTTTCATCTTCTACCGAAATCTGAAAAATTCCGTTCTTCACCCCATTGGTTAAACATTCATCTATCGTGTTGATAAAATTATTTGTACTCTGTGTTTTAGGCATGGATTAACTGGTTAAGAATAAAGCGCTATTATTTTATTACTTCATCACACATCCGAACAACTGAACTTCTTCAGTTGAAAAACAAAAACATTCTGGGATTACGGTCCGTAATCTGCTCAGCGATCATAAGAAAGGGTATTTAAAAATAGGGCATTGGCTTCACATTTCCACGCCAATATATGTGAAGGTATAAATTGCTTCTTTGTGAAGGGGTTCTACTTAAGTATTTATACTTAGATCAGCGAAGATCATGAAGAAAAAACGGGCTGAACGGGAATGATACTTACGTATACCTATTACGCACCCGGTCAACTGATTCTTGATTCGGAGTACAGATCGTACGCAGCCACCAGTGATTCACGCCTGGTGGACGACTTATACATTTCGTATTCTTCTATTTCACTACGCAGTTCTGCATAAACCGGGCGATAGGCGGCATCGTATTCGTCCCAAACGACTAACAGATAGTGATATCCTATTTTACTTAATCTTCCTTCTTCCAGCCAGGAATTAAAAACATCTTCACTCAGTGATTTGGGGAAATCCGGTCCGTCAAACATACTAGCTAAACAACAGGTAAGCAATCAGTAACGTGATCAATATATTGAACGTTTGCGCGGTAAGAAAAGCAACCAGCGGTCTTTGATTATCCGCGTTAATCAGGTCGCGGAATTTTGTTTCCAGACCAATACTGGTGAACGCCAGCACAAACCATAACGTCTGAATGCTCTTTAATCCTTCTTTTACCAGGGTTATCTTTTCGGCATCAATAAAAAATGAGAATAGTAAGGAAGCGGCAATAAATCCGATTACAAACTTGGGAAACCGCTCCCAGATAACACTGCCTGTCGGCTTCTTCTCCACCACTTCACCAGCAGGTTTCCTGTAACTCCAATACACACTGATGGCCAATGCCGCCAAACCCAACAATACATTCTGTGAAAATTTCACGATTGTACTGATCTTCAACGCCACTTCGCCTACTAGTGTTCCTGATGCAACTACTGCTCCTGTGGTATCAATACTTCCTCCCAGCCAGGCCCCGGTTACTTCCTGCGATAAGCCAAGTACTTTCGCCAGGTAAGGCATGAAGATCATCATCGGTATAGCGGTGATGAGTACCAACGAGATCACATACGAAAGTTTTTTTGTATCTCCCTTAATGGCTCCTGCCGTAGCAATGGCTGCGGATACACCGCAAATGGAAACCGCACTGGAAATCATCAGCGACAGCTCCTCATCAATTTTCAACTTCTTACAAAGCCAGAAAGCAAAATACCAAACACTGAGTACGACCACCAGGGCTTGTATCAATCCCAACGCTCCGGCTTTCAATATATCCGAGAAGATCACGCTCGTACCCAGCAGCACCAATCCAATCTTCACATATAATTCAGTGGAAAGCACTTCCCTAAACCAGGAGGGAAGCGAAATGGTATTACCGATCAGTAATCCGATTACGAGACTAAAGATCACCGCTTCGAGGTTTAGTCCTTTAATTTCTTTATTACCCGCCAATAGCAACGCGATCACCGTAAGCACATAGATGATCGGAAAAGTAATCATCGAATAGTTGATTCTTTTCCCTGTTAATAAAGCTCCCAGCAAGGAGAAAATAAAAACAAGTGCAAACTGTGCCGCTATACTGATGAGATTTTGAAAAGCAAATACCTTTTCTGTCAAATCGCTGCTGCTACTCCAGGAGTAAGTGGGCACCGGAATAATCCATCCCACTAAAAAAAGAAGGATGATCGCAAATCCCAGGACCACCACTGTCCAGTCTTCCGGCAACACCACTTTATTATTCACAGCAGCCATTTATTTCTGATTTAGTCTTTTCACTATTTTTAATACTTACCACTTTAACCGAATGGGCAAAGATATCTTTCAATGCCCTTCGCGCTGCATGATATCCGCACATGCCATGCACGCCACCACCCGGAGGAGTAGAAGACGAGCAAATATATATTCCTTTCAACGAAGTACGATAAGGAGAACTCCTCAACACGGGTCGTGTAAACAATTGCCCGATATCACTAATTCCTCCATTGATATCGCCACCTATATAATTAAAGTTGTAGCGTTCCAGCTGATCGGTGTTAAAAGTGTGTTTTGCAAGAATACGATCTCGAAAGCCCGGGGCAAAACGTTCGATCTGTTTTTCAATCACTTCCGTTCTGTCCACTGTAGATCCATGAGGCACATGGCAATACGCCCAGGCGGTATGCTTACCTTGCGGGGCCTGGGTGTCATCAAATAAACTTTGTTGCGCAACCAGCACAAATGGCCGATCGATATGCTTACCCGTTGCTGCGGCTTCCTCCGAAGCCTGTATCTCCTCAAATGTATTACCAATATGTACCGTGCCAGCATGGCTGCATTCCCTGGCCGTAAATGGAATAGGACCGTCTAATGCCCAATCCACTTTGAATACCCCCATGCCATACCGGTAGCGTTTCAACTGCCAGCGGTAGATCGATGAAAGTTTATGAATGTAATCGAAAAATAGTTACTCAACTTTAGCCTATAAAAATAGTAGAGTACTAACTTGCATGTCATCTTTAATGATATGAAAAGACAAACCATAGCTGCTCTTGTACTATTAATAGCGGGTGCGTGCAGCACCAAGAAAACACAAAGCCCGGAAGAATTTAAAGCCTATGAAGCTGAATTGAATGCGTGGCACGCCAAGCGCATTGAAAACGTAAAAGCGCCCGATGGATGGCTGAACCTGGTCGGATTATTCTGGCTGGAGCAAGGTATCAATACCTTTGGAAGTGGCCCGAAAAACAACATCGTATTTCCGGAAGGAAAGATTGCTGAGCAAGCCGGCTATTTTAAAGTACAGGGAAATACCGTTTCCATCTTTGTCAATAAAGGAGTAGCCATCACCAGTAATGACACACCCGTTACCGAACGGATCATCTTCCACCCTGATTCAGCCAAAACCACCGTATTGAAAAGTGGTTCGCTTCAATGGAACATCATCCAACGCGATACTAAGTTAGGGATACGGTTGCGTGATCATGACAGTGAATTGCAAAAGACATTCACCGGAGTGGATCGTTACCCCGTTGATGCGGAATATCGTGTAGCGGCTTCATTTGAAAAATCATCCGATTCATCTCGCACCATTTCCATCACTAATGTATTAGGGCAGACCACACCCCAGTCTTCTCCCGGCACCCTGGTATTCCAGCTGCAGGGAAAAGAACACCGGCTGGATGTACTGAAAGGAAGCAAGGAAGAGTTCTTCGTTATTTTTGCAGATGCCACCAGTGGCAAAGAGACGTATGGAGGCGGACGTTTTTTATACGTCACCAAACCCGTGGCCAACGAAACGGTATTCGTTGATTTCAACAAAGCTTACAATCCTCCCTGTGTGTTCACACCTTATGCTACGTGCCCATTACCACCAAAGCAAAACGAACTCTCCATAGAAATCAAAGCAGGAGAAAAAAATTTCGGGCATGACCATCATAAACAGAAAGAGACGGCCCAACTGAAATAAAAGCCATTTTACCATTGACGCTACATCCATCTACCCTTTGGTAAGGCCATACCAATGTCAGCTGTTGGGCAATGTAAAAAAGAACTGAGCTCCTTGGTTGAGGTTCGCTTCTGCCCATACCTTACCTCCATGTTTGCTGATGATTTTATCTACAATGGCTAACCCCACTCCTGTTCCTTCAAATTCCTGTGCGTGATGAAGACGTTGGAATACCTTGAACAACTTATCCTTGTACAATGCGTCAAATCCGGCTCCATTATCTTTAACAAAAAATCCGGTTGCATCCAATTGAGTGAAGCTACCAATCTCAATTCGCGGGTGTTCTTTCTTCGAAGAATATTTGATGGCGTTGGATAGCAGGTTAGTCCATACCTGTCGTAGTGCATTGAAATCTCCCCGACTTTCAGGGAGCGGAGCAATTACCCAGGTGATTGCCACCGGTGGTGATAAACTCTCTATGATTTCATTGAGCATCGAATTGGTGTCAATGGACTTTTTGGAAATATCTTGTCTGGAAATTTTAGAAAAGTGCAGAAGGTCATCCACAAGCTGCCCCATTTTCAATGTGTTCTTTTTAATGATTCCGGTCACCCGCCTTGCTTCATCATCCAACTGGCTGGCATAATCTTCCGCAAGGATAGCCGAGTAGCCCAGAATACTTCGCAGTGGTGCGCGCAGGTCATGCGAAACCGAATACGAAAACGCCTCCAGGTCGGCAATACTTTTTCTCAATTCTTCTGTCCTTTGAATTACTTTCTGTTCCAGTTGGTCATTCAGTTCCAGTACTTCCAGTTGTGCCTTTTTTCGTTGGTCGATGTCCTGAAAACTACCGTACACCCGCACACATTGATCACCCTTAAATTCGGCTTCCCCGATGACCCGTACCCAGCGTTCATTATTTTTTGCGGTCACAATCTGTAATTCTTCATCCCATGATTTTCCAAAATCAATTGCTTCGCTGACTTTTTTCTGAATCAGTTCGCGGCCCGGTCCTTCTTTGTAAAAATTGATACCTGTTGTCAAATCAGGAACGTACCCCGCTTCGGTTTCATGAATTTCCCGCGTGATGTCACTCCAGTAAACTGTTCCCTTGACCATATCGATTTCCCACCCTCCGATACGAGCCAGGGCATTTGCCTTATGCAAAAGATCCTGCAATTCCTTCTGTTGTGTTATATCCTGACAGTTGAATACGATAGCACGTATGTCAGCGTCTTCCAGAAGATTGATTGCCGTACCTTCCACCCAAAGGTAATTTCCGTTTTTATGCCTGCTTCTGAACAAGGTATTAATCACGCTGCCCGGATGCGCTATCAGATCACTCACCATTTGATTGGCCGCCGCTTTATCCTCCGGATGAATATTATTGGTCACGGGTTGATTCAACACTTCCTGATCCGACCATCCGGTGATTTTTGCTGCCGAAGGACTTCGATATACCACGCTGAACTTCTTATCCACCAGCAAGATGATGTCATGGTTGTTTTCAATTAATTTTCGAAAAATCTTCTCCCTCTTCTCTATTTCATCGGTCCGTTTTTTCACACGGTCTTCCAGTTCTGCATTCAACTTGTTGAGTGCACGTTCTGCATTTTTACGCTCCGTAATGTCACTAACAAATCCAATGAACATGGGCTCACCATTGACGAGGGTAGGTGAAACGGACATCCCTGCGGTGAAAGCAGTATGGTCTTTGCGTATTACGATAAGTTCAACCAGCCGGTTGATAATGTCACCCTTGGCCGTGTTAAACAAGTAATGCATCTGCTTTTCACGAAGTGATTCAGGAAAGATCGTTTCGTAAAGCGAACGTCCGATCATTTCCACTTCCTTCCATCCGAAAATGGTTTCGGCCCGCGGGTTCCATTTGACAATGAAGCCCTTTTCATCAAACACCACTACCGCATCCGGTGCATTTTTAAAAATGGTTTGTATCTGCTCCTCGCTTTCTTTTAAGGCCAGCTGATTTTTCTTACTCTCTGTAATATCCCTGGCTACACAATAAAGCTTACCGGTCACTGGATTGGGAGTTGCATTCCAATCCAGGTCCACGTAGGTCATATCTTGCTTTCGATAACGATTGACAAAATGAATGAGTTGTGCACCCGCCTTCAACTTATCATATACTTCCAGCGTTTCGGCCACATCATCGGGATGGATCAGTTCAATGAACGGAATTTTGTACAAAACCTCTTCAGGATACCCCAGGATTTTACTGAAATTACTGTTGACGACTTCAAAGTATCCGTCTTTGTTGGCAATCCCGCACAGGTCATAACTGGAATTAAAAAAATACTGAAATTCTTTTGATTGGGTTTCCACTCGTTCCAGTGAAAGATGTTCACTGGTCACATTCTTGACCTGATGAACAATGTATTCCACTTCTTGCCGGGCATTCAGTATCGGAGTATTTTTAGGGCTCCAGTACCGGGTTTCGAACACACCATCGGGTCTTCGCACGTCGTACTTCTGCACAGGCATTATATGCTGCTGCCGGTGATGAAGAACATAATTCAATGACGAGCGCAAATTAGAAACACCATCTGCTGACTGATCTTCCGGATTATCCGGGAAGATGTCGAACAGGTTATGCCCTATAATTTCTTTACGCACCGTAAGGGTCGCTTTTAAATATTCATCACTCACCGCTCTGATGGTGAGGTCGGGTGACAGGATAAGATAGAGATCGGGCAGTGATTCGAATAGCAGCTCAAAATTCAAAGTAGTGTCCATCATATTCCATTAATGACATCGCGGGTATTTCATTCAAGCAGGAGCAACAACATCAAGCCTGTTCATTCCATTGCTATCCGAACCTTCCTTTAAGATACTATTTTTTTACTCAGACCGAAACGTGCCATGGCACTCCGGTTTCGCCCTGACACCGGAACCGCTCCGCCAACTAATAAAAATACTGCTGAGATGGGTTACCCGAGCGGCTTTAAACCATTAAGCATGATTCAAAATGCCACCTTGATCATGACAAGTGCTGATTTTAATGAGTGTTCCTTAAGTGAACGTGTGCGGTTTACCCTGAGAACAGGTACCTACCTCCAGGAGATGGAGCATGCGAATTTCAAATTACATCTCTATTCCGTTCTGGACTTCTTTGTAGAAGTAAAGATAACCCAGGAAAGCGGTGATGTTGAATCGGTGTGGGCGATCAGCAGTGAAGAAGCTACTAAGTTCCTGGAAAATATTGCGTTGCCAGGAAGTTCATCATTTTAACCGGAGACAGAACCTGGCCGGTATTCATAAAATGCAGAAACACTCAGGCTGCTGTACCTTTAGGTGATGGTCTGTGCTGACGAATATGGATTGGATGTTTTGGGGACGAGCCCTGGCAGGTCACTTATTATCTTTTCCCATCCGAATCACTTAGTACTATTTATTTCCAATTGGCAGGATCCAATCTCCAGCTCTTCACATAAATAAGCTCGTCTTCCTTCAGGTAATTTTTGTTGACTGCTTCTTGGAGTAAATGGCTAAAATCGCTGAGGCATACGAGCGGAATTCCTGCTTCTTTAAAATTGGTCGTTGCGGTATCAAACCCATACGTAAAGATGGCCACCATGCCGAGCACGTGGAAGCCTGCTTCCTGCAGTGCCTGTGCTGCCTTCAATGAGCTGCCCCCGGTGGAGATCAGATCTTCAATCAACACTACTTTTTGCCCACGCGTAATTTTTCCCTCGATCAGGTTACCCATACCATGGTCTTTGGGTTTGGGACGCACATAGATATAGGGTAATTCCAATTCTTCGGCGACCAGTGCACCTTGCGGTACACCCGCTGTAGCTACACCTGCAATGCACGCTGCACCTGCAAAATTTTCGCGTATGGCTTGCGATAAACTTTGCCGGATGAAAGTGCGGATAGCGGGATAGGACAACGCCAACCGGTTATCACAATAGATGGGTGATTTCCATCCGGAACTCCACGTAAACGGAGTCTTGTAATTCAATTTGATGGCTTCTATTTCAAGTAATTTCGAAGCGACCGCCCCGGCTGTTTTTTCCTGTATTGTAATCGTGCTCATTGGGGATCAAAACTATTAGTAAAAGAACAAAAAACCTCGATAAATTTTAACGAATCAATTGAATTGATCATCATTGCGCCTCTACGGCTAAAGCAAGAGCTTCGCTACCTCTTTCCAGTTGTTTACTCTGGGGTTCCATGTTTCATTGATGTTGTGTGGCGAGGTGAACAGTATCCCCTGCCCTCTGAAACCTTTGAAATTACGAACATGATCATCGATGAGATAGTCGGCATGGATAATACTCTTGTCTCCGCAAAACACAATGTGCGACCACGGAATAAAAGGAAAATGGGTGGTCATCCACTCGTGCTTATGCAGTAATGAATACTTAAACTCCATGGCTGCGCTGGCAATAAACAACTCATATTTTTTTGACAGCTCAAAGAGTACCTCTTGACTGTCGGCAATTACAGGCAGGTCTTTAAAGAAACCATCCACATGAAGGTAGTTAGCTACTTTTTCACGATGATCGGATGGAACCGTATCACGAATGTATTTGCCCTGAATGAGCTGCTGATCAATTTTTAAATTAAAATCCCGTTCATACCATTCATAAAAGCGGGGATAAACATCCGCTATCACCTCGTCCATATCAATCGCTATGCGCTGCATTGTGTAAAAATTAAACGCCAAAATTAACTAAATCAGTCGGGGAATGGTCAAATCACTGACGATCAGCTACTACTATTTCACTAACTTACGTTACTGGCATCTTTTTTTACCACCGTGCTGTAATCCGGGCATTTCAAAAACGATACTGATGATCCTCAGCCAAAAAAAACCGCTAATCGCTGACAGCGCTAAAAATCTTAACGTGATCAGTGATTTCATGATCACCCGGAATGAAACCCTTGCAGTAGCTGAAAGTGTTACCTCAGGCTACCTGCAGGTATTACTTTCATCCAGTGTGGGAGCGAGTCATTTTTACCAAGGAGGGATCACTTCGTATAATCTGAATCAAAAGGCACGTCATTTGAGTATCGATCCACTGAAAGCACTTCAAAGTAATGGTGTATCGGAAGAAGTGGCTGCCCAAATGGCCATCGGCGTGACTCAGCACTTCTCCTGTGATTGGGGGATTGCAATCACCGGCTATGCCAGTCCGGTTCCGGAACAAGGCATCCATACGCTGTTTGCCTTTTATTCGTTTGCTTATAAAGGAGAAACGCTGTCTACCCACATCCTGGTGAGCGGGTTGAAAGACAGTGTAGACGTTCAGCACTATTATTCCACGCTGGTCATCAATAACTTTGCCCGCTACCTTGACCAACTAGCGATGACGCCTGCGCACAGGGATTCAATGAACGCATAGCATCATCTTCCGTATGTTTTTGTCCAATCTCTCAGGCGAGTTTCCATGACGTCATTCAACTGGCCTGACTTCATTCGCCAGCGCCAGTTTCCTTCCAGCGAAGAAGGTGTATTCATCCGCGCTTCTTCATCGAGGTTCAATATGTCCTGCATGGGTATAATCACCGTCTTTGCTACGGAGCGATAGGCCGTGCGAATCAATGCCTCACTTACTGTTTTTTCTTTTACACGGAAACCCAGATAGTGCTCTACCCGCTTTCGCTGCTCTTTGCTTGTTTCTATTCTGTACCATCCTCGTGTGGTATTATTATCGTGCGTGCCGGTATAGACAATCGAGTTGTTGGTATAATGATGAGGAATGAAAATGGAGTTGGCCATCTGTTCATCAAACGCATATTGCAGAATTTTCATACCGGGAAACTGAAACTGATCGCGCAGATCAAATACTTCCTGTGTCACATCACCAAGATCTTCGGCGATGAACGGAAGCGAAGGTGTCTCTTGTTTCAATGCATTAAAAAATGCTGCACCCGGTCCTTTTTTCCATTCACCATGGATAGCGGTTGATTCTGCTGCGGGTACTTCCCAATAATCCAAAAACGCACGGAAGTGATCAAAACGAAGCACATCGTACAGCTCCAGGTTTTTACGCACCCGCCCGATCCACCACTTGTATTCTTGTTTACGCAATACCTCCCACCGGAACA
>JAHEZH010000124.1 GCA_023251155.1 Flammeovirgaceae bacterium | reverse complement strand
CTGGGATCAAAGTACCGATGCCGTACAGCGCGCGTATGACAAGCTGGATGCTGCCTTTGAATTCATCACCAAAATAGGCGCTCCGCTCTATTGCTTTCACGATGTGGACATGGTAGACGAAGGTGCTAACCTGAAGGAATCCGAAGCACGCATGCAGAAAGCGGTGGAGTATGCCAAGAAGAAACAGAAAGCATCAGGGGTAAAGTTGCTTTGGGGAACAGCCAACCTGTTTTCAAATCCACGCTACATGAATGGTGCGGCTACCAACCCGGACTTCAACGTGGTGTGCTATGCGGCCACGCAAGTAAAGAATGCATTGGATGCTACGATCGAATTGGGCGGAGCAAACTATGTGTTCTGGGGCGGTCGTGAAGGATACATGTCTTTGCTGAATACCAACATGAAGCGCGAAATCGAAAACCTCGCAAACTTCCTTCATGCTTCTAAAGATTATGCCAGAGCACAAGGTTTTAAAGGAACATTCCTGATCGAACCGAAGCCGATGGAACCCACCAAGCACCAGTACGACTTTGATGCAGCTACCGTGATTTCATTCCTGCGTCAATATGATCTGCTGGCCGATTTCAAATTGAACCTGGAAGTAAACCATGCTACGCTGGCCCATCATACCTTCGAACACGAATTGCAGGTGGCTGTTGATGCCGGGTTGCTCGGAAGCATCGATGCTAACCGTGGTGATTACCAGAACGGATGGGATACCGATCAATTTCCGAATAACCTGTATGAACTGACCGAATCCATGCTGGTCATTCTGCAAGGCGGTGGTTTCAAAAATGGAGGGGTGAACTTCGATGCCAAGACCAGAAGAAACTCCACCGATCTGGCGGATATCTTTTATGCACACATTGGAGGGATGGATACTTTCGCGCGTGCACTGCTCACCGCTCAGGCCATTCTGGATGATGGTGAATACAGCAAACTGAGAGCACAACGCTATGCCTCGTTCGACTCCGGCAAGGGAAAACAATTCACTCAGGGTAAAGTAGGCCTCGAGGAATTGGTGAAGCTGGCACATAAAAACGGTGAACCTGAGCAGCTTAGCGGCAAGCAGGAGTATTACGAAAACCTGATCAACAAGTTTATCTAATTGAATGCGAGATGCAGTACCCTAAAGGTTTTATCCGCCTTTAGGGTACTGCATTTTTCTTTTAAAACATTGCAACCGATTCAGTTGATAAAATTGCTTATTTTCAAGCGTTTTTAATTAACCTAAACACATGGCCAAAGTTCAAACTAAACGAAAACTACGCATGGGTATGGTCGGTGGGAGCCTCGAGGCTTTCATTGGTGCTGTACATCGCAAAGCGGCTAACCTCGATGGAGAAATCGAATTAGTATGCGGAGCGTTCAGCAGCAACCCGGATAAATCAAAAGCGACAGGAGCGGCATTAGCACTTCCTGCCAATCGCGTTTATGGAAGTTTCACGGAAATGATTGAAAAAGAAAAGGCATTGCCGGAAGGCGAGCGCATGGATTTCGTTTCGATTGTTACACCCAATCACATGCATTTTGCTCCGGCACAACTGGCGCTGGAAAATGGGTTTCATGTGATCATCGATAAGCCACTTGCTTTCAATATCGCAGAAGCGAAAACATTGAAGAAGCTGGTAGAGAAAACAGGATTGGTATTTGCCCTTACTCATACCTACACCGGCTATCCCATGGTGAAGGAAGCAAAACATCTCATCGCTACGGGTGCATTGGGTAAAGTAAGAAAGGTATATGTGGAATATCCGCAAGGATGGCTTTCTACTTACTCGGAAGGAACCGGAAACAAACAGGCCAGCTGGCGTACAGACCCCAGTAAATCCGGAGCGGGTGGCGCTATCGGTGACATTGGTACACATGCGGCCAACCTTGCTGAGTACATCACCGGTTCAGACATTACTGAAATATGTGCATTGCTGAATACAGTAGTGAAGGGTCGTTTGCTGGACGATGACAGTTCCATGTTATTGAAGTTTGAAAACGGATCGACCGGATCATTGATCGCTACTCAGGTAGCTGCAGGGGAAGAGAATAATCTCAACATCCGGGTATATGGTGAGAAAGGTGGATTGGAATGGAGACAGGAAGAACCCAACACCCTGGTGATGAAGTGGCTCGATAAACCGAAGCAACTTCTCCGCACCGGATCAGGTTATCTTTCGGATGCGGCCAAGCTCAACACACGCACGCCATCCGGTCACCCGGAAGGATACCTTGAAGCATTTGCTAACTTATACATGGCCTTTGGAAGAGCGGTGCGCGATTACAAACCGGGTAAGAAGGTAAATGCCGCCAAATACGATTTTCCTGATGTGGAAGATGGGGTAAAGGGAATGGCTTTCGTGGATACCGTAATCCGGTCATCGAAGTCAAATGCCAAATGGACCAAGGTGAAGTATTAAGAAGTATTAGGGTTAATCGTTATCAGTTAAGAGTGAACGCACTTTGACTTCAATTACGATTAACCGTTAACTATCACGTATAACTAATCAACGTATGAAAACAATACAAGGACCAGCGATATTTCTTGCTCAGTTTCTGGGGGATGAAGCTCCGTTTGACAATATCAAATCCATTAGCAAATGGGTCGCTTCATTAGGTTATCAGGGTGTACAGATTCCTACCTGGGACAGTCGTGCGATTGACTTGAAAAAAGTAGCCGAAAGCAAAGACTATGCAGACGAATACCGGGGAACTATCGAATCATTGGGATTGCAAATCACCGAGTTATCCACTCACCTGCAAGGTCAGCTGGTAGCAGTGAACCCTGCTTATGATGTGATGTTTGATGGCTTCGCACCGAAGTCATTGCATGGCAAACCCAAGGAGCGTACTGCCTGGGCGGTAGATCAATTGAAGCTCGCCGCAAAAGCAAGTAAGAATCTGGGGCTGAATGCACACGCTACCTTCTCCGGAGCATTGATGTGGCACACGGTTTACCCATGGCCACAGCGCCCGGCAGGGCTGGTAGAAGATGGCTTTAAAGAATTAGCCAAGCGCTGGCTGCCGATATTGAATGCCTTCGACAAAGTAGGAGTAGACGTTTGCTATGAGATACACCCGGGCGAAGACCTGCATGATGGTGTTACCTTTGAACGCTTCTGGGAGGCCACCGGTAAACATACCCGCGCCAACCTGCTTTACGATCCGAGTCACTTTGTATTGCAACAGCTGGATTACCTGCAGTACATTGACTTCTATCACCAGTTCATCAAGATGTTCCATGTGAAGGATGCCGAGTTTAATCCTACCGGAAAGAGTGGTGTGTACGGTGGTTATCAGGATTGGATCAATCGGCCCGGACGTTTCCGTTCATTGGGTGACGGCCAGGTTGATTTTCAATCGATCTTCAGCAAGCTCACACAATATGGCTATGAAGGATGGGCCGTGCTGGAGTGGGAGTGCTGCATCAAACATCCGGAGCAAGGCGCAGCCGAAGGTGCCCCGTTCATACAGGATCATATCATCCGTGTCACCGAAAAAGCGTTTGATGATTTTGCTTCGGCAGGAAAGAACCCCAAATTGAATAAACAGATTTTAGGAATATAATTTTTTAATTTATCACTTTATGAAAAGAACATCAGTATTTGGTTTGTCATTGGCAGTGTGTATTGCGCTTAGTTCCTGCGGGGGCAAGAAAGAGACTACGGCAACCCAGGAAGATTACGGAACACCGGAAGCAACCGAAGCAGCTCCTCAAACCTCTGCCAGCGAGATTATCGCTCAGGGCGAATCGCTGGTGAAAGCGAGTGATTGCAAAACCTGCCATCACCCTACCAATAAAATCATCGGCCCTGCACATACTGAGGTCGCCAAGAAGTACGAGTTTACAGCAGCCAATGTAAAAATGCTGGCAGACAAAATCATTAAAGGTGGTTCAGGTAACTGGGGCGAAATACCCATGACGGCTCACCCTGATATTTCTGAAGCAGATGCCGAAAAGATGGCACGCTACGTGCTTTCACTGGATGGTGAGAAGGAACATTAATCCCTGCTTTATGAAAAAAACGATATTGGCGTTGCTCACCCTGGTCACCGTAAATGCGATGGCGCAGAACACGTTGACCAAAGAAGAAAAGAAAGACGGCTGGCAATTGCTGTTCGATGGAAAGACCACCACCGGCTGGAAAGCGTTCAATACCAGTGAACCGATTGGCGCAGCCTGGAAAGTGGTTGATGGTACACTGACGTTGGATACATCGGATAAAAGTGTGAAAGCGGGAGATATTCTTACCAAAGAAGAATATGAAAACTACGAATTCACTTATGAGTGGAAGATTGCCAAATGTGGTAACAGCGGCATCATCTTTAATGTAGTGGAAGATCCCAAATACAAATATGTGTGGAACACCGGGCCCGAAATGCAAGTGCTGGATAACGAATGTCATCCGGATGCCAAAATCATCAAGCACAGAGCCGGTGATTTGTATGATCTGGTTTCCTGTGTTGTGGAAACAGTGAAACCAGCCGGCGAATGGAATCAGGCCAGCATTATTTCAAGCAAAGGTCATTATGCATTCTTTCTTAACGGTACCAAAGTAGTTGAGTTTACCATGCACACCCCGGAATGGGATGCCCTGGTAGCCGGAAGCAAGTTCAAAAGCATGCCCGGCTTTGGTAAAGCAACGAAAGGACATATTGCCTTGCAGGATCATGGTGACCAGGTATCCTTTCGTAATATGAAAATCAAGAAACTGAAGTAGTTGGTTGAGTTAAATGTGGATTGTGTAAAAGTTTAATAGGGGAGATACGTTTCCGGCAACGACTTCACACTGCATTTAACGATTCACCATTATCGTTTAACTAAAAAAAGAAAATGAAAAGAAGAGATTTTATTCAGTCTTCCCTGATGGCGGGTGGCGCATTGCTGCTTTCATCCTCCGCATTTGCCGCAGGCAAGAAGCAGGAGATCGGGTTGCAACTATATTCACTTCGCGATATCATCAATCAGGATCCCAAGGGGGTATTGAAGAAAGTAGCTGATTTTGGTTACACTTCAGTAGAAACCTATGGATACAATGATGGTCAGATATTCGGAATGGCTTTCTCAGAATTTGGTACCTATGCTAAAAGTATCGGACTGAAAGTAACCAGCGGTCATTATGGAATTGATCTGGCAAAGAGCGATAAGTGGGAGAAGGCCGTAACCGATGCAAAAGCAATTGGCCAGAAGTACATGGTGGTACCTTACCTTACCGAAAGTCAGCGCGGCACTACCATTGAATCGATCAAACAAATCTGCGCTGATCTGAATAAAGCCGGTGCTGTTTGCAAGAAGCACGGCATCCGTTTCGGATACCACAATCATGCGTTTGAGTTTGACAAGGTAGAAGGCGAAATAATCATCGACCTGATGCTGAAAGAACTCAATCCTAAGCTGGTGACCTTCGAACTGGATCTGTATTGGGTATACAATGCCGGATATGATCCAATCAAGTACTTTGAGAAATACCCCGGCCGCTTTGAAATGTGGCATGTGAAAGACATGAGCAAGGAAGATCGTAATCGCAATGCCGATGTAGGCACTGGTTCGATCGACTTCAAAGCGTTGTTTGCACAAGCAAAGAAATCGGGTCTGAAGTATTTCTTTGTAGAGCAGGAGACCTATCCGGAATCATCCATCAAGAGTATCGAAGCCTCTGCCGCTAACATCAAGAAGATCATCGCAGCATAATCCTCTTTCAGTCGATACTGTCACTAAATGCGAAGGCCGGACACATGTTCCGGCCTTCTGGTTTAGGTTAGGTAAAGAGAGAAAAGTAATCCATGCCCGCTCTCTTCTTCAGGCATGTTCTTTCTGATGTGGTGCTCCGGCCAGGATTTCTTCGTTGGCAAAGGAAGCATATTTCATAAAATTTTTATTGAATGCATCGGCAAGGAAAGCTGCCTTCTGGTCGTAGGCCTCCTTGTCTGCCCAGGTATTTTTTGGATTCAGAATTTCTGCCGGCACTTCAGGGCAATGAGTGGGCATGGCTATACCAAATACTTCATGATTTTCATAAATCACTTTGCTCAGTTCGCCATTCAATGCGGCATGGATCAGTGCGCGGGTGTATTTCAAACTCATTCGCTTACCCGTGCCATACGCTCCACCCGACCAGCCTGTGTTCACCATCCAAACATTTACCTGTGCATCACGCATTTTATTGCTCAGCATTTCGGCATAGCGCGTAGGGTGTAGCGGCATAAACGGTGCGCCAAAGCAGGCAGAAAAAGTCATGGTGGGCTCGGTTACTCCTGCTTCGGTGCCCGCCACTTTAGCCGTATATCCGGAGATGAAATGAAAGGCGGCTTGCCCTGGCGTAAGCTTTGAAATAGGAGGAAGCACACCATAAGCATCGCAGGTAAGGAAGAAAATGTTTTTTGGATTTCGCCCCAGGGACGGCACTGCAATATTATTGATGTGGTTGATCGGATAGCTTACCCGCGTGTTCTCCGTCAATGAACAATCCGTAAAATCAACTTCGTTGCTGTTCTTTTTATAGCATACATTCTCAAGCAATGCCCCCTTGCGGATGGCTTTAAAAATGTCGGGTTCTTTTTCTTCGGTCAGGTCAATCGTCTTGGCATAGCAGCCGCCTTCAAAATTGAAGATGACATGGTCTTCCGTCCAGCCATGTTCATCATCACCAATGAGCCGGCGGTGAGGGTCTGCCGAAAGCGTGGTTTTGCCGGTGCCTGATAAGCCGAAGAAAATGGCCGTGTCATTGTCCTGGCCAATGTTGGCAGAGCAATGCATGGCGAATACATTTTTCTGATGCGGAAGTATAAAGTTCAATGCGGTGAATACCCCTTTCTTGATCTCCCCGGTATATCCGGTACCACCGGTTAAAATGATCTTGCGTGTAAAATCGATGATGGAAAAGTTATGCTGACGTGTTCCGTCCTCTTCGGGGTGGGCACTGAAGCCCGGTGCATTTACAATCAGCCATTCCGGGTTGAATTCCAATAGTTCTTTCTCCGTGGGCCGAAGGAACATGTTATACGCAAAGAGGTTTGACCAGGCGTATTCGGTGACTACACGAAGGTTCATGCGATAGCGGTCATCTGCGCAGGCATACATATCGCGTACGTAGATTTCTTTACCATTCAGGTAAGCGATCACTTTATGATACAGCTTTTCAAACTTTTCAGCGTCGAAGGGAATATTGAAGTTGTTCCACCACACGGCATCTTTGGTAAGCGCGTCACGCACGGTGAATTTGTCTTTTGGAGAGCGGCCGGTAAACTCGCCGGTGTTGATAGCGAGTGCTCCTGTGCTGGTGATGGTGGCTTGTCCTGCCTCCACTGAAATATTCGCCAGCTGTTCCGGTGAAAGGTTCCAGTGTGCCTTTCCTTTCGTGAAACCTAAAGATGAGATTGAAGCCTGCTTGGGTTTTACTCCTGACTCTTCCATACAGTTGTTTGGTTGATGAGCTCAAATGTACAAAAAACTTTATTTCAATCGATTGAAACATAATATTTTGATATTTTAGCGGTTTGGTAAAACCGATTTATAGGCCTATTTTTCGCCCTTTCAAAAGTATAATTGGCGCTGATGAATTCTGACAAAACGTTCTTTGGCCATCCGCGTGGATTGGCAACTTTATTTTTTACTGAAATGTGGGAGCGTTTCAGCTATTATGGTATGCGGGCCATGCTTTTACTCTTTATGGTAGCCACTGTGGAAACGGGTGGGCTGGGTATGGAAGAGAAAACGGCAGGAGCGATTTATGGATTGTACACCATGTTTGTGTACCTGCTGGCACTGCCTGGTGGCTGGCTGGCCGACCGGTTTTTTGGATTGCGGAAGTCCGTATTCTATGGCGGATGCATTATCGCTTTGGGTCACGCCTGTCTGGCCTTTCCATCGCAGGAGACCTTCTTCCTCGGCTTACTCTTCATCATGATTGGTACGGGGCTTTTAAAACCAACCATCAGCAGTTTGGTTGGCGAGTTGTATTCAGCTGATGAACCTGCACGCAGAGATGCGGGCTTCTCCATTTTCTATATGGGGATCAATATCGGTGGTTTTATTTCTCCGCTCATTGTCGGTGAACTTCGCGCGTACAACTGGCATTACGGATTTGCTGCAGCCGGTGTAGGCATGGTACTGGGACTAATTCAATACAAGCTCACTGAAAAAAACCTGGGTGAAGCCGGATTGTATCCCGAACGCCTTGCCGATGAGACATTGCAGCAAAAGCGCGATCAAAGCATTCGCAATGGAATCATTGCCTTTGTACTATTACTTACTGTGTTTGTCGCGCTGATGATGACAAAGACCATTGTCATCAATCCCATTGTTGTAGCACAGGCATCGGGAGTTATTCTCATCGTGAGTGTCATCGTTTATTTCATTTATCTCATGTTCTTTACGGGGCAGAATATGTCCGTACGGCTGAAGTTAGTAGCACTGGCTATCTTCTTCCTTACTTCAGGCTTATTCTATTCCGGCTATGAGCAACAGGGATCGTCACTGAATCTGTTTGCTGAGCGGTATACCGATCTTGAACTGGGTAGTTTCCATTTGAGGCCAGAATGGTTTCAGTCGGTTCCTTCTCTTGTAGTGGTATTATTTGTACCGGTGTTTGCCTGGCTGTGGGTATGGCTGGGTAAGCGAAAGATGAGTCCTTCTATTCCGGTGAAGATGGCACTCGGCCCCATTTTTACCGGTTTAGGATTTATTGTAATGATGGGAGGCTCAATGATTATTGTGGGAGGAAGTTCCGCTTCGCCATGGTGGCTGATCAGCACCTTTACCCTTCACACCTTTGGTGAGATCTGTCTTTATCCTACAGGCATGAGTGCCACATCCAAGTTAGCACCAAAGAATTTACTTGGCCAGCTGATGGGCATCTGGTTCATGAGTCTTGCTTTCGGTAATCTTATTGCCGGACTGTATGCCGGTGAGTTTGACAAGACGGCCATCGAAGCGAATCCGACGATGCTGGTCGATCTGTTTGGCTATTGTGCCAAGATCATGTTAGGTGCTGGTTTACTGCTTCTTGTTTTATATAAGCCTATCCGCAAACTGATGGGCAACGTCAGTTAAATTATCTTGCTTTTTCATTTTTACCTAACCTATGGAAGTCAATAAAGTGTTTAAACCATTTATTCCGGCCGATCAGAACATCGCTGAGTTTACGGTGAAGTCGGTGTTGTTTGGTTGTCTGTTCGGTGTGTTGTTCGGATCATCTACGGTTTACCTTGCACTCAAAGCAGGGCTGACGGTAACAGCATCCATACCCATTGCCGTCATTGCCATTACGCTGGGAAGGAAATTTCTGAATACCACTATTCTTGAAAACAACATCATACAAACTACCGGTTCTGCCGGTGAGTCCATTGCTGCAGGGGTGGCGTTTACCTTGCCTGCGTTTGTCTTTTTATCTCCGGGCGATAATGGAGTGAGTGTTGGTGAACATTACTTTGATTACCTCACCATACTTATTCTTGCTGCCTTTGGAGGAATGCTGGGCACCATGATGATGATTCCCTTACGAAGATCATTGATTGTAAAAGAACACGGTACACTCCCTTATCCTGAAGGAACAGCCTGTGCTTCGGTATTGCAGGCAGGCGAGAAGGGCGGAGTATTCGCCCAGACTGCTTTCATTGGTATGGGCGTAGCATTGGCGTACGCACTGCTACAAAAGATCTTTCATGTGATTGCGGAAACACCCGCCTTCGTTACCAACCAGGTAAACAAGTTCTGGCCATCGGCTACCATCAATGGGGAGATCACGCCAGAGTATTTAGGCGTTGGTTATATAATAGGACCTCGAATTTCCGGAGTGCTCGTGGCCGGTTCGGTATTGGCCTGGTGGGCCATCATTCCATTGCTCAGTACACTGGTGCCACCGGAAGCCATTGCGTTGCAGCTAACAAAAGTAGGTTACCTGAAAGACATTGCGGTAGCCGGGGGCAAAGGGGGGGTGGGATCCGGTAACGAAGACCTTTGCTAACTTTTCAACAGCATTGTACTTTGCTTACATCCGCCAGATCGGGGCGGGTGCGGTGGCCGCAGGTGGGTTGATCACCTTGCTAAAAACCATTCCCACTATTGTGGATTCATTTCGTAAAAGCATTGGCTCGTTGAAAGAAAAAGGAGAAGCAGGCGTGCTCCGTACCGAACGTGATCTTTCTTTTAAGGTAGTGATCTTCGGAAGCATTGCCTTGGTATTCCTTACTACAGTTCTTCCTACTATTCCCGGTGATGGATTCCTGCAAAAGTTCCTGATCGGAATTCTGGTCGTTGTGTTTGGATTCTTCTTTGTTACGGTATCCAGCCGCATTGTAGGTCTGGTGGGCACCAGTAACAATCCCATTTCAGGGATGACGATCGCTACCCTGATGGGCACTTGCTTAATCTTTACCAGTGTGGGCTGGTCAGGTAAATTTTATGAACCGTTAGCCATTGTGGTGGGTGGAATGATTTGTATTGCTGCCGCCAATGCAGGAGGTACTTCGCAGGATTTGAAAACCGGATACATCATCGGTGCCACACCCAAGTACCAGCAACTGGCTCTTTTCATTGGAGCCATCGTTTCATCGGTAGCGATTGGTGTGGTCGTACAGTTATTGGATACGCCTACTCCGGAGATGGTCAAGCAGGGTTTAACACATGCCATAGGAAGTGATCTGTATCCGGCACCTCAGGCCACGTTAATGGCCACACTGGCACGGGGTATTCTTTCGTTCAATCTCGACTGGCAATTTGTAATGGTGGGTTTCTTTATTGCTGTTACTATGGAACTATGCGGGATCAAAGCATTGGCTTTTGCCATCGGCTTATACCTTCCGCTCGCTACCACGCTTCCCATCTTTGCCGGTGGTGCATTGAAAGGTGTTATCGATTGGAGAGCAGAAAAGAAAGGGGAGAAAGTAGAAGAAGATGAATTGAGCCGGGGAAGCTTGTTCGCAACAGGATTGATTGCCGGTGGCGCATTAACAGGCGTGATTGTGGCTATCCTCATGGTGTTCTTTGCGGACAGTATGGATAAACTCAATGTAGAGCACACATTAACTTCAGTGATGGGAGCAGACGGATATCAACTGCTTGGCGTGGCGGCTTTTGCTGCGATGGGAGTGATCTTGTACCGTCTTGCGGTGAAGAAGTAAATTCAAACCGCATCAAAATAAGAAAGGGGGCTTGACGGCCCCCTTTCTGTTATGTAAAGCTTGATCTTACTTTTTCTTCTTCGCTGCTTTCGCTTTCTTCACTACCTTAGAAGCTTTCTTTACTAACTTCTTCACTAGTTTCTTAGCTGATTTCACCACTTTCTTAGCAGCTACTTTCTTTGCCTTCTTGGCGACTTTCTTTTTAGCAGGAGCTGCTACTTTTTTCTTAGCGGCTTTCTTCACTACCTTTTTAGCAGCTGTTTTCTTCACCACTTTCACTACTTTCTTCGCCACTGCTTTCTTCTTGGCTACTGGCTTAACAGAAGTAGTCTTTGATTTTGTAGTGGCTGTCTGCACCGAAGTTTTGTTCGCTGCAGGCTTAGGCACACCCGCTGCATTAACACCAGCAATCTCCTTCGCCGGAAGTGGCTTAGGTGTAGCCTTCTTCACCTCAGACTTTGCTGCCAGTGCTGCCATCAGGTTCAGGGCAGATCCGGCTTTGAACCATCCGATCTGACCTGCATTGTATGTATGGTTTACCTTGATGGTATCCTTTGTTCCGTCAGCATGGTTCAGCACTAAAGTCAGTTGCTTATCCGGAGCGAACTCGGTCAGGTCAATAATATCAATGCTGTCGTCTTCCTGGATTTTGTTGTAGTCGTCTTTGTTAGCGAACGTCAACCCCAGCATACCTTGTTTCTTCAGGTTGGTTTCGTGGATACGGGCAAATGATTTTACCAGGATCACTTTCACACCTAAGAAGCGGGGCTCCATCGCTGCGTGCTCGCGTGATGAACCTTCACCATAGTTTTCGTCTCCGATGACAATGGAACCGATGCCTTGTGCTTTATAGGCACGTTGTACGGCAGGCACTTCGCCATACTCGCTGGTCAACTGGTTCTTCACACTGTTGATCTTCTCATTGAAGAAGTTGGTTGCACCGATCAACAGGTTGTTGGAGATGTTATCCAAATGCCCGCGGTACTTCAGCCATTTACCAGCCATTGAAATATGATCGGTAGTACATTTTCCTTTCGCCTTGATCAAAATACGAAGGCCCATGTAGTTTTTACCGTTCCAGGGCTCGAAAGGTGCCAGCAGTTGAAGACGATCAGAAGTAGGGCTTACGCTCACTACTACTTTGCTTCCGTCTTTCGCAGGCGCTTTGTATCCCGGATCTTCCGCATCAAATCCCTTCTTCGGCAATTCATCTCCGTTAGGAGGGTCAAGCTTTACTTTCTCACCGGCTTCGTTCGTCAGGTAGTCGGTGAGCGGATTGAAGGCCAGATCACCTGCTATTGCCAATGCGGTAACCAGTTCCGGTGAACCAACAAATGCATAGGTGTTCGGGTTGCCATCGTTACGCGACTGGAAGTTACGGTTGAAGGAGTGAACGATGGTGTTCTTCTCTTTCTTGTCTGCGCCAAAGCGGCTCCACATACCGATACAAGGTCCGCAGGCATTGGCAAACACCTTTGCACCGATCTTGTCAAATGTATCGATAAAGCCGTCACGCTCAATGGTATAACGCACCAGTTCTGAACCCGGAGTGATGGTGAATTCCGCTTTCGTCTTCAGGTTTTTAGCCACCACCTGTCTTGCCAGACTGGCAGAGCGCGAAATGTCTTCATAGGAAGAGTTGGTACATGAACCAATCAACCCTACTTCAATTTTTGTAGGCCAGCCATTCTTAGCGGCTTCCTCCTTCATTTTAGAAATAGGTGTAGCCAGGTCAGGAGTGAAAGGTCCGTTGAGGTACGGCTCCAGTTCGGATAAATTGATTTCAATCACCTGATCAAAATACTGTTCCGGGTTAGCATATACTTCCGGATCGGCCGTCAAATGTTCTTTGATCTTGTCCGCCATCTTAGCTACTTCAGCGCGGCCGGTGGATGACAGGTAACGGCTCATGGACTCATCGTAGCCGAAGGTAGAGGTGGTCGCACCAATTTCTGCACCCATGTTACAGATTGTACCCTTACCGGTACAGCTCATGGAAGTGGCACCTTCACCAAAATATTCAACAATCGCACCGGTACCGCCTTTCACAGTAAGAATACCAGCCACTTTTAAAATCACGTCTTTAGCAGAAACCCATCCGCTTAGTTTACCGGTCAGTTTCACACCGATCAGCTTGGGGAATTTCAACTCCCACGCCATACCGGCCATTACATCTACCGCATCTGCACCACCCACACCGATGGCTACCATACCCAGACCTCCCGCATTCACTGTGTGCGAGTCAGTACCGATCATCATACCTCCTGGGAAGGCGTAGTTTTCCAACACTACCTGGTGAATGATACCAGCACCTGGTCTCCAGAAGCCGATACCGTATTTGTTTGATACCGAAGAAAGGAAATCAAACACTTCCTTGCTTTCAGTTGTCGCAACAGTCAAATCTTCGGCTGAACCATTTTTTGCTACGATCAGGTGATCGCAGTGCACCGTACTTGGCACAGCCACTTTTGGCCGGCCGGCTGACATGAACTGCAAAAGCGCCATCTGTGCAGTAGCATCCTGCATCGCTACGCGGTCCGGAGCAAAGTCAACATAAGACTTGCCACGTCCGAAGTTTTCCAGCTTCTGATCGGTGTGTAAGTGAGCGTACAGGATTTTTTCAGATAGGGTAAGAGGTTTACCTACCTCTTTTCTTGCTTTAGCAATCCGCTCAGGCATCGCCTGATAGAGTGCCTTGATCATGTCTAAGTCAAATACCATATTTAGGTTCAATTAGTGCCGCTAAACTACAAAAAAGACATGGATTAACGCGATGATTTACACGTAAACGTGTGTGATATTTTCAAACGTAGTGAACGTGTTGCCAATGGTTTTGAAGTAGTTAGGCAGTTATATGGATACATTATAAATTAATATCGTGTACGGTGCTGACCCAGTCGCAGGCACCAGCTATTCTTTACGGAAACGGGGGAGCAGGGGTCTTCACCAATTCCATCCGTAGATGGTCTTTGCCCAAGCGGCCATCCATCAGCAATACCTCAGCCGGGTAACGACAGTATCATCGTAAATGACAGGACTGGCAAGCGTACAAGCTGCTGCAAAAAGAAAGAATGACCACCAACGGTTAGCCCATTGATTTGCTTTTCGCGGAGGGATGAAGGTAACAAAAGACAGCAGAAACAAACTGCCGCACGTGAATGGAGTTGAGAATCGTTAACATAAAGTGCTTCGCCTACCTTATCTTTTTTTTGCACCCGCTTGCGCCGATGAGCACGGATAATCAAGGAAAAAGCAGGTGGATGCACCGATTAACAATCCACCATTCAATTTTAACTCTCCTGAATTACTTGCTATTGATGTAATTCAAAAACTCACGCTTCATGTTCTCGTCTTTGAACTTACCTGAGAAATACGCCGTGCCCGTTTTACTATTGGTGTCACCCACTCCGCGTGAAGCGACACACATATGGTTAGCATCCATTACTACTCCCACATCTTCGGTTTGTAAAATGCGCTGCAACTCCTGGCCAATTTGTACGGTCAGTCGTTCCTGCACCTGCGGGCGTTTGGAATAATATTGTACAATGCGGTTGATCTTGGAAAGACCAATCACCTTGCCGGAAGAGAAATAAGCCACATGTGCCTTGCCATAGATAGGCACAAAATGATGCTCGCAATGAGAGTAAAACGTGATGTCTTTCTCCACCAGCATCTGATCGTAATTGTACTTATTATCAAAGAGTTTGGCCGTAGGACGGTTCTTTGGATTTAAGCCGCTGAATACTTCCTTCACATACATCTTGGCCACCCTGCGCGGAGTTCCTTTGAGGCTGTCGTCTTTCAGATCGAGCCCCAGTATGGTCATGATCTCCTGAAAATGCTTTTCGATACGGATGATCTTTTCATCATCGTCCATAACAAAGGCATCTTCACGCATGGGGGTATCCCATGAGCTGACAATGTGATCATCTTCATCGTGCTCTTCGGAATTAATGGATGGGATATTCAACGACATTTCGTTCGGTTTCATAAAGTTTAATTTTCAGATCGTACTGGTTATCAATTTGCTGTCGTAATATCCTCCAGATCACGATCGCGATATTTTCGGCGGTGGGGTTCAGTTCTTTAAAGTAGGCTACATCCAGGTTTAAGTTTTTATGATCGAAGTGATGAAGCACATGATCCTTGATCAGGTCACTCAATACTTTCAAATCATAAACATATCCCGTAGCAGGATCGGGGGTACCCACCAGTGTTACTTCCAGGTCATAGTTATGGCCGTGATAATTAGGATTGTTACACTTACCAAATACCATTTGATTTTTATCGTCCGTCCATTCGGGGTTGTGCAGGCGGTGCGCTGCATTGAAATGTTCTTTTCGGGTTACGGCTACTTTCATCAGAGTTCTTAAAGAACCAAATTAACGACAAAAGGTTCTGAAAACTTCATTGTTATTTTAAAACAACATCCATGATCGCCGTGCACTATCGATAGGCCGTACTACCAGGTATCGCTTCCTGTTGCTTTATTTTTTTACTTGAAAAGTGGAAAGATTGCTTTATTTTGGGTGTTTTAAAGTTATTGAAGACGGGAACCAAACAGGAGGAGTTGCTGGTTGGGATGTCTTTCAAGAAAAAGAACGACTGTAATTTTAAATGGAGAATATTTCAATCATCATAGCCCTTCTGGCTGTAGTCACCGCCCTTGCCCAGATCACCGATAAAATCAGGATTCCGTATCCTATTTTACTGGTGCTGGCCGGTATGGGTATTGGCTTTACTCCCTGGCTGCCCAACATCTCGCTTGACCCCGACATCGTGTTCCTGTTATTCCTGCCGCCCGTATTGTATGCGGCAGCGTGGAATACCTCCTGGTATGAATTCAAAGCAGCCCGCAGACCTATTTCACTGCTGGCCATAGGTTGCGTATTGTTTACCACTACCGCGGTAGCGGCGATTGCACATCATTTTATTCCCGGCTTTGGCTGGGCCGAATCATTTGTGTTAGGCGCCATCGTTTCTCCGCCTGATGCTGTGGCCGCTACTGCCGCTACCAAAGGTCTTGCTTTACCCAAGCGACTCATTACTATTCTGGAAGGAGAGAGTCTGGTCAACGATGCCACCGGTTTGATTGCGTACCGATATGCCATCACTACCGTAGCCACAGGTACATTCATCTTCTGGCTGGCCTCCATCAATTTCTTTTATGTAGCAGGGGTAGGGCTGCTGGTAGGCGTGGCGGCCGGCTATACCTTCTATTGGATCCACCGCATCACCCCGGACAATGCCGTAACGGATACGACCTTTACCTTACTGGCACCGTATGTATCGTACCTGGCGGCCGAACACATTCATAGTTCGGGAGTACTTGCTGTCGTTACCTGCGGTATTATCATGTCATGGACTTCTTCGGAAGTATTCAATCATAAAACCCGCTTGCAAGCCAATGCCGTATGGGAAACAATGACCTTTCTTTTGAACGGAATCATTTTCATACTCATCGGTCTGCAGCTGCCTACGATACTTAACAACATCCATGGCGAATCGCTCAGTTCATTGATGCTGTACGGAGCCCTGGTTAGTGCGGCCACCATCATCGTCCGCATTATATGGGTGTTTCCGGGTACTTATCTTCCCCGCTGGATATTTAAAGCGATACGAAAGAAAGAAGAAATGCCGGATGTAAAGCAGGTGGCGATTGTAGCGTGGTCGGGCATGCGCGGTGTGGTATCACTGGCAGCGGCACTTGCGCTTCCGCTCACCGTAAGGGGTACCGAGTTTCCCAATCGCGACATGATTATCTTTCTTACTTTCTGTGTGATCTTCTCCACGCTGGTGATTCAGGGATTTACGCTTCGCCCCATTGTGAAGTGGCTGAATATACAAGCCGATGGAAACCAGCACGAACGTGAGGCACGATTCCGTATTGCGTCATCGGCCATTGAGCATATCGAAGAGAATTACTCCCTTTCATTATCGGATCAGGTACTGAGTAAAGTAAAATCGAAATACGAGTTGCGCATACAGCGCATGCAGCAGAAGGAAAACGAAGAGGGCAAGCTCTCGGAAGAAAAGATACGCGAATTTCTCAACGTGCAGCAGGAGCTACTGTCGCACGAGCGCAGGATGAGTATCGACATGCGCAACAAGGGACAGATAGACGATGAAGTGTTGCATCGCATCGAATACGAGCTTGATCTGGAAGAGACGAGGCTGAGGCTGGAGTTACTGGAAGTGTGAGCTGATCTCTGAATTGAAGAAGGACGGCATAAGCCGATTACTAACCTGATCATTACTCAGAGTAAGACGTTGAATAAGCATCTGGTTTTATTTTGTTCGTACACGAAGTATTTCAGGAGCCAATAAAACTATTTTGTTTATGGGGCATTTTATCTCTTTATCTGAGCGTCAGTAATTCGCTACCAGCCAGCGTCAAGTATGTAGTCAGCCATTGCCATATCACCATCATGTAAGGCGCTTATCTTGCGCAGCAGCGATGGAAGCAGTGAAAAAAACAACGGAAGAAGGCTGGAAGATAGCGAGGTTAG
>JAHEZH010000332.1 GCA_023251155.1 Flammeovirgaceae bacterium | reverse complement strand
CGCCATGATGTATTGCAAGTGGCTCTACAGCAAAACCGGATTCTTCTACCGCCTTCCCACCGAAGCGGAGTGGGAATATGCCTGCAAGGCAAACACGTCCGTTGAAAACAATCCTGTCACGCTAAAGGAAGCCGCCTACTTTAAAGATAACAGCGACAGCAAATTTCATAAAGTAAAACAAAAAACACCCAACGCATTTGGTATCTATGATATGCTGGGCAATGTGAGCGAGTGGACAATTGATCAATATGATCCGGCTTACTATCAAACCATTAACACTAAAGATCCCATTACTACACCCGGATTCAAATATCCCCGTACTACACGTGGAGGCTCCTTTCAGGATGACGCCTCACAACTCTATTGTGCCAACCGCACTCCCTCTGATGCCAAATGGAATCAGCGCGATCCGCAAATACCAAAAAGCAGATGGTGGCTTACCGATGGAATGTTTGTAGGCATTCGTGTGGTCAGGCCGGCTAAGCAGCCTTCGGCCGAGGAGATCGAGAAATTTTATGCGTTGTATCTGAAGTAAGCTCAATCCAAATTAGAACGCTGGTTATAGCCTGTAAAAGTGTCAATTCCACCTTTTATAGACAATAATCCTCCATTTCACCCTACATCGATTGTTTTCCTTGAAAAAGCCTATAAATTAAGGTTTCAAATTCTTACACATGAAACCAACACGCAGAGATTTTATTAAGCAAACCACGCTGGCAGCCGGATCGCTGATGGCTATGCCTATTGTTTCCAAGGCTGAGTTCTTCAATTCTTCCGTTGATGATAGCATTAAGATAGCCCTCATCGGGTGTGGCGGCCGTGGTACGGGCGCTGCATTACAGGCACTGCTGACCAAACAAAACGTGAAGCTCGTCGCGATGGCCGATGCGTTCCGTGACCGGCTGGATGACTGCTATAACAATCTGATCGCTGATGATCTTACGGATATCAACGGTGTAGCCGGAACGGTAAAAAACAAAGTTGCGGTTACAGAAGCCACCAAGTTCACCGGATTCGATGCCTATCAGAAAGCAATCGCATTAGCCGATGTGGTTATTCTTACTACCCCTCCGGGATTTCGTCCGGTGCATTTTGAAGAAGCGGTGAAGCAAGGCAAACATATTTTCATGGAGAAACCTGTGGCTACCGATCCGGCGGGGATCAAGCGGGTGTTGGATGCCGCACAGATTGCGAAGCAAAAGAAATTAAACGTAGTCGTTGGCTTACAGCGTCATTATCAAAACTCGTATCGCGCACTGTATGGCAAGTTGAAAGAAGGTCTGATCGGTGATATCACCTCGGCACAGGTGTGGTGGAACAACGAAGGGGTATGGATGAATCCGCGCAAAGCAGGGCAAACCGAAATGGAATACCAGATGCGCAACTGGTACTACTTCAACTGGATCTGTGGTGACCATATTGTAGAGCAGCACATTCACAACATGGATGTGATGAACTGGTTTAAAGGAGACTTCCCTGTAAAAGCACAAGGTATGGGTGGACGAGAAGTGCGTAAAGGAAAAGAGTATGGCGAAATCTTTGATCACCATTATGTAGAGTTTCAGTATGCCGATGGTTCCATCATGAACAGCCAGTGCCGCCACATCAAAGGTACCATGAGCAAAGTGGATGAACTCATCGTGGGTACAAAAGGGAACATCAACTGCGGTGCCATGAACATTACCGATCGCAAAGGCAAAGTGATCTATCAGTTCGATAAGGGAAAAGAAAACAATCCCTACCAGACCGAACATGACGAGCTGTTCGCAGCCATTGCAAAGAAAGAATACAAATTTGCCGATGCCGAACACGGAGCGAAGAGCACGATGACTGCGATATTGGGAAGACTGGCAACCTACAGCGGTCAGGTGGTCGAGTTTGACAAAGCATTAAACAGTGGCTTGTCATTACAACCTTCCACCTATGCGTGGGATGCCGATATGCCGGTGAAACCCAATGCAGATGGATATTATCCGGTAGCTATTCCTGGAGTGACGAAGTATTTTTCATAATCTGATTGACACATCAAATGCAGGAAGGAAGTCATCACCCGGTGACTTCTTTTTTTATCACTTAGCTATTCAACGTAATACAGTTTTTTTTT
>JAHEZH010000017.1 GCA_023251155.1 Flammeovirgaceae bacterium | reverse complement strand
AAAAAGAATAACCGGAACGAAGTAAAAAAACAAACTATTGGAGAAGCCCTGATAACCAACACCTATACCTACTACAATTAAGACAACCCGTGTCCATGCATACCGGCTGATGACGCGTTCTACTTCTTTGGTTTCTTTTTGAAACTGACTTGCCCGTTGTTGATATAATTCGGGAGAAGCTACGGGCATACTAAAAAAGAGTTAAATGAATTTTTCAACAATGCGCATGACCTGCTCCAGGTAGTGTCTGTCGGTCTCATCGAAATCATTCAGCTTATCACTATCCACATCAAGAACCAGTGCCACTTCGTCATTTTTAAATGCCGGCAAAACAATCTCTGATTTAGAGTCAGAGCTACAGGCAATGTGACCTGGGAATTCTTCTACATCCGGAACAAGAATGGTTTTCTTTTCTTTCCATGTAGTACCACATACGCCTTTACCGTAGTTGATTCGTGTGCAGGCAATCGGGCCCTGGAAGGGGCCGAGTACCAATTGATTTTCTTTTACCAGGTAAAATCCAACCCAAAAGAAATTCATTGTCTGGCGAAGCGCAGCTACCGTGTTGGAAAGATTGGCAACGACATCCTTTTCTTCCTGCACGAGTGCTTCGATCTGAGGAATCAAGGTCTTGTACTTTTCCGCTTTATCGGCAGAAGTAGCGATGATGAGTTGTTCGGCCATGGAAGTAAAAATCAGAATGAATGATCAACCGGCGGCTTTTGTTCGCCTTCGGTGGTAGTTACGTTTTGTTCTGAAGAATGGTTCGGCTCATGGCCAGAAGAATTTGATTCTTCATGGATGATCACCTGATCGCTATCAACCGCTACTTGTTCTTTCTCTTTGAAAAATCGCTGTTGAAAAATGAGAATGATCACTACCCCGATAAAGATCGATGAGTCAGCGATGTTGAAGACAGGACTGAAAAACTCAAAGATGCTTCCACCTAAAGCAGGCACCCACTCCGGCCATTGAAATTTGAAGATGGGGAAGTACAACATATCGATCACCTGACCATGAAACCATTTGGTGGGAGGTGCGGGATCGATGGGTGCGTTGTTCAGAAATACGCCATAAAATGTACTGTCAATCACATTACCGACAGCACCACCTAGTATCAGCGCCATGCAAATAAGAAAGCCATTGTGTGCCCCCCGTTTTACCATCTTCACCAGATAGTAAGAGATCCCAAACATGGCTACGATACGAAAGATGGTGAGTGCCAGCTTTCCAAACTCACTTTCCCAGCGAATACCGAAAGCCATTCCCGGGTTCAACAGGTAATGCAGGCGAAACCAGTCGCCCAATACATAAATCTCGTCATGCAGGTACATGTACTTATGCACTAAAAGCTTGCTCGTCTGATCGATGATAATGACAATCAGTGCAATAATAAAGTAGCGATATACTTTCATTGGAAGTTGGACCTTTTAAGACTTAGTTACTTTTACTTTCAGTGTAAACTCATCCATGTCTACTTCGGTAGCATCGCTTAGTTTATCTTTCAATTCAAGACGGACTGCTTGCGTTTCGGTAGTGATGTATTCTTTAAACTCGGCAAGTGCAGCTGAAGCGATCTCTCCGTTCTTTTCCACTTCGATGGAAATCTTATCGAGCACTTCCAGGCCAAGATCCTTACGGACGTTCTGAATACGGTTTACAAAATCACGGGCTATCCCTTCGCGCTTCAATTCATCGGTCAACGTAATATCCAACGCAACCGTTACTCCACCTTCCGAAGCAACTGACCAGCCCGGAATATCTTCCGATGAAATCAATACGTCTTCTACCACCAGATCAAATCCTCCTTTAGAAAGCGTGCCTTGTTTTTCAATTGTGCTGATGTCTTCTTTGGTGAAGGAGCTGATCACAGCTGCTACTTCCTTCATTCTCGGACCAAATTGTTTTCCGAGTTTCGGAAGATTCGGCTTTACTTTCTTCACCACTACACCTGAATCATCATTGATGTATTGTATTTCCTTCACGTTCACTTCCGCCTTGATAATGGCCTCCACGCTCTTCACTCGCTGTGCAAATTTTTCGTCCAGCACGGGAAGCAATACCTTTTGCAGAGGGGTGCGTACTTTGATCATGATATCCTTGCGTTTGCGGATAGAGTGAACCAGTGAACAAATGCGCTGTGCATAGTCCATTGACTTTTCCAACTCCACCTCTTTCCGACCTGCGTTTGCCTTTACCATTAATGTATGATGGATCGATTCAAACTGAAGGGGTGTATTGAATTCTTTCGCGCGACTGCGAATATTGTCGGTCAGGTTTTTGTACAACCATTCGCTGAAGAACGGAGCGATCGGAGCCATCAATTGCGCAGTAACCATCAAACATTCGTACAATGTTTCGTAAGCGGCACGCTTGTCTTCCGATAATGTCACACCCCCCTCTGATTTGGTTGCCGAAGGCTGCCAGAAACGTTTACGATTGAGGCGTACATACCAGTTGGACAACTGATCGTTTACAAAATCCTGAATAGCACGTGCCGCCTTGGTTGGCTCGTAATCATTATACGCAGCCGTTACTTCTTCAATCAACGATTGTTCTTTGGTGATAATCCATTTGTCCAGCGGAGCTAGCTTTTCAAATGGCACATTGTTCATCTCATCCTTGACGAAACCATCAATATTGGCATACGACACAAAGAACGAGTAGGTATTGATCAGCGTACCGAAGAACCTGCGCTGGGTTTCGGTAATTCCCTCCAGGTCAAACTTAAGGTTATCCCAAGGTGGCGCATTTTCAATCATGTACCAGCGCACTACATCGGCACCGTATTTACTCAATGCTTCAAACGGATTGACCACGTTGCCTTTGCGCTTGCTCATCTTCTCGCCATTCTTGTCGAGCACCAGGCCATTGGAAATTACATTTTTGAAGGCAACTCCACCATTATTTACCTTCTTGTTTACGGCTTTGATCTCATCGCTGCTTTCGCTGAGCATCGCAGCTACGGCATGCAGCGTGAAGAACCATCCACGCGTCTGATCGACACCTTCGGCTATGAAATCAGCCGGATAGTTTTTCTCAAAAGTTTCTTTGTTCTCGAATGGGTAATGCCATTGTGCATAGGGCATCGCACCCGAATCAAACCACACATCGATCAGATCGGTTTCGCGATACATCGGCTCTCCTTTTGAGCTAGCCAATATGATCTCATCTACATACGGACGATGTAAGTCAAATTCCGAGTTGCTAATATCGAATCCGGAATTTGCAATTCCGGCTTTGCGTGCCTTCTCTACTTCTTCGTGTAACTGGGCGATCGATCCGATACAGATTTCTTCTTTACCGTCTTTTGTTCTCCAGATGGGCAACGGTGTACCCCAGTAGCGAGAACGTGACAGGTTCCAGTCCACCAGGTTCTCCAGCCAGTTACCAAAGCGGCCAATACCGGTGGATTCTGGTTTCCAGTTGATGGTTTTGTTCAATGCCACCATCTTGTCTTTCAAAGCCGTGGTTTTAATAAACCAGGCATCGAGCGGATAATACAATACCGGCTTATCGGTACGCCAGCTGTGCGGGTAGGTGTGCTCGTACTTGCGCACGTCAAATGCTTTGTTCTCTTCTTTCAGGATGATCGAGATGATGACATCCGTATTTTTATAATCCGGGTTGCTTTCATCTTCATCGGTGTAGTTCTTCACATAAAAATCATCAGCGCCTAATGGCTTGTGCGTTTTGATTTTATATTTCGCCACACCTTCTTTTAGCTTCTCTCCGATAATGGAAACAAATTTTCCTTTCTTATCTACGGTAGGTGTTTCGTTTCCTGCTTCATCTTTCAATGTCAGTGCAGGCACTCCATTCTGTTTAGCTACACGAAAGTCATCCGCACCAAAAGTGGGTGAAGTATGTACCACACCAGTACCATCTTCGGTGGTTACAAAATCACCAGCAATAACCTGGAATGCTTTGTCTGCATCATAGAAGGGTTGCAGATAAGGCATGAGTTGTTCGTAGCGAACGCCTACCAGATCACTTCCCTTATATCTCCCAGTCACATAATAGCTCGAACCATTCTTACCATTCTGAAGTCCCGCATTTTCTTCGACTTGGTCTTTTAATGGAAGAATTTTCAATTTTTTCACTTGGTCAGAAAAATATTTTGCAGCTGTTTCTTCTGCAATAATTACCTCTATTGGCTTGTGTGTATAAGGGTTGGTGGTTGCAATTTTGATGTAATTTATGTTCGCCCCAATTGTAAGAGCTGTGTTGGACGGAAGAGTCCAAGGGGTAGTTGTCCATGCTAAAATGAAAACATCTCTATCGACATTATCTTTAAACAGAAATTCTGATTTTGTGTCTTTTGTCACTTTAAACTGTGCCACGATGGAAGTGTCTTTCACTTCTTTGTAGCAACCCGGCTGATTCAGTTCATGGGAGCTCAGACCGGTTCCATCAGAAGGAGAATAAGGCTGAATGGTATAGCCTTTATACAGCAGGCCTTTATCGTAGAATTGCTTCAGTATCCACCACAGCGATTCAATGTATTCTTTCTCGTAGGTGATGTATGGATTTTCAAGATCAACCCAGTAGCCCATCTTGGTAGTCAGATCATCCCACTGATCTTTATACATCATTACCGTTTCGCGGCATTTCTTGTTATAATCTTCAATGGAGATTTTCTTGCCGATATCATCTTTAGTGATGCCCAGTTGTTTCTCCACCTGAAGCTCTACGGGAAGACCGTGTGTATCCCAACCGCCTTTGCGTTTTACCTGATAGCCTTGCAGTGTTTTGAAACGGCAGAAAATATCTTTCACCGTACGCGCCATCACATGGTGAATACCCGGGGTACCGTTGGCCGATGGAGGGCCTTCATAAAAGGTAAATGACTCAGCGCCCTCTCTGTTGCTTACTGACTTTTCAAAAATCTTTTCCTGTTTCCAGAACTCGAGGACTTCTTCTGCAATCTTCGCGAAATTGGTTTCTTTGGATTCCTTGTACTTGGTACTCATTACTAATTAAAAAATGCTAATACGTATGGGTATAAATTATTTACTCGGCATTGCCCGAACGATCGTGAATTTTGATTTTACTTAAATCAATCTCTTCGTCTTCACTTTCTCCGTAGCCGGTGGTGTCCACTTCATCAATCAACTGATGATCTTCTTTTTTCTTCGGCTTATCAAAAGTCATGATCAATGTAGGCAACAAAATCAGGTTGGTAAACATGGAGATGATCAGGGTGGTGGATGTCAGTAATCCCAGTGCCACGGTTCCACCAAAATCAGAGAACACGAAGATGATGAACCCGGCAAACAATACGATAGAGGTGTAGATAATGCTTTTACCTGTTTCCAGAATACTTTCGCTGATTGCTTTCGGTACAAAGAAACCGGTTGCCAGTAACTCCTGACGATATTTAGCCAGGAAGCGAATTGAGTTATCGACCGAAATACCGAAGGTAATACTGAAGATCAATGCCGTACTTGCTTTTAACGGAATATTGAAGAAGCCCATCAACCCGGCCGTGATCATCAATGCAATCAGGTTAGGAATCAACGAGATGAGGATCATTCGTGCATTGGCAAATAATAATGCCATGGAAAGCGTGATGAGGATGCAGGCCAGCACCAGGCTTTCGGTGAGGTTCTCAATCAGAAAGTTATTTCCTTTGATAAAGATCTTCGATGAGCCGGTGATGGTAACGGTAACCGAATCTTTATCTGATTTTAAGTTATCCTGCAATTCTTTCGCAAGCAGTTTTGTTTTTGGTTCGATCACCCCGTGTACCAGTGAGTCCATCCGCTTCGATCCGATATCGGCCATCTGCATGGAGATCCGCATTTTATGAAACGATGAATCCACAAACGCTTTGAACAATCCACTATTATCGCTTTGCCCCTTCATGTAGCGAAGGATAAAGCCTGCTTCCTGCTTGCTCGGCAGCTGATAACGATCAGGGTTATTATTATAGAATGCCTGCTTCGATGCTTTCACAAAACTAATGATGGAAATAGGGCGTGAAGTAAGCGTGATCGAGTCCATAGCCGATTCAAAGCGATCGATGATTTCAATGTTCTTCACATCCAGTAACGGGCGTTTTCTTTTGGTCTGGATATCGATCTCCATTTCCAAAGGCATGATGCCCGTGAAGTTGGCCTCCACAAACTTCAGGTCTTTTTTCAACTGACTTTCTTCCGGAATATCATCTACGATATACGAAACCGAATACAACATTGACATACCCCACACGGCAATGGCGGTGATTACTCCCGTACTGATATAGATGGCAGGACGATAACGATGTACGATCAGGTCGATAAACTTTACAAATGCACCCAGTAATTTAAAATCAAGATGCTTCAGGTGTTTGGGTTTAGGGTCAGGCATCCACGCCAGAATACTGGGAATCATCACCAGACTTAACACAAACAGCGCAATGATGTTGATACCGGCTACGATACCAAACTCACGCAGAATCGTAATGTCCGTATATAATAATGTAAGGAAGCCGATCGCTACAGTAAGGTTCGTTAAGAATGTAGCAAGCCCCATCTTCATCACTACCGCACGAATGGCTTCTTCTTTGTTTCTTTTCTTTACAAACTCGAGGTGGTATTTATTCAGCAGGTAAATCGCATTCGTTATCCCGATGGTAATAATGACAGGCGGAATCATACCGCTAAGCAAACTGATCTTGAAATGGAAAAGGGAAATGGTGCCCATCACCCACACCACCATGATACCAATCATAATCAGCGAGAACGCTACAGCACGGAATGAACGGAAGAAAATCAACATGATCAACCCCGTAACAATGGCCGACATATACGTAAAGAAGATCAATTCTTTCTTCACCTGAGAGGCCATTACTGAGCGTACAAAAGGAAGACCGGCATAATGAAGTTCGATGCCGGTATCTTTTGTGAAGGAGGCTCCGTAATCGATAAGCTGCCTGGTCACTTCCATCCGTTTTGCCGAGTTGACGTACTCCTTATTCATCGGAGCCAGTATGAGTGTTGCTCCGTTGTCTACATTTACCAACTGGCCCATGTAAAAATGCTGACCACGGGCGATGGTCAATAAACTATCCAGCTCCGGCTGTGAAGTGACTTTTTCAGGAAAAAGAGGAGCCAGCTGAAATTTGGTATTGACGGTATCTTTTAAAATGATGCGAAGTGCCGGAAGCGAGAGTACATCATTGATACCCGGAATGGTTTTGATTTCATTGCTCAGCTGGGTGAACCGCTGAAAATTCTTCAATTGGTAAAGGGCACTGTCCATCACACCTACTGCCATCACATTACCATCTTCACCAAATTGTTTTTTGAAGTTGGTGAAAAACACCATCTCAGGGTCGCCAGGAGGTACTGACCGCGAAAGGTCATAGCTCATCTCGACCTTAGTCGCATAGTAGCCCATCACTACTGTAATCAGGCCAATCGCCACCATCAGGTAGGTACGAAGCCGGATAATCCCATCAACTATTTTTGACCACATGTATGACTTTTTAAGAACCGGCAAAGCTAAGGAATTTTGGCAGTTTTTCAGGGTCAGCCCGGACCGAAGAGAACCGGGCAGGAACAGGCAGGTTTGCCATTCTTCTTTTCGACCCCGGGCAGGCAGATGATAGGCCCTTTTGCCCAAAATCCGAGCAATTGAACAAGGGTAAAGCCGAAGAACTGACAGATTTTCAGATGGTGAAGGAAGCCTGACCGCCGATGGTGTTTATGTTTGATCAAAAAAGCAGATCGGCAAAAAGGGTACAATGGTAAGCGGAGAGGAAAAAAGGGAATGAACTACGCGAAATGAGACCTTTTACCTGTAAATGCACTCACTGACGTTCATTAAAAAACTATCTTTAAAAATTGTTTTCAATTACAATAACGACTGTCCTCATGCAACGCTTCCAACGAACTCATTTTTGGTTAATCGCTATTCTTGTCGTATCACTGATGTCATGCCAGAAAGAACTGAAGCAGCAGCTGATGGGGGATTGGAAATTTAAAAATGCCGTGGATCCGGAATTGCAGGATTCATTTGGCGCACTTTCGGAATCACTAGGTGTCGATGTGGATGTGCTGCCCGCTTCTTCCATCACCAATCCCTACTTTGAAAACAATTATCTTCAGTTTGAAGAGAATACCTGTTCTGTTCTGCTGGGTGCTTCCGGCCATGCTTTATCAGGAAGCTGGATAGTGTCTGATTCACTGATTACCATTAACGATACCAACCTGAAGGAAGAACTGCAGATAAAAATCATTCAGCTCACGGAAGAGCTACTCAAAGTAAATCTGGTCAGTAATGATACTACCTTCAATGCAGGCAAGATTGAGATTGAATTTGTTAAGGCAAAGAAATAACACCAGCTTCTTTACAGCGGCTTCTCCAGCACCACAAATTCAAGCGGCTGCTTTACCACACCAAAGCTCGGATCGTTGAAAGCGAACGGCTTACGCTGGCCTGTGTCGCTATATCCATGACGCACGTACCAGTCGATCAGCTCTTTGCGCACAGAGATAACGGTCATGAATATAGAGGTACATTTCGATATTGCCGCTTCTGCCTCGGCTGCTTTCAACAATTGTTTGCCAATTCCTTTGCCTTGCAGATGAGGTTTAACACTGAGCATACCCAGGTAGAGTTTGCCGTTTTCATTTCGTAGCTCTACACAACCAAGCAACTCACCATCTTCTTCATACTTTAAAACGATCGTATCCGGATGTCCGATCAGTTGAATGATAGCGTTGACATCGGTACGGGTTCCGCTTAGCAAATCGGCTTCGGTGGTCCATCCCTGGCGTGATGATTCGCCACGGTATGCACTGTTCACCAGTTTATCCAGGGCAGGAGCATCGGCTACGGATGCTTTTGTTATGGTTGCCATTTCAACTTACTGATTGGTGTTTTTTTTTACGCAATGTCGCAAAGATGCCATGCGAAAATCAATTCTACTGCATGACGCTGTTATATCGTGATTCCTAAAATAGATTCGATCACTTCGGTAGTTACTCTTTCTGCGGAAGCAAGTGCTCCATTGATGGTCCCCGCATCGCCCGATACATCGGTAGCTTCACCGGCAAAGTAAATCTTATCATCAATGGGTTTGCTTATGTTTTCACGATCGGCCATGGTGGCACTTGCCAAGGGATACGAGTTGCCCCCTTTGATGTATTCTTCTTTCGTCCAGTCTTTCACTGCCGAAATAATATTGTTGCTGGTAAGATCTCTGCGCACAAACTGTGTGGCCTGCCCGGCATAGATCTGATCTAACTCGGCAAGAATAGCTGCGATCTGCTGATCACGTGTCATGCCCGACAATGCAGCTGCGGCAGTACCGTAGATGGTAAAGGATAGTGTTCTTGAAAAAGCACTTCGCCCTACACCGGAATTTAAAAACTGTGGAGCAGTAGTGCCTCCCCAAATGTATCCGGAGTTATCTCCCCAGAAGTTTTTCTTGAAATCAATCACCACCCGTATGGCGGAAGCTACACCAAACTGATTCATAGCAGAAGTATTGACTCCTGATAATCCGGGGCTAAACGAAATACCGCCTGTTTTTAATATCGATAATGGCACGGTTACGATTACTTTTTGTGCCTCGTGCTCCACTCCATTTTTATCCATGATACTGATCACATCGCCCGAATAGTTGATGGAACTAACGGGGGTGTTCAATTGAATGAGATCAGTGATGGCGCTAAAGCGCGAAAGAAGGAAATCCTGCATCGGGTTGGCCTTCATCATGATCCACTTATTGTCGTGCGCACTTGCCTTCAGGTCTTCGGCCAATAGCTGTGCACCAATCGTATCACTGTTTGAGCTGTACCGATTTCCGGCCTGCGCATTGAGCAATTTATTTGCACGACTGCTTAGTCCTGCTGCTTGTTGTACCGTCTGCGCACCACCTGTATAATCAGGAAGGGTGTTGACAAAGTTTTGTACCGCTGAAAAATCACCATCGCCAGCGAAGTCGGCAGCTGTTTTTGCCATATTGTCAAGCACATAACGATCAACACCTACGGCAGCAAGTTCCTGCGTGGGCAGGTTATAGTTGCGAACGGACTTTCCCCAGATGGAGTCGGAGCCATAGAACAACTCGGCACCTAACTCGATCGGGAAGTCGACCCCAAACTCGAAGGGTTTATCTTGACCGTAGATTTCCTGGTAGTTGGTTTGATTACGGAGTGAACGAATGCGGCCGCCCATTTCACCGCTTGCCTCCAATATATATACTTCAATGCCTTTGGCTTTTAATATGTCGGCAGCATACATACCCGCCGCACCGGCACCGATGATGGCCACCTTACCTTCAAAAGGAACTTCCGGACCCGGATCGTCCTTTTTGCAGGAGGTGAGTAGTGAGGGCATCATCCAACCTGCCGATAATCCTAAGCCAAGACTCTTTAGTACGTTTCTACGATTCAATTTGAAATGCGATTTAAATCGAAAGATAATTGATCTGACTTATTTTACCTCATCTTTTCTGACGTAGAGTGAATGGCCATTTCGGTGCATTCCGGCAAGGGATAGAAGTGGAAAGCCCGAAGTGCGCGGGAGGGTGTGTGAGCCGGACTTGTAACGTATAGCCCGGTGGCGTTTCGCCTTGCCGCCTCACAAGAAGGTATACCGTGTTGTACAACAGCTACCGTACTGGCTCACGCGGTGCTTTGCTGGTAATTTTATTATTTTGCATTCTCTTACTTATACTATGCAATCTTCCGCTGCTCCTATCCGACCAATAAAAAAAGTGTGTGTTATTGGTCCTGAGTGTACAGGCAAATCGGACCTGTCACAATTTCTGGCCGGGCACTACAAAACGGTATGCGTGGAAGAATATGCGCGCGCTTACATCAACCGACTTGGCCGCCCATACGAACAAAGTGACCTGACGAAGATTGCACACGGCCAGGTGCGCATGGAGGATGAATGGCTGGTCGACACGAACAAAGTGATGATCTGCGATACGAATGTGATCGTGATTAAAGTATGGAGTGAGTTTAAATACAACGAGTGCGATAAAGAGATACTCAAGATCATTGACGAGCGTGCTTACGATCTTTACCTGCTCACCTACATTGATGTGCCCTGGGAAAATGATCCGCAACGCGAGCATCCTGACAAGCGCGAGCAGTTCTGGACTATTTTTAAAAAGGAAGTGGAACAAACCAACGTTCCGTTTGTTGAAATCAATGGAGTGAAAGAGGAACGAAGACAAAAAGCAATTGCTGCTATTGATACGTTACTTGCGTCCTAACATAACCAACAATTCATTTCCCGCAGATCGCGTGGATTTTCGCAGAGGTTGAAACCGAAAATAAAATCTGCATTATTGAGAATAATCTGCAGGAGGAAAAAATAAACGCTGGATGTCAGAAGAAAAAGCCAATCCTTACGCAGTACTGAAACTTAAAGAATTCCGGCTGTTCATCATTGCGCGGTTTTGTGTTACCATCGCGATACAGATTCAATCGGTAGTAGTAGGATGGCAGGTGTATAAAATCATGAGCAACCGGATATCGCAATCTCCGGGGGCTATCATTGAAAGTATTATTGGTTTTGGTAATGAGAAAAGCGCTGCGCTTGCACTGGGACTGATCGGACTGGCCGAAGCCGTGCCTTCAATAGCAGTATCATTATACGCCGGGCACATTGCCGATGTGGTGCAACGCAAAAGAATTATAGCCATCACCCTCTCGGTTTTATTATTCTGCTCGGCTTCCCTTTTGTTTTTCACCACCCAACCGGGTGAGTTTGTATTTCATTTTGGCGTACTGCCCATTTATGTGATTATCTTCATCAGTGGTGTGGCGCGTGGGTTTCTTTCGCCTGCTTTGTTTGCCTTTATGCCACAGCTGGTACCGCGTGAATTATATCGCAATGCCATTACGTGGAATAGCACCATTTGGGAGATGGCTTCGATTACCGGGCTCGCCCTGGGCGGACTCATCTACGGATTTCTCGGTATTCATGCTGCGTACTCCGTGGATGTGTCGCTCGTGTTGTGTGGATTGATTCTGGTTTTCATCATTCAGAAAAAGCCACTGCCGGAAGTAAGTGAGGAGCAAGGTGTAGCTGAGAAAATCAAAGCTGGCCTTCGTTTTATCTTTACTAATAAACTTATTCTCAGTGCTATCTCGCTGGATATGTTTGCGGTGTTCTTTGGCGGAGCGGTGGCGCTACTTCCCATCTTTGCCGATAAGATATTGCATGTGGGGGAAGTGGGCTTAGGCCTGCTACGCGGTGCTCCTTCTATCGGTGCCATGCTCATGGCATTTTACATTACGCACTATCCTATTAAAAAGAACATGGGCAAAACATTGTTATGGTCCGTGGCGGGCTTCGGTGCGTGCATGATCTGCTTTGCACTTTCGCATAACTTCTGGCTGTCATTAAGTATTCTTATCGTCAGCGGCATGTTTGATTGTGTCAGTGTCATCATTCGGGGCACACTGATGCAGACGCTGACACCCGAAAATATGAAAGGCCGTGTATCGGCCGTGAACAATATTTTCATCGGATCATCCAACGAGATCGGCATGTTTGAATCCGGAGTGACGGCCAAGCTGATGGGGGTAGTACCTTCGGTGATCTTCGGTGGTTGTGTAACCATCGGAGTGGTGAGTGCCACGGCCTGGGTGGCAAAGTCATTAAGGGAATTGCAAAAACTGGATTGATGATAAAATTGATTTTCATCCTTTTCCCTGCTGCTATCCTGCTGAGTTGCGCATCGCCTAAAACTCATTTTATCGGCAATTGTACATGGGAAAATGCAATGGAGATGGCTCAGAATAAATTCAAAAAACACAATAAACTGAGCGATCACAAAATCGACATGGATGAAAATCGTGAAACGTTTCAGATTACCTTTTCTCCAAAAACATTGACTTCCGAAGATGAACAGGGCAACAGGGTACTCCATAAAGGCGGTGGAGCTAAATACGTCATTGCCAAAAAAACGTGTACAATTATAAAGATGGAAGAATACCAGTAAAGGAATACAAAACACGTTATGATTTCGATCAATACCCCCGCATTACTTTTTCCTGCTATCACTTTGCTGATGCTGGCGTACACCAATCGCTTTTTAGGCCTGGCTTCTTTGATTCGCAGTTTGAATGAAAAGTACAAGACCGCACCCGAAGATCACCTTATCATCAAAGAACAAATTCACAACCTGCGCAGGAGGCTTACGCTCATCAAACAAATGCAGGCTTTCGGCATCATGAGTTTCTTTCTTTGCGTGTTGTGCATGTTGCTTTTCTTCTTCCAGAAAGAGATCTGGGCTTCGGCTATTTTTGGCATGAGCCTGATTGCATTGCTGATTTCACTGGCGCTTTCGCTCAATGAAATTTTTATCAGCACAAGAGCATTGGAACTGGAGTTGAAGAATATGGAGTAAGCAATTATGGCATTCTGATTTACCTCACTTGCTCAATCAGTGACAATCGTCTCACTATGGAATCCTTCGAAAGAATTGTTCCCGGAGATAATACTGCGTTGGCTCCGATACGTGAACGATCTCCTACCAATGCCCCGAACTTCGTTGTCCATGTAGGAACCACTTTATTATTGAGCCAAACGGAAATGGATTTATCCTCCCGTTCATTGAAATGATTACAGATGACAGAGCCAGCCTCCATATTTACATTGCTGCCAATAATGGAATCACCCACAAAATTAAAGTGAGCCAGTGCCGAGTGCGGAAACAGGAAAGAAGATTTCACTTCGCAGCCCGGGCCGATCGAGACATAGTGACCAAGGTAAACACCTCCGCGCAAGTACGCATGCGCACCGACAAAGCAATGAGAGCTGATAATGATTGGTCCTTTGAGTACCACGTGCTCTTCCACCACGGCACTCTTATGAATCGCTACATTGCCCTTGATGACAAAATCAGCTGTGTTTAACTGGCTGATCTTCGCTTCAATGATTTGTTGTGCTTCAGCCGTGATTTGCCAGGGCAATTTTCCACTCAGTTCAGGAAGTGAAGCGGCTTCGATATAATCCGTAAGTTGAATCATCTTGTTTTCAGTTGTTGCATGGCCCTGTTAAATTTCATTTTTATTTCATGCCCTGCCTTGTGATGCTGATTTTTCACTACCCATTTCCCATTAACAATCGTACCCATCACCCGGCTGGAATCGGAAGTGTATAACAAGGTAGCTAAAAGATTTCGTTCTGAAGTATTGGCTACCAGGTGCGATTCGCTATTAAAAACAACGGCATCAAATGCCTGGCCGACAGCGAAATGATCGTTGTACGGAATACCCATCGCCTTCCTTCCCGATTCAATTTCTTCATTCACCAGGTAAGCAGCGGCATCGCCTTCAAACGTATTGCGTTGGTTGGTCACCAATCGCTGCCGGTAATCGATCATACGAAATTCCTCGAATGGATTAATCCCAATATGACTGTCTGTACCGATGGACCAATGGCCGCCCCACTTCACGTATTCCTTCATTCTGAAAATACCATCACCGAGATTTCCCTCTGTGGAGGGACACAGAACTACGTTAGCTCCTGACTTAGCCAGTTGCTGAAGTTCATTATCATCCAAATGTGTGGAGTGCACCAAATGAAAGCGTTCATTCACCGGAAGATTTTCCAACAGCCACTGCATCGGTCGTTTTTTACAATACGCAAGGCAATCCTCCACTTCCTTCCTTTGTTCGGATACATGAAGGTGAAAAGGCAAATCCTTTGGTCCTTGATGGAAAGTGGCGATTACTTCGTTCAAGTCCACGGCGCGCAACGAGTGCACACTGAAAGCCAGCGATGCATGATCGTGCTGATGGGTTATTTCTTTTGATGCTTCTAATAATCGGAAATACTCCTCCGCGGACTTGGATATAAATCTTCGCTGACGCGGATTGAAGTCAACACCAAAGTTGGCACGTTGATAAAAAACGGGAACGAGCGTGATTTTTATTCCTGCTGTCTTTGCAGCGGCTACCAGGCGCTCACCCATTTCAGCCAGGTGGTGATACGGCTTTCCTTCTTTATCGTGATGCAGGTAATGAAACTCGGCCACCTGCGTATACCCATGACGTATCATCTCTGCATACAACATGGCAGCAATGGCCTCCACCTGATCCGGATCTACCGATAATGCACATTGATACATGGCTTCGCGCCACGTCCAGAAATCATCGCTTGTCTCTGCGGGGTGATTTTCGGCAAGCCCAGCCATTGCATATTGAAATGCATGGGAGTGTGCATTTTGAAAACCCGGAAGTGCAAAACCTAAAACCGATTCAGTAGTGATGGAATCCTGCGGTGGCTGATCAGACAGGTATTGAATCATTCCATTTCCATCTACCCCCACATACGCCGGAGTAAGCCATCCGTTTTTTTGAAGTAAAGATTTGAAGCGAAAGTAGTTCATATTCGTAAACGGACCGATTTATTTCATCATCACATCAATCAATCCACCCAATGTGCGCTTCAACACTTCGCGCATTTTGTTTGCCCTGCCCAAATCAAATTTCGTTTCGGAATCATCCATGTAATGCAACTTGCACATCTCCAATTGTAAGGCGTGTTGATTTTGCTGCGGCTGACCAAAATACCGGGTGATGTAGCCGCCCTTGAAAGGATGATTGTGATGGACATGGTATGGACCTGATTTCAGATTCGTCAAGGCGACATGGATGAACTCTTGTGCTGCCGAAGCCTCATCGGCATCACCCACTATTAAATCAGGAAATTTATCTTTTTGAATAGTGGGTACCACCTGACGAATGGAATGACAATCCCACAACACCACTTTCCCAAACTTATTCTTCAGTTCGTCCAATTGCTTTTGAATCGCTACGTGATAAGGTTGGTAATACGTTTCAACCCTTCGGTTCACTTCCGATAGTGCTACTTCTGTTCGCTCGTCCTTATAAATTGCATTGCCGAGAAAATCGGTTGTAGTACACAACGCGGTGATGATGCGGCCATCATTGTACAACGGCTTGCTTTGCGGATCGCGGTTGAGATCAATGACCCAGCGGCTATAATTAGCGGCTATCATTCCCGCTCCCATTTCAGAAACAAAGTTATAGAGCTCATCTACAAACCAGTCGGTGTCATCGGGGGCTTTGCTAAGCTCTGGTTTGTACTCCTCTTTTAATTCATCGGGAAACTGTGTGCCACAGTGAGGCACACTTATTAATAAAGGGACCTCCGCTTTGGAAGGAGGAATAATCCGATAGACGGGTAAACGCACTACTTTTTCTTTTGGGAAGATTTACAGTCTTCTAGTGTTTTGATTGCTATTAATCGTTCTGCCTCTGCAATGGAACGTTGCCGGTTGGCTTCTTCTATGGTCAACCTAAGTCTTTGTTCCAACTCCAGGCTTTTCTCCCTGATCTGGATAGCAATCGCTTCCTGTTTCTTGGCTTCTGTTTGCTGTGCTAACGCATAAACCACCGCCAGCAAAGTGATGACGATAAAACCAGCAAGTACTACGGCTGCGGTCCTGCTTCTTCGAACCTCTTCTTTAGCGCGAACGCTTTTATTCCGCTTATCGATATCGCCCGTTGTATCTTCGGCTGTCATGGTTGATGAGGTTTCGTTGAACAATGAATCTATTTTTTCTTTTTCTTCTTTTTGCTCTTCTTATCTCCTTCTTCAGCTGCTTTCTCACCTGTGGACTTCAACTGCTTCTCTGCCAACCGTAACGTTTCACGTGCTACCTCTTCATTCCTTCTCGCCATTTCGGCATTTTTCATGGCCAATGCTCTCGCCATCTCAATCTGCTGACGATAATACTCTCCTTCATCGTTCATCTTGCCCTTCAATTGCAATACGCGCCGGAATGACTGATCAATTCTTTCCTTGCTGATCACCCCTTTCTCTACATAGCCCCGGATGATTTTATGTACTTTGTCTACGGTGCGCGATTCGCTTCCCTGTATGTTGTTGGAAAAGCACATGATGTCCACACCCGCATTGATGGCCAGCTTGATGGCATCTTCCAGTCCATAATGCTCGGTAATGGCGTGCATCTGCATATCATCGGAGAAGATAACTCCATTATAACCCAATGTCTTTCTTAACAAGCTATCCATGATGCGATTGGATAATGTGCCCGGATATCCACGCGGATCTAATTTTTTATTTACAATGTGCGAAGTCATGATGGCATCCACATAGCCGGAATCCAGCAACGCTTTATACGGTTTCAGCTCACGTTCGTTCCAGGTGTTGGTTACGTCAGCAATGCCCAGATGCGTATCGGCAAGCGAACTTCCATGGCCGGGAAAATGCTTAAGCACGGTAATCACATTAACTTTTCGATGTGTTTTAATAAACTCTTTTGCCATAATCGCCACCGTATCTTCCGACTTTGAAAAAGAGCGCTCCACTTTCACAATCACGGTATTCAATGGCTCAATGGCCACATCCACAACAGGCGCAAAGTTGACGTTGATCCCCACACCGGAAAGCGCAGCTCCGGTAGATGCTCCATAAAAGCGAACGGAATCCAGCTTGCTGTCTTTACCCATGGCAGTAGCCGTGATGGACCTTGGGAAGCCATACTTCTCTTTCATCCGGTTTACTTTTCCACCTTCCTGGTCGATAGTGATAAACAATGGGATAGGCGCTGCCTGCTGGTAGGTATATGACATCTTCTTGAATGCCATATAGGAATTCTTCGCAGGAATATTTTTCTCGAAATAGATAATAGCTCCTGCTTTACCTGAGCGCACTTCCTCCAATACAATCGGATCTACCTCGGCTTTAGGCATGCCGATCATAATCATTTGCCCTATTTTGATATCGAGACTATCGCGGGTTTGTGCATGAATACCCAAACAACTGATGACGAGTATAAGAAGAGAAAGCGCTTTTTTCATTTTATTACGATAACTGGAGGGTATTATTCATTCTTTATCCGGAATGCTAAACTAAAACAAAAATTCAGGATTTCAGGCCTGGGTGATCCGATGAGCAAACCGCCTATGTGCGCAGGCTATTCCGAATTTAAGGGAAGCACTGTGACGACACAACGGCAGGGGCAACTAAAATCCCTCGTCCAGAATTTTTTCCAGCGCCATGCCGCGTGATGCTTTGATTAATATAGTCGAATCCTGAATGGGATTCTCTTTCAAGGACTGCAGCAATGCTTCTTTACTGGTAAAATAATTGCCTTGCGGGAAAACTTCTTTGGCCACCTGTATCAACTCACCACACAGGTAAGCGCTTATTCCTTTTTCTTTTAACAGTGACCCGAGCTTCTTATGTTCTTTCTCTGTTTCTTCTTCCAGCTCATACATATCTCCCAATATGGCTACTTTGTTAGCAGCCTTGATGGCGGCCAGGTTGTTAATGGCGGCCTCCATTGAACTGGGGTTGGCATTGTAGGCATCTAATATAATGGTGTTTGTACCTTTGATGATGACCTGTGAGCGCATGTTGCCCGGCAGGTATTCTTCGATGGCTTTATTTGCCTCCTTCGCATCGACACCAAAGTATTTCCCTATACACAGTGCCGCGGCAATGTTCTCAAAATTATACCCGCCTACCAGCTGCGTGGTGACTTCCGCACCATTCTCCGCTTTCACTTTCACAAATGGGTCGGCACTGATCAAGGCTGCTTCATAATAATTTCCTTTGGCAGGATATAAAACCGGAGCGTTGAACCGCTTGGCCATATTGGCCAGCAATTCATTTTGAGAATTGATAAACACAACACCTTCATGTGTAATCAAATGCTGATACAGTTCGGATTTGGCACGAAGTATATTTTCAAATCCGCCAAACGTACCGATATGTGCCCGGCCAATGTTAGTGATCAACCCATGGGTGGGATTTGCTATCGAACTCAGCAGCGCAATTTCTCCCAGGTGGTTAGCACCCATTTCAATCACCGCCACCTCACAGGTGCGATCAATCGCTAAGATGGTAAGTGGCACACCAATGTGATTATTCAGGTTGCCCTTCGTAGCATAGGTCTTAAACTTTTTGCTGAGCACGGCATTAATCAGCTCTTTGCTGGTCGTCTTTCCGTTTGATCCCGTAAGGCCAATGAATGGAATGGTCAATTGACTGCGATGATGTTTGGCCAGCTCCTGCAGTGCGGTCAATCCATCTTCCACCAAAAGGAAACGATCGTCTTTCACAAACCGCTCTTCATCTACCACGGCATAGCCTGCTCCTTTGGCCAAAGCCTCTTCGGCAAACGCATTGGCATTAAACTTAGGACCTTTCAGGGCAAAAAATACCGACCCGGGGGTGATTTGCCGGGTATCCGTAGATACTTTGCCCGATTTAAGGTAGTATTCGTAGATGGTTTTGGTGGTCGTACTCATAAAATGTAATGGCCCTTTCTTAAATCAGTTTATCTTGCAGGAAAGATAACAGCTGGAAGAACCTGGCGTTATTATTCCGGTGCGAAATAATTTAAAAGTTTGAAATATCCATCATTCATTTTTTCCAATGAAGGCGTGAAGGAGGTTATTGATATTGTGATGAAACCCTTCGATCTCTCCTTTTTCCTTCGCCTGTATTTTATTGTAGCCTCGTTCAGTGCCTCCGCTCAATTCACGTACACCATCGATCAGCGTGTGCCTGTTGAGGTAAATGGAACCAAACTCGCTATGGCGTGGGCCGGCGGCCTCAACTCGGCCCAGGTAAACACCATTGATGTGAATGCCGATAACAAACCCGACATTGTCCTCTTCGATAAGGGAGCCAACCGAATTTGGACTTTTGTGCAAATGCAAAACACCTATCGCTATGCACCTGAGTATGAAAGCCTTTTCCCACCCGAGGTATATGCCTTCCTTCTCTTGCGCGATTATAATTGCGATGGCAAAAAAGACTTGTTCACCTTTAACAGCACCGTAAATGGAATATCGGTCTACCAGAACACCACCGTAGCAGGCGGCAACCTGTCATGGAAGAAGCAGGAATTTAAAATCAGCACAGGAACTACGGAGATTTTACTGACCAAAGGATTTTCAGGATTCATCAACATCCTTCCGGGCATCGATGACATACCTAACATCACCGACATGGATGGAGATGGTGACCTGGACATCGTGAACATGCGCTTTGTGAACCCGAGCACAGCCGAGTATCACAAGAATTTTGCAAAAGAAAGGTACGGGCGCTGCGATACGCTTGTCTTTGAACGACAAACGCAGCGCTGGGGAGACTGGGAAGAATGCTCGTGCGGAGTAATCGCATTCAGCCAAACCTGCGATCAGTTAACCGGAGGTGGCCGACAGGAAAGCACCGGGCGCACGGAGCATAACGGTGGCAAAGCATTACTCGCCATTGATATGGACAACGATGGCAATAAAGACATTCTTTATTCGGAAGAACAGTGCAACCGCATTTATTATATGCGCAACAACGGCACTTCCGAAATGGCCTCCATGAGTGCCGAGAGTGTTTTCCCGGGTTCGCTACCGGTGGCATTTCCTTTTTTCCCTGCTCCCTTTCTGGAAGATGTGGACTTTGATGGTGTGCCTGACTTTCTCGCTTCGCCCAATCTCAATTCGCGTACCTATTTCAATACCAATTTCAATCACTCACTCCATTACTATAAGAACACCGGCACTGCACAGCAACCCGTATTCACTTACGTGAAAAATAATTTCCTGCAGGATCAGATGATTGATGTAGGCGATAATTCTGTTCCCGCTTTCGCGGATGCGGATGGTGATGGCGATAAAGACATGTTCATCGGCACATTTACTTCAGCCGATTTTACGGGTCGCATTATGCTGTATGAAAATAATGGCACGGTTACCGATCCTTCCTTCCGTTTTGTTACCGACGATTATGCTTCGCTTTCGCTACCCCAGTTTTACAATATACGCCCGCAGTTTGCCGATGTAAATGCCGATGGCACACTTGATCTGGTTTTTACAGCAACCGGTTTCACTACCGGTGTAACTTCGTTGTACTACCTGCCCAACAGCAGCAAAGACAAGATCACGGTTTCCGGAAGCAACTATCTGCCCATGAATTTTAACCTGAGCAGCACGGAGAACATTTTACTTCATGATGTGAATGGCGATGGCGTGCTTGACTTACTCATTGGGAAAAGCACCGGTGCATTGAATTATTATGAGAACTCCGGCCCGGCAGGATCATTCAACTTTGCATTGAAGAACAGCAGCTATCTCAACCTGGGCACCAGCACATCACGCCAGAATCTTTCCATTGCCATTGCTGATCTGGATGCCGATGGAAATGAAGATCTGATTACCGGAGATCAGCAGGGAGTGCTTACGATATACAATAACTTCAGAGCAACCAATCCTGTGCCCGAAGGCAGCACCAATAGTATACTTGATGTACTCAGCGATACCTTCGTAAAAAAGAACCTGGGAGGAAGAGTATGGCCTGTTGCTGTTAATTTATTCAATGAGAACAAACCATCAATTGTTGTGGGCAATACTACCGGAGGGCTTTATCTTTTAAAAAGCGATAACAGCCACGAGCTTGCGCCCGATCCGGTTATTTCCATTTCGCCTAATCCGGTGAAACGCGGTGAAAACCTGACTATCATAGCAGATCGTAATGTGTCGTTGCAGATCTTTTCTGTACTCGGACAGAAAATGAGTGAACCATTGTTTGTCCCGGCCAATCAGGCGTATACTTTGCCAATCCATAACCTGGCGGCGGGTATGTACATTATTCATGCTCCGGTTTACAAATCGATCACCTATAGCTGGAAATTCATTGTCTACTGATTAAAGAGCACTTACAAAGTGATCATAAAACCAGTTTCATTGGCCTATCGCGTAAAGCTTCACAGGCAAACGACAGCGGATTGCTTTTATTGATAACCGCCAAATACAAACACCAATAGACCATTGACGGCTTAAGAGAATTACGTCAATCCTGATTTTATCCCACATTAATAGTACTTTCGCAGCTTAATTTTTTATAACGATGTCAAAACCCTTTGCACTATTATTTGATATGGATGGGGTGATTGTGGACAGCAATCCCGCTCACAAAATTGCATTACAAAAATTTGCCCGCCAGCATGGATATGACCTGGACGAGCAACAGCTGAGAGAGAAAATTTACGGTCGTACCAATAAAGAATGGATCACCAACTTATTTGGCGTATTGCCAGCCGATACCCTCCAGCAATATGCGCATGAGAAAGAAGCCATGTATCGCGAAATATATAAAGATGACATTCAACCCGTAAAAGGATTAGTTGCTTTTCTGGATATGCTCGAGGCCAACAACATTGCGAAAGCCATTGGCACTTCGGCTCCGCGTGTAAATGTTGACTTCTCGCTCAGCAGCACCAACCTGCAGAACTATTTTTCCATCATACTGGACGATACGTTTGTAACCCATGGCAAACCGGATCCGGAAATCTATATCAAATGCGCAGCTGCTGTAGGGTTGCCCAACGCCCAATGTATTGTAGTGGAAGATTCCTTGTCCGGAGTAACTGCGGGGAAAAGAGCGGGATCAAAAGTGATTGGCATAACCACCACGCACACCAAAGAAGAATTGAGTGAAGCGGATCTGATCATCAATGATTTTGATGAACTGACATTAGAAAAACTGCAGCAGCTCATTGATTAAATGAAGAAAGGCGCCCTCACAGTCGCCTTTCTGATTAAACCCTAACCTAAACCTTATTTTTTACTGTTTCCTGAATGATTCGCCTGATTGAATCGGTTGGGGATTTATCGTGTGCATCCCATCAATCATTTTCAAATCACTGTTAAAATTCAAGAATAATAAACTCCGTTCTGCGATTTGACTTTCTTCCTTCGTCATTGTCGTTGCTCGCTATCGGATTGGATTCCCCATATCCTTTTGCCTGTATGCGGGTGGCTGCAATACCTCCATTCACCAAATACTCACGCACGGATTTCGATCGTTCATGCGACAGTTTCATGTTCATGGCATCATCACCTACGTTATCGGTATGCCCGCCCACTTCAATCACCATCGATGGATTTACTTTCATCAAATCAATTGCTTTTTCCAATTCCACCCGGCTTTGTGGGGATAGTGTTGCTTTACCCGTTTCAAAGAAGATATTGTTCAAAACAACCTTCGCGCCTTTCTCTATCGGCTTCAGTTCAATGTCTTTCCTGATTTCCTGATAGGTAGAAGTTGCCGGCACATCAAATCGCTCGGAGTGAAAGAAGAAGCCTTCTTTATTGGCCGACACGCTATAGGTTTTACCAGCAGGTAGTACCACTAAGTACTTTCCCGTAGCACTGTTACTCTTGCTTACGGCGATCAGCTCGCTCGTGTTCAAATCTTCCACCATGACATACGCGCCCACTACTGCTTTTGTCTTTGCATTCGTCACTGTACCCTCTACTACTACTGTTGGCTTGGGGCGCATCTCTTCGGGTATGGCCACCTCAAACAGATCCAGTTGTTGATTTGCCCCATCAGAAGCAATGAAACCCACTTCACCTGAGCCACCGATGGTGAAATAAGAATCTTTACCTGCCGTATTCAATGGTCGTCCCATGTTGAGCGGTGTACTCCACTTGCCGTTTTCAAATACGGTCTTGAAGACATCACTGTCTCCATAGCCCGGATGACCCAAGGAAGCAAAATACAATGTCTTACCATCCTGACTTAAGAAAGGAGAACTATCACTGAACGGGGTATTTACCATTCCACCCAGGTTCATAGGAGGCCCCCATTCACCAAAGATATTCCGTTCGGTCATGTATAAATCTTCTGATCCATATCCCCCCGGGCGCGATGACGTGAAGATGATTCGATTACCGTCATACGATATGGTGGGCTGCGAATCCCACTCCGCACTGTTGACCACATTTCCCAGGTTAACCGGTTTTGTCCAGTCATTTCCTTCTAACGTAGAGATGTAAAGATCGCAACTGCCGATACCGCCATCTCTTCCGCATGCCGTGTACACCATCAGTTGTCCATCGGCAGAAAAACATGCAGCTCCCTCATGGTTTCCCGAGTTGATGGGTTCGGGCAAAAGCTGAGGTGCTCCCCACTGGCCATTTACTTTTTCAATTACATAAACATCTTCATCACCTTCTTTCTCGGTAGACGCTTCTTCCTTGATGCCGCCCAGGCGCTTCGATGTGAAATAAAGTTTCGATCCTTTGGGATTGAGCGCTGGCATGTAGTCCGGATAGTTACTATTTACCGTTGCTGATAATTTTACAGGAGCCGTCATTTTTGACTGTAACCCACTCAGTTCTTTCTGTGCCTTGGCGTAAGCCAACTTGTATTGTGCCTGGTGGATATAAAGCGTGCGTGAAGCATCATGAGGAAAAAGCTGAATGAATTTCTCATAGCAGGAAGCTGAATTTTCAAACTGCTTCAATTCATCAAAGGCAATTCCTTTTTCGTAATGAAACCATGCCCAATAAGTAGGGTTTAAATTTTCCAGTTTAGTAAAGGCATCGATGGCTTTCTGATTTTGTCCGTCATAGCGGCTCGATAGCCCGAGGTAATACCAGCTATCCTGATTGGTGTTATCGGCTTCTAGCGCTTTCTCGAAATAGGGAATAGCTTCGTTATACTTACTCTTATCATACAACGCTTTTCCCTGCTCATAATTAATAGCAGCCTGATCTCCGACTACGACATTCTTTTTCTGAGCAACAAGAGCATTTGCTGAAACGGCCAGCAACAATGCAATAACTAAAACTCGCATATATTTTTCTCTTTAGGGATAAAAGAAACCCTTCGGACAACAGGTGTCCGAGGGGTATTCAGATTCGTTAATTCGTACACATCTTGAATGCGGGTTTACCGCTACTGAGCACTCAGTTTAGTGAACTTCGATTTTCTCAACAAACCTCCGGATTCAAAAACATACAAACTTTCTCCATCGTCTGACAGGTAAGCGGCAGCGTCTTTACGTGCATCAAATGATTTGTACTTACAGGTATTCACATCATACACGGCATAGTCACTCTTTGGTGTAGCCAATGCCAGTGTGCTTTCTCCATAAATGTATCGGCCATTATACGTTATCGGAGTAGAGCGTCTGAATTTGCTGCCTGCCGTAAGAGTTCCATCGCTTTTCTTATGCGAGCTTACTCCTTTTTCTCCCAGAATGACCACATTGTCTTTGTAATCGATGATTAAATCTGCTTCACCGATATTGTCCTCTTTTAATGATTTTTCATATTGCTCTTTACCGGTGTTGATGTCCATAGCGTACAGTGCTTTGCCTGAACAAATAATTACATTATTCCCTGAAAGGAACAAGTTCGTCAAACCCTTTTTCATCTTTTCTGATTCCCACAGTTGCTCACCCGTGATTGCATTGAAACACTGAACGTTCAGCGGTTTTACATTTTCCATCTCAATGGATTGCTCAATGGTAATTCTTCCGTCTGTACTTCTCTTTCTTACTTCCGCTTGAATCTCTACCTGGCCACCCACCTGCAACACTACTTTGTCGCCTGTTACATAAATTCCGGGTATGGCGCGGGCATCCTTGATCTCGGCCGATTGCCAAACCATCTTACCTGTTTTCAATGCGTATTTCTTCAGGTATTGATTTCGTTTGTTGACCAGATCCAATACATAGATATAATCACCTACTACCACTGGCTCTGCCACCACACCATACGCACCAAATTTGGTAGCTCCGGCAGGTTTTTTATTCTTCACCACATCGGATGGGGTCTGATCATACACGGCAGACCATAGTGGCTTGCCATCCGCATAGTCAAACACCTGTATACCGTTCAGGTAAAGGAATACTTTGTTCTCCTCAATATTCATTTTCACCAGGCGTTCTTTGGTGAGCACCTTTTTCTCAACTACACCGCGGTAAGTTTGATCCCACATCACATCCCCATTCTTGGTATTGATGCGAACGATCTGGTTTTTCATTCCGGCAAACAATGATCCGATCACTGTTGCTTTCATGTTGATCATGGTCAATGACCCGTCAGGCATATATACATAGTATCCCACAATGCCTTTGAATTTTTCGGTCTTCCATAATTCTTCTCCTGTACGGGCTTTAATCATGGTCAGGTTTTCTTTTGTCGTTACGGCAAAAGCATTCATCTCTTTAATAAAGATGATGTTTTCCTCTTCTACATTCTGGTATTTGCTGCTAATCCAAAGCAATTCTCCGGTAAGGGCATCAATGCATGCCATTTTATCTTTACCCATTTTACGATCGAACACAAAAATGGCTTTGGCATCCCACATCGAAATGATTTCATCTACCTTACCGAGTTCCTTGGATATCGCGTTGTATTTCTTGTTCCATTTTATCTCCCCTGTCTGGGTATCCAATACGGTTATCTCTTTATCACTCGAAGCGTAGCAATACCCATCGGCATCACTCTTGGCGGTGTAATCAAAGGAATGATCAATTTCCTTCACAAATTTCTCCTTCATTTCTTCCTGTGCCTGCGCAGCAAAGGCCGCCATCGCCACAAGTACAATAAGTACTGTTTTCTTCATCATAGTCTTAGGTTTTAAAATGTCAACGTGTATCTAAACTTTACTCTTTCTTTTTTAGGAATTTTTATGTTTTCAAAGCGAAGTGTATGCAATTTGTCTTTCAACAGATTCTTACGCGGAATATCGTCTGTGCTGGACGACACCATAAATACGGTCAGCACATCGCCCTTACCTTCCATAGTGATATCCACTACATATTCTCCTTTTATTCCATTCTTGATGCTGAAGGCGGTGAGCTCGCCTGTTTCCGAAGCCATTTGTGCCAGCTGGGTGATTGCTTCCTGTGTCGCTTCTGCCTTATTGAATGGCGCTTTGGATTGACCATAGACTACACTGCTGCATAGTATGAATAAAACCGTAAGCGATTTCACTGATATCGATGTATTCAGGTTCATTTAACTCGGGGGAAGATTTGGCCGCTATTTCTTCCGAAAGTTGGCCAGATTAGAATCTGCTTACCATACCATTGTGTGGGTAAAATGGTATCCGTGCTGGTACGGAGACGGTTATGTGATTCGGATCAGGTAAATGGAAAAAGGCGACTATTTATCAAGCGAATTCTCGAACGCATATTTGATCAGGCCCACCAGAGAAGTAGTGTTGGTTTTCCTGAAAATGTTTTTACGGTGGGTCTCTACGGTGCGCTCGCTGATAAATAATTCTTCTGCTATTTCCTTATTGGAATATTCTTTGGAGATCAGGCGAAGCACGTCACGTTCTCGTTCGGTAAGCAAAGGTGCCTTCTCCCTGGGCTTGTTCATTTCTTTCACCAACAGCTGTGTCACCTCCGGACTCACATAGGGTAATCCTTTGGCGACATGGCGCAGGGCCGCTTTTAATTCCTCCTGTGGAATGTTTTTCAGCATGTATCCATCAATGCCTTGCTTGAGCGCGGCACGGATAATGTGCGCTTCATCGTGCATGCTAAGGAGGATCACTTTTACGTGTGGATATTTATCTTTGGTGATGCGGGCCAGTTCCATCCCCGTAATACCGCTCAGGCTATAATCAGTAAGTAAAATATCGGGTTGTTGTTTTCTGAGCAGGTCAACGGCCGCCTCTGCGGAAGAAACCGCTCCCATTACTTCGAAACTTTCGTCTTTCTGAAGTAACGACACCAACCCATCGAGTACGATATTATGATCGTCTACCAATACTACTTTTATCCTTGATTCTTTCACCACGGATAAAGTTAAGTGCCGAAACATCACAATAAAATTATTCAGGCAGGAATTCTAATGGAATATCGGTCGGTTGATAGGCCCTGGGCCACTTATCCATATTCAGCGCCAGTATAACAATGCCAGCCATAGCAGCCAACGTCCCTGCCTGCAGGTAAGGATTCACAAGACCCCATCCGAAATGCTCGACCGTAAAAGAGATGATCACCGTAATCAGTATGGAGATCAGGCTTAATACCCAGATTTTATTTTTGTTGCCCGAGGTAAAAACAGCTCGGCTTTTATCCTTCAAATGAAAATGCAGCACGCGAACAAACGTGGTATATGCTCTTGACTGATCGCGTGGCGTACGATCGGCGAGATACGATTTGTTAGTGATCACAATGATCTTACTGCTTTCAGTAATGAGCATCGTTTTGTAATTCCGTTCACTGCGATCGAGCTGCACGGCCACAATCTGTGAATAGGGGAAGACTTCCTCCTGACCAGAAGTACGCACGGTCATCGTAAACTCATTCAAAAGAATGGTCAAAGGTTTATCTGCCGGGGCATTCTGGTAGGTATAATCCATGCGTTAAAAATAGAAGGACATCCGCACCGGTGAAATACCCGCCCGGGGTGATTTTACTATCCGTGCCAGTACGGAAAGAAACGCATCACGCAGCCGAAGCCAGGGCCAATACCGGCACCGATATTGTGACAGTAGTGCCTTGCCGCGCAGGGCTGGAATCAATTTCAATTTGCCCATGCACCAGCGTAAGTCGTGAGTTGATATTGCGCCACCCATTGCCTGTAGACGAAGCCAGCACGCCAGCATCAAATCCATGACCATCGTCTTCAATGGTAATCACCAATTCATCCGCATGCTGCACCAACTGCACGTCCATTTTAGTACAACCGCTGTATTTGATCACGTTGTTGATCCACTCCTGGCAAACACGATAGAGTGCTACTTTTCTCTCGGGCTCCATCGCCTCTTCCAGATCAAATGCACTTACTGATATCTCCACCTTACCCGTATTGTTCACCCGATAAGCCAGCTCGGATAGTGCTTCCTCCAGGCCACCATTAATCAATACTTGTGGCATCAGGTTGAACGCAATGTTTCTGATTTCTGCATTCATTTCGTTGAGTACCTCTACGGCATGGTTCAACGCGTTTTTCTCTACATATTCTTTTGAAAGATTCAGCTTCACTGCCGATATCAACTGCCCCATACCATCATGAAGATCCTGCGCAAACCGTTTACGCTCTTCTTCCTGCGAGCTGATCACCGCTTGCAGCTGGCTTTCACGCAAAATTGCTTTAGTACTTTCGAGTTCCACTTTTTGTTTTAACACCAACCTGTTGCGCCACAGAAAACCAAACACGACTAAAGCAGCAATGGCAATGATTAATAATGACACCAACAACTGATTGCGTTGAATTCTGGATTCTTTCAGTTCATTTTCCTGCTGCAGGAGTGTAATTTGATTTTCTTTCTTTTCGGTATCGTACTTAGTCTGGAGTTCGGCTACCTGAGTCTTAATGTTATCTTCATACAACTTGTTATTGATCAAATCGTATTGCGAGTAATAATAGTAAACACTGTCTGCATTGTTCAATCGGGCATACAGCAATGCTAACTTCTGATAAAGCAGCCGCTCCTGAGGAAGCTCGAATTGCTTGCTTATTGTTAATGCCTCCTTCAGATTATTTTTAGCCTGCTTGTAATTTTTTGTCAATGAATTCAATTCTCCTAGCAATGCCAAAACCGTACTGATATCTTTAGGATTATTCAACATACGCCTTATGGCAAGTGACTCTTCCAGATTCTGTCTGGCCTGATTAAATTCCATTCTCTGGTTATGGTAGGTACCCAGGTTATTAAGAACAGTGGCAAGTTCTTCCTTCTTATCCAGTTTTCTGAAAAGGGAAGCAGCCTTTTCATAGTAACTCATTCCCTTCAGTGTATCACCCTTGGCCACATATACATTACCCATGTTTAACATCGTTTGCCCCATACCATACTGGTTGCCCGACTTGCTACGCAGCTCCATCAATTGCGAATGGATGGCTAATGACTTATCTAAATTCCGCAAGTTGTAATGGATCACGCCAATGTTATTCATGGTTGTCTGAATGTTCGGATCCATCTTAAGTGCTTCGTAAAGATCAAGTGCTTTTAATGCATGGGTTAAAGCCTCCTTCAAATTCAATTGGTTCTGATAAATGATTCCAAGCTTATTATAAATGGCCGCTTCTCCAACCGAGTCTTTAAGCTGAATACGAATTGCCAATGCCTGATTTAATAATAGTATGGCGGTATCGAATTGGGTTTTGTCCATGTAGAGGATGGATAAATCATTAAGCGATTTGCTCAGTCCCTTTTTATCACCACTTTCTCTTGCCAACCGCACGGCCTCATTCCCGTACCGCAAACCTTTCGCCTGATTGATCTGCCGGTATTGCCAGCAAAGCTCAGACAGAATCGACACCCGTTCAGCAGCGGTTATCTTTTTTTGAAGTTGATTTTCAAGACTATCGACCACGGGGTTTTGTGCCACCACACGAAGACCGCTCAGGAGGAGAATAAAAAACAGGAATCTTTTCATTTTCAAATGAGACTTAAATTATTCTAAAATAAAAAACTAACCGCACTTCTATTTTTCGGTTAGTTTTTTCAAAAAAAGTTGTGCGGAATTCCATTCAGGATTAATCGAGATGCATTTCCTCGCAAGGGCAATTGCTTTATTCTTATTTTTTGATTGGAGTATTTTAGATAGCAGTAAAATACTGGTGACATGATTGGGGTTAATCTTTAAGGCGCTCGACAACAAATACCAGGCGGCCAGTCTTTTCCCCATGGCCAGATAACAACTGGCGATTTTATATTTCTGCTCTTCAGGTTTTACATAAAGATCGCCTGGTATGATCTGATTAAAATGAATTTTATTTAACCGTGTTTGTACTTTCCTAAAAGCTTGTATGGCTTCGCGAAATCGATTCTCTTGATACAATATATTTCCCAGAACCATCCTTCCCATGGATTGATGGGGATTGAGAGCCAGGCTCTTTTGCACAACTTCGAGGGCTTTCCCGGTGTTCCCTTCCTCCATGAGCAAGATGGCGAGATTGCAATAACAAGAGCATCTGATGACCAATTCAGATTTAGTTTGCTCGCTTATAGCAGCGAATACTTTTTTTGCTTCTTCTTTCTCATCCAGAAACCAAAGGGTCTTTGCTTTCTGATAATTCATCCAGTCATTCTCTGGAGACTTAATAAGTTCTTCCCTGATCAGGGTTAGATATCTTCGTTGCTTGATGTTCAGAGCAGCGTCTTCATATTCATTGATTTGGTGAATTATCTGACAACCGATCAATACTTCGATACCAAATCCCTGTGAAGTTATGGAGGTGTTAACTTGTTCATGAACTGCTCCGGAATATTTAAACCCGGCATTATTCCGGAATAATCGCACCAACCCTACAGGGTAGTGAATAAGAAGGCCACTCTCTTTGTGGCGATAGATATCTGTTCGTTCAATCAGAAATCCACCCAATCGGGAATCGGAGACATTTTTTATTCTATTTATTAAGGCCTTCGGATTTTGAAGATATTCATCGGCGTCTAAAAAAAGTATCCACTCACCAATGCATTTGCTAATGGCCTGATTTCGGGCAAAAGAATAATCATTTAACCACTCAATCGTTGAAATGTCTGCATGGAATGAGCGGGCTATTTCTAAGGTAGCGTCCGTTGACCCGGAATCGACAACAATAATTTGATTCGCAATCTCCTGAATGGACTGAAGACAGGTTCTTAGAAACCTACCTTCATTTTTTGTGATGACGCAAACGCTGAGAGTAGCTTGGGTGGCGTTGACCGATTGCATAAAAAAAGCTGCTCTAATTTGAAGTTGAGAGCAGCCGGGTTAAGAAGCAGAAAAATTTAAGAATGATAAAATGCACTTGATGTAGACTGCTCCTCCTTTACAGGTTCATCATCAAAAAGAGATAGAAATAGAGTAATCAGGTATTCCATAGTGTATTAGATTTATCTAAAAATACATCAATTTTTAGAATTCCATAATCCTTCAATTGGTGTTACGATTTGGACTGACCCATGAAAACTTTAGCCGTTTTTAAGGTTTGAGGCCCGGTTTCTTTATTTATTTTTTAAGGTTTGAATGAAGCTTTTGGAGCTGAAAAAGTGATTTTAGAGACCAATTTCACATAACTTGCTCACGATGCTATCGGATTTTTCCAAGTAGAGTTGGATAATTGAAGTGCTTTTTCCGATATTTGCAGTCCCTTTTCAAAAAAGAGGTAAAAAATCTGACAGATTATGGCACGAGTTTGCGAAATCACTGGAAAACGTCCTCAGGTAGGAAATAACGTATCACACGCTAACAATAAGACGAAGCGTAGATTTTATCCTAACCTTCAGAAGAAGCGTTTCTTCATTCCTGAAGAAAACAAGTGGATCACATTGAAGTTATCGACTAAAGCAATTAAGACAATCAACCTAAAAGGCATTACCGCTGTGTTGAAAGAAGCACGTGCTAATGGTTTTTTAGCGAACTAATATTTTAAACATCAGAAGGCAATGGCAAGAAGTAAAAACAGAATTCAGGTGATTTTGGAGTGTACTGAACACAAGACTACTGGTCAGCCAGGAATGAGTCGCTACATCACTACCAAAAACCGTAAAAACACTACCGAGCGTATTGAATTGAAGAAATACAATCCGGTTTTGAAAAAATATACTGTACACAAAGAAATTAAATAACCCATGGCAAAGAAAGTTGTTGCGTCCCTGAAGAAAACCGATGGTAAGACCTACGCTAAAGTGATTCGCGCTGTGAAATCTGAAAAGACAGGTGCTTATACTTTCAGAGAAGAAATCGTAGCTACCGATTTAGTGAAGGAAACATTAGCTAAAAAAGGCTAATTCGCTCTAAAAAGAATTTAGAAAAAGTCCCCCACAAAGGGACTTTTTTGTATTTATGACCTTTACAACCCCGCTGCTATGTTCGGTCTGTTTTCAAAAGATAAAAAAGAATCGCTCGATAAAGGACTGGAAAAGTCCAAGGAAAGTTTTTTTGGCAAGCTGGGAAAGGCACTGGTGGGAAAATCCACCATCGATGATGAAGTACTTGACAACCTGGAAGAAGTACTGGTAAGCTCTGATGTGGGCGTAGATACCACATTGAAAATCATTGAGCGCATACAGCAGCGCGTAGCCCGCGATAAATACCTGGGCGCGCAGGAACTTGATCGCATTCTGAAAGAGGAAATAGCACTACTGCTTTCCGAAAATCAAACCAAAGATGTCGTTGATTTTGAAACACCCGTGGGCAAAAAGCCCTATGTGCTGATGGTGGTGGGGGTAAATGGGGTAGGCAAAACGACCACGATTGGAAAACTGTCTTCCCAATTCACTAAAAACGGCAAGAAAGTATTGCTGGGTGCAGCCGATACTTTTCGCGCGGCAGCGGTCGATCAATTAAAAATATGGGGAGATCGTGTGGGGGTACCGGTAATCTCCAAAGGCATGAATACCGATCCATCGGCTGTCGCTTTTGATGCCGTAAAAGCCGGAGTAGAACAAGGGGTGGATGTGATTATCATTGACACCGCAGGAAGACTTCATACCAAAATCAACCTGATGTCGGAACTTTCAAAAATCAAGCGCGTGATGGAAAAGGTCATTCCGGATGCACCGCATGATGTGCTGCTGGTATTGGATGGAAGCACCGGACAAAATGCCCTGATTCAGGCACGGGAGTTTACGAAAGCAACGGATGTTACCTGCCTGGCTATAACCAAACTGGACGGCACCGCAAAAGGGGGCGTAGTGATTGGCATCTCAGACGAATTTAAAATACCCGTGAAGTATATCGGTGTAGGCGAAAAGATGGAAGACCTCCAGGTATTCAACAAGACAGAGTTTGTTGATTCACTGTTTAAGAAAAACGAAGGTCGGTAATTTATTTCTTCGCATTTTCTACAGGCACCTGTTTGGAAGTGAAGGGTATCCTGAAGAACAATTGATAATTGAATCCCCAGTATAATCTGCGCGAAGCAATTCCAAAGCCCGGAATATCATACGAAGTTAATTCCTGCTCTCCCGATACGGAAGGAAGAAATTTCATTCGGGCGGTATACCCCATCCAGAAGAACTTATAGATTTTTACCCGAAGCCCGGTGGTGAGCTCTGCCCAATGGCCTGTGAGGTTCGAGTTGACCAACTCTTTGGTCGTAGCTCCGAAATTAATATTGACTGTTTCTGAATAGGCTGTGCTGTCAACAAACGAAGCGGCATCATGAAACGAAGATCTGCCGATTCGGAAGCCCAGAAAGAACATATTTCTATCCGGATCTTTCTTTAAAAAATTCACATCCACACCAAAGCGAACATACCGACCTGAGTTTTCATACAGCCCTGTGGTAACAGGGCCACCTACAAATCGTTGCCCGGTAGTGATCGGCTGTGACATGGCCCATTGCCCATAATCCATCACTAAATAATAACGGTTGATGTCCAGATCGGCATTAACTTCCCAGCCGGCAAACTGACTGCTGCGATTACTCTTCACCAGGGTGATTACATCTGTACCGATACGCAAGCCCGTTGGCAAAAACTTATTGCGCACGTGTAGCGTATCTACCGTTGCTTCCTGTGCCTGAGCCAACAAGCAAGCCGCTGCGAAGAGAATGCTAAAAAAAGATTTCAAAATTGACAGCCGCATTTCTCAGTAGTTGAACATTCACTTCTTTAACGATGGTACCCTCAAACGGATTATTCTCCAACTTAACGCCTTGCTGATAAATAAAAGCCCCACACTCGGCAGAAGTAATTATCGTTTTATTCGTATAGGTAACATTCAATGTAACATCAGGAACATCGGCCCGGCTGATCGTAAACGAGGTATGGGTTTTACTGGGATTAACCGGTAATTCAATGGCGCTTACTTCCTGCCCCGAATAGAGTACGATGGAAGTGCTGTCCACTTTAATAGAGGTGAACTTAATCGGGTGAGCCGTTTTATCCTTGGTATTGGTAAATTTAATCCTGAGCAGGTTACTGTTATTGATGACGCAATCCCCCTTTTCAAAGCAGGAGCCGCAGATCAATGTGATTATAGCTAAACAGGCAATAAACAGAATTCTCAAAGCTGGAATCTTTTGGTTACAAATATAGTTTTAGGCACAGCAAAGGGCAGGCCACAAGGCAGGTATTTTTAGTAAATTTGCAGGCTCATCTCGAAATAAGTTGAAAACAAAAGGAAACAAGAAGACAAAGGTCAATATCGTTACGCTGGGTTGCTCAAAAAACCTGGTGGATTCGGAAGTATTATTGACTCAATTGAAGGGAAATGGCATTGATGCTATTCATGAATCAAAAAAAGATGACGCCAATATTGTAGTGATCAATACCTGCGGCTTTATCGATAATGCCAAGCAGGAATCGATCGACACCATTCTTCGTTATGTGGATGCGAAAGAAGAAGGGCTGGTTGAAAAAGTATATGTTACCGGTTGTCTTTCCGAGCGCTATAAAGACGATCTTCAAAAAGAAATACCTGATGTCGATGCCTGGTTTGGTACCCGTGATTTATCGCGCTTATTAAAAACACTCAACGCGAATTATAAAAAAGAACTGGTGGGTGAGCGTATTCTGACCAACCCCAGTCATTTTGCCTACCTGAAAATTGCGGAAGGCTGTGACCGCCCATGTTCATTTTGCGCTATTCCGTTGATGCGGGGCAAGCACGTATCGCGCCCTATCGAAGAGTTGGTAAAGGAAGCAAAGAATCTTGTCAAGGGCGGCACCAAAGAATTGTTGTTAATCGCTCAGGACTCGACCTACTATGGCCTTGATTTATATAAAAAGAGGAACCTGGCTGAGCTGATGAAAAACCTCTCGGATGTAGAAGGTTTAGAATGGATACGTCTTCACTATGCTTTTCCCGCAGGCTTTCCGATGGATGTATTGGATGTGATGAGAGAGCGGAAGAACATCTGCAACTACCTGGATATTCCCTTACAACATGGATCTACGCGTCAGCTTCAACTGATGCGCAGGGGAATAACCCGTGAAAAGACGGAAGAACTTCTTCATACCATACGGGAGAAAGTACCCGGCATTGCGATACGTACTACGTTGATTGCAGGGCATCCGGGTGAGACCGAAGCTGACTTTCAGGAAATGGCCAGTTTTGTAGAACGTTCACGTTTCGATCGGCTCGGTGTGTTTACGTATTCGCATGAAGACAACACCCACTCGTATACCATGAACGATGATGTGCCGGAAGAAGTGAAGCAAGAACGTTCCGATGCAATCATGGAAATTCAACAGCACATTTCATTGGAGCTGAACCAGGCAAAGGTTGGGAATACCTATAAAGTTATTGTTGATCGTAAAGAAGGAGATGAGTTCATTGGTCGTACCGAATCCGATTCACCTGAAGTAGATAACGAAGTCATCATTACCAGCAACGACTACTTACGTATAGGTGATTTTGTAAACGTCAACATTACGGATGCAAGCGAGTTTGACCTGAGCGGAAATGTAATTTCATCGTTGATGTAATTGTTTGGAACCTAAACAACAAATTGACGTTATTCGGGATATGATTTGCCTGACTTATTCTTCGCTTTGTTAACGTTTTGTTAAAATGCAGCACAAGCTACTCCCCTTTCGTGAAACACACGCTTTCTCCGATTTTTTTCTCGATTACATAGAACAAAAAGATTCGCTTAAACCGTTCTATCATCGCTTTCCTCTTGTAGAGAATTTTAAAGCGCAGATCGAAGAGAAGAAGAAATCATTTCCCAGGCACAACAGGGAAGTACTGGTGCAAACTTTACAAAAGCAGTACAAGGCCCTTACTGTTTCAGAAACAGTACGAACAAACATCGATTCACTGATCGATGAAAAAACATTTACCGTGACCACCGGCCATCAGCTCAATATCTTTACCGGTCCGCTGTATTTTATTTACAAGATTGTGACGGTAGTCAATGCCTGTAAGGAGTTAAAGAAAACACATCCCGGTTACAACTTTGTGCCGATGTACTGGATGGCCAGTGAAGATCACGATTACGAAGAAATAAAATCATTCCGCCTCTACGGAAAAAAATACACGTGGACAACCGAAGAGAAAGGCGCAGTAGGGAGATTCAGCACCAAAAGCTTCGATGCATTGCTGAACGAAATTCCGGGAGACACATCCCTGTTTAAGGAAGCCTACCTGAAAAATAAAACATTAGCGGATGCGGTACGCCATTATGTGAATTCGCTGTTTGGTAAGGAAGGGGTAGTGGTCATCGATGCGGATGATCGGGAGTTAAAAAAAATATTCACTCCGGTGATTCGCGAAGATGTCTTTGAATCCTCACTGGCCAGTAAAGTAGAAAGCACCACCCGGCAATTACAATCACTCGGATATCACACACAAGTGCATGCGCGCGACATCAATTTCTTTTATCTCGACCATCAATTGCGCGGGCGCATTGAAAAGAAAGAAAAGGATTTTGCCGTAGTCGATTCAAAACTTCATTTTTCAAAAGCCGAACTGGAGACACTAGCAGAAACAGAACCAGAGCGATTTAGTCCCAACGTCATATTACGACCGCTCTACCAGGAAATCATTCTTCCCAACCTGGCGTATGTAGGCGGGCCATCTGAAGTAGTGTACTGGCTTCAATTGAAAGAATTGTTCGGGCATTTTCATATTCCCTTCCCGATGCTGATGCCGCGTAACTTTGCTTTGGTGATTGATCCACCTACGCAGCGCAAACTGGATAAGACAGGATTAGAAGTGAGTGATTTCTTTGAAACGAAAAACTTTATCTTTAATCACTGGACCATAAAAAACACCCATCACGATCTTTCACTGGGTACCGAAATTCACGCCATGCTGCAATTGTTTGAACGCATCAAGCAACGAGCTGCGGCCATCGACCCCACACTCGCTCCACACACGGGAGCAAAAGCAAAAAAGACACTGGACAGCTTAAATGTGATCGAGAAGAAATTACTGAAAGCAGAAAAGAGAAATCACACCGATAAGCTACGGCAGATCGAAGCCGTAAAGGATGCGCTATTCCCCGGAGGAAGTCTACAGGAACGAACCGATAACTTTTTGAATTTCTATCAGCAAGACCCGGCATTCATTGATCACCTGCTGACTTCATTCGATGCTTTTGATTTCCGGATGAATGTATTGACCTATGCATAAGCCCGAATTCAGAAAGCGCTATCTGGAGAAAAGAAAATCCTTAACGGAAGGAGAACTCGCTCAATACAATCAGCAGCTCTATCATCGCTTCTTTTCCCATTTTGATCTCTCCTTTCTTCAGGTCATTCATCTTTATCTTCCATTGGAAAAAAATAAAGAACCGGATACCTGGCCAATTCTGGATCGCATCAGGAGGGAGTTTCCGCATATTAAAATTTCCATTCCGAAAATAAACAATCAGACCAGTGAGCTGGAAAATTTTTATTTCGAGGGAATGCACGAAATAAAAAACAATGCCTGGGGAATACCTGAGCCAAAACAAGGTGTTCCCACCATTTCAGCTGAAATTGATCTGGTGCTTATTCCGCTTTTGCTCTTCGATGAAAAAGGGAATCGTGTTGGCTATGGAAAAGGGTTTTATGATCGCTTCTTAAAGCAGTGCAGACCTGATTGCAAGAAAATCGGTCTATCGTTTTTCGATCCGGTAGCAATCATCGCTGATGTAAATGAGCAGGATGTGAAGATTGATTATTGCATCACACCGAAAGAAGTATATTCCTTCTAATTTTTCTGGTTTACGCCCCTCACCATTTCTTTTTTTCCAGGCGGGCCTTCCAGCGTCTCTACCTGCAAGCCCAACGTCTTTAGATCACGCTTTAGCTGGCCTTTGGCACAATAGGTGACAAACGTTCCGTTGGGTTTTAGTTGCCTGATTACTTTTTCAAGAACTGGAAGCTCCCACATTTCCGGTTGCTTGCTCGGGGCAAATGCATCGTAGTAGATAACATCAAACCGGGAAGCACTCAGATCAAGTTGCTGAAGTGTACCTTGTAATTTAAGCAAATGAAAATCCGGGTAAAGCGCTTGCCATTCATTCCATGTGGCCTGATGCAGTTTCTCAAAGTCTTCGCTCATCCGGAGGCTTTCCGCATAGTTCAGATTGCGCCATACCTCTTCGCTAAGCGGATACGCTTCCAGCGTGGTGTAGTGCACTTTCACTTGATCATGCAATGATTTTTGTAAGGTGAGCAATGCGTTGAGCCCGGTGCCAAAACCGATTTCAAGAATGTGCATTTCGGCGAGTTGATTTCTTTCGGCTGTAAACTCAAAACCTTTATTTATAAAAACATAAACCGATTCGCGCAGTGCCCCGTGGGTGGAGTGATACGTTTCGTTTAGCTCGGTGTTGAGCAATGAATGTGAGCCGTCTGAAGTGGTGAAAATCTCAATGGCCATTCTTATAAAGCATCGGGCTTGGAAATTAAAGCTACCGCGTACGCATTCACGCCTTCTTCGCGGCCTACATAGCCCAATGTCTCGTTGGTGGTTGCTTTGATGGAAATCTCCTCTTCGGTTACATTCATCAGCGGAGCAAGCACACGTTTCATTTCAGGTATGTGCGGATTGATTTTTGGATTTTCAAGACACAGCGTGCAATCGGCATTTTCAATCTTCCATCCTTTCTCAGCAAGCAAACGGGTTACTTCTTGCAGAAAAAACTTACTGTCCTTTCCCCTCCATCGCTCGTCCTTATTTGAAAAGTGGAAACCGATATCGCGAAGGTTAGCAGCCCCCAGCAATGCATCGCACAACGCATGAATCAATACATCCGCATCTGAATGGCCAACTGCACCTTTCGCTGATTCCAATTTGATCCCACCTAACCAGAAGTCGCGACCTTCTTCCAGCTGATGTACATCGAAGCCCATTCCTACCCGTATCTTCATGCTGATTTTGTTTTGGAATAGTAGTACATCACATTCGAATTCTCTTCGCGCAGGATCTCTTTGGCTACCTTATGTATATCGGCAGCGGTTACTGCTTTTATTTTTTCACCTTCCTGGTTCACCAGGTTGGCATCGCCCGACAACGCAGAGAAGGCGAGGTTCATGGCCCGGTTCATCACTTCCACTTCACCAAATTCAAGGCTCGACTCCGATTGATTTTTCACTTTCTCCAGTTCTTCGGCAAGGATACCTTCTCTCACCACCTCTTGAAGAATGAGGTCCATCTCCTTCTCCGCCTGCTCCATGGTAATGCCATCTCTTATTCTTCCGCTTACTACAAAGAGACCCGGATCGATCGTACCCGTAACAAAGGAAGACACCGATGTAAAAATCTCTTTCTCCTGCACCAGCTGCTGATAGAAACGGCTGGAATGTCCGCGACTTAATATATCGCTAAGCAGATCGGAGGCATAGTAGTCCTCATCAAATCTTCCGCCCATATGCCATGCTTTATACAAGGCATTGCTTGGCACATCAGCTTCTACATTCAATGTTCTTTTTTCCGTTTGTTTTTTCTCCACGGGGAGTTGTCTTTTCTCCCTCTTTCCTGCCGGTATCGGGGCGAACCATTTTTCAGACAATGCTTTTACCTGATCGGTAGTTACATTGCCGGCGACCACCATAATGGCGTTATTGGGAACGTAATGCGAAAAGAAAAATTCTTTCACATCGTCCATGGTTGCATTTTCAATATGACTGATTTCCTTTCCGATGGTAGCCCACAGGTACGGATGTGTTTTATACGCTAAAGGGCGAAGCTTTAACCACACATCTCCATACGGCTGATTGAGGTAGCGCTGTTTAAATTCTTCAATCACTACTTTTCGTTGCACTTCCAGTACTTTCGGATCGAACGAAAGGCTGAGCATACGATCACTCTCCAGCCAGAATCCGGTTTCAATATTGGCTGCAGGTACGGTGAGGTAGTAGTTGGTAATATCGGTATTGGTGAAGGCGTTGTTTTCGCCACCCACCAGCTGCAAAGGTTCATCATAACTGGGAATATTGACCGACCCCCCAAACATCAGATGTTCAAAAAGGTGAGCAAACCCGGTCTTGTCGGCACGCTCATCACGCGAGCCTACATCGTACAGAATATTCATCACAGCGATTTGTACGGAAGGATCTTCATGCACAAAAACCCGGAGGCCATTGGCCAGCGTAAACGAAGAAAATGGAATCATAAGCGGGGTAAAGTTACACCTTAGTTAAAATCTAAATGAATACTTAACCGTATTTTAGTGTTCTAAATCTTAGTTTTGTGACATTCAATTATGGATTCAAATTTTGATAGTTTAAAGAGGCTTTTTGACACTTTGAAGGGTGTAGGACTGCTGGAACGATTATTTGGCTGGGGAAAAATAAAGTCACAACTGATTGATGCCAGTGCCGATTTGCAAAGATTAATTTCCGCCAATGAAAATCTAAAGCAGGAAAACACAAGACTGGAAAGGCAAATGATCGCTACACAGGCTACGCTCAGCGGATTACAGGATTCCTATCAAAGGTTGAATACGGAAGCGCAGGTGGCAAAAGAAAATAACAACACCATTGTAAAACAAAACGAGGAAAGGCTTAAGGAGTTAACCACACTCACCGAAGCGAACAAGAATTACCTACGAAGAGGGCAGGAGCTTTCCAATGAACTTGCTGTAACCAGACAAAAACTTGAAACAGCTGAGACAGAGGTGCAACGAGCAAGAACTCAGATAACTCAATTAAATAAAGACGAGGAATTCAAAAAGCAGGATCATGCAAAAGCGGTTGCTTCCTTGATGCAAATTCAAGATAAGTTACAACGCGATCGTGAAATGGAAATCCACAATCGTAATCAAGCAGAAATTGATCGCATTAAAAAATTAAAAGAAACATGGTCGAATCATGAAACCAATGTGCAGAACAGAATCAAGATTATTTGCACTAAACATGGTGTAGAATATGTTGATAAAGTTCCTTTTAAAGGAAGTCCTGACAATACTTTGAAAATAAATGATGAGTTCATCATCTTCGATGCAAAGAGTCCGGCAAATGATGATCTCTCAAATTTTCCTAGTTACATCAAGAATCAAACCGAGAGTGTAAAAAAATATGTGAACGAGGAAGGGGTGAGACGTGAAGTATTTTTGGTTATTCCTACCAACACATTGGATCGCATTGAACAATTTGAATACCGGCTCGCCGATTATTCCGTTTACATCATCTCACACGATGCATTGGAACCGATCATTCTGGCACTAAGAAGAATAGAAGATTATGCATTTGCCGAGCAACTAAGCCCTGAAGAACGTGAAAACATTTGTCGTGTAATTGGCAAGTTCATTCACTTGTCCAAAAGGAGAATCCAGATAGATGGATTTTTTGCTAAGCAATTTTTTGAATTAGTTTACCGCAGCGAAGCGGAACTGCCAAAAGACATTCTTGATATCGTGGTTGAATTTGAGAAATCAGAAAAACTAAATCCACCGATTGAAAAAAGAGCAAAGCAAATCAGCCTGAAAGAACTGGAACAGGATAACAATAGACTAAAGAACGAAGCAAATCAGAAGGGAATCCTCACAGAGGAGTCGCTTTTATCCAGAGAAATCAATAAAATCGCCTTGTACTCAACAGATATTGAAGATTCTAAAAACAGGGATCAGACTGATTTGTTTAGTCGTTGAGAAAATTTACCTGGCATCAGATTTTATACTCGCTTAAAGCTAAGATGCCTATTTTCGCGTTTACGCTATTGAACCCAATCCGTTTTTAATCCATTATGGTAGACCCGCAGCCGTCCATTTATCCTTTTGGTATTCGTATCGATGAACCCATGGCCACCCTCACTGATGTAGTCGTGGCGTTGGTTTGTTTCTATGCGTTCTACCAACTCAACAAAAGAAAGTTACCAGGAAGATCACAGATGTATCTTCGCTATTATTTTCTGCTGATGGGCATTGCCACTTTTTTAGGCGGATTCATCGGCCACGGGTTTTTATATGCGCTGAGTTTTGCCTGGAAGCTACCCGGATGGTGCATCAGTATGGTGTCTATTGCACTGGTTGAACGCTCGGCCATTGCACATGCAAGGTCACTGATCAAACCAGGTATTGGAAAATTCTTTCTCGTGTTTAACCTGATCGAACTGGCAACGATCATGACCATTACAATGGTTACCCTTGATTTCAAATGGGTAGAATTTCATTCCGGGTATGGGCTACTTGCCATCGTCACCTCTTTTCATGTGTATACGTATTACCGTACCAAAGACAAAGGCAGCCTGACCATTATTGGCGCTGTGGCCATTAGTTGTGTGGCCTCACTCATCTTCATGTACAAGATTGCGTTCCACACCTGGTTCAATCATCTTGATATTAGCCATACCCTTCTGGCGGTATCCGCCTATGTCTTTTACCTCGGTGCTCTTCGGTTGGAAAAAAGAGAAGACAAGCCGGCTCAATAAACTCTTCCTATCGAATTGGCGATTAGCTTCTTCAATTCAAGCGGGTTGATTAATCCCGGTTTGCTGTAGATTATTTTCCCTCCCGGAGCAATGAATAAAGTGTACGGGAGAGAACCTTCCCATTTTTTATCCAGCGCATCGATGAACTGATATTTATCTCCGTTGAAGATGTAATTTTTCATTGATGCTTGTTTTTTCGTAAGGAAGTTCAATGCATTTGGTTTACGCTGAATGTCATCCAGCGAAATGGAGATCATTTCAAATTCGCGATTGCGGTACATGCGGTTCATGTCTACAAATTCAGGAAACTCGGTAACACATGGTCCGCACCAGGTAGCCCATACATTGATGAGTTTGTAATTGATACCATCATTCGCCAGCAATGCTTTTAGTCCATCGAGTTTCAGTTCGTCAATTTCCACTTTCTCTTTTGCCCATTCCGTTGCTGCTGATTTTGCATAATCTCTTTTATCGGGCCACTTGATGGAGCACCCAAATGTTTTTGTTTTTTCAACCGGTACTGGTGAGCCGGCAAGCAGTGCATCCAATGCATTGCGGGCATCGTGTGTTTTGGCCGTGCCGGGCTTTTCTCCATCATCAATGCGGCCCGTATATTTTAATTTTCTGTCCTTATCGAAAACAAAAACATGCGGTGTTGCCTTCGGGCCGTACTTCATGGATACAGCTGAGTTTTCTCCATCAAAGAGGTAAGGGAAATTAAAATTCTTATCCTTCGCTCTGATCTTCATGTCTTCATACGTATCGCCAACATCGGTATAGCCCATCTCATCTAAACGCACCGAGAGTGCATCGTTAGGAGAAATAGCAATGACGGCAACACCTTTACTTTTATAGTCATTCACCAGTTGAATGATGCGGTCTTCGTATGCCTGTGCGGTAGGGCAATGGTTACAGGTAAAAACAATCAGCAGCACTTTTGCTGAGTTAAAGTCTTTCAATGAATATTTTTTGCCATCGGTGCCTGGCAACGTAAATTCCGGGGCGGGTGCGCCTATTTCCAGTGTGGGCGGATCTATTCGTGCGAACAGGTTGCCCGACAACCAGGTACACAACATCAATAGAATCAGGTACTTTTTCATAGGCTTTGTTTTTACAATGAAAGAAAGATAACTCTTTCATCGTATAGATTGAAAATATTTTATACGAGATTTGCCGTTCATAATAAGGAGACATGAAAATAACGGCAGATAACAAACTGAAGAAGTTGATTGTGGTAGGTGATCGCGTATTGATTCGTCCTGCAAAACAAACGGATAAAACAGCCAGTGGCCTCTACCTTCCCCCGGGAGTGCAGGAGAAAGAAAAAATACAGCGCGGCTATATCATTAAAGTTGGCCCCGGCTATCCATTACCCATGCCGGCCGATGAAGATGATCTGTGGAAAGGCAAAGAAGAACAGATCAAATACCTGCCATTGCAAGCGCAGGAGGGTGACCTCGCAATATTTCTGCAAAAAGGCGCTATTGAAGTGATGTATGAGGAAGAAAGATACTTTATCGTTCCTCAGGCCTCCATACTGATGCTGGAGCGCGAAGAGGATTTATAGTTTTTTGCGCTACCGAATCCGTGTTCCACACAAGCACTTATTTTTCATTCAATTAAAAAAACAACATGGCCGGCCTTTCTTTTGATGTACTTCGTGTAGGTAAAAAATACAGTCTGGTCAACTTTGGTGATCGTTATGAATTTGTGATTGAAAAAATTCTGGTCAATGGCGATTTTAAGGTAAAAGACCTTACCACGCTGGAACGCTACCTGCTCAAAGACACGATCAAATTCGGAAAAGGAAATGATTTTGAGATCAGGGAAATAGAAAATTCCTGATCGCTGCATCCTTTTTATAATCCGTACTGGCACGGATTGAATCTGAACATCGCCATGCGCATATTTACCGTTCTGCTATTCCCTCCGCTATGCGTATTTTCCCTTTACTCATCGCTCTCTTTGCTGCTGCTGTCGCTTCTGCCCAGGTAAAACTTCCCAAGTCGCCCAACCAGCTTGACGAAAACAAAAAGCGCACTGGCTTCTGGACAATATTATATGACACAGCCTGGAAGCAGGTGCAGGAAGAAAAAGAGGCCGCTTACTATCGCATCATCCGTTTCGAAGCAGGCAAGCCCGTTGGCAAAGTGCGTGACTTTTACACTTCCTATCAAAAACAGTGGGACGGATATCTGTCTTCATTTGATCCTGAAATAAAAGAAGGTGAAGCCATATCGTATTATGAAAACGGAAGGGTAGAATCAAAAGCATTTTATAAGCAAAATAAAATGAATGGCCCTTACTTCTACTTTTCCAAAAGCGGGGTACTCACTTCAGAAGGAACAATGCTTAACGACAGTTCTACCGGTGTATGGAAACACTACCGTGAAGAAGATGGCTCATTGTACCTGGAGTGCGAAACCAAAAGGAGTTTCATTCATGGTAAAGCGACGTGGTATCATCCCAATGGCAAGATGGCCTCTACCGGAATACAACAATGGAATAAACGCGAAGGGCTATGGAATTTTTATTACGAAGATGGAAAAACAAAAACCATAAGTACCTATAAGAATGATTTGAATAATGGCCCGTGGGCGCTCTACAATGAAGACGGAATACAGGTAGAGAAAGGAGCGCACCTGGACGATGAGGCCACCGGCATTTGGGAATACTACTTTGATAACGGAAAACTAAAATCAACCGGCCATTTCCGCAAAGGAAAAAAAGAAGGGCATTGGAAATACTATTATGACAACGGTCAGCTAAAATCAGAAGGTGATAATATCGATGGAAAGGAAAGCGGTACCTGGGTTTATTATCATAAAAACGGAAAGGTGCAGGCCAAAGGTGAATTGCTCGAAGATTTATATCAGGGCCAATGGTCGTTCTATTTTGATAACGGGCAGCTGGAACGAGCGGGTAATTATACCAAAGACAGCCTGGATGGTCATTGGAATTATTACTATGACAATGGAAAATTAAAAACAGACGCCAATTACATTGACAACAAGCGCAACGGAGAGTGGAAATACTTTACTACAGAAGGAATCGCTGATGGTATTGAAAATTATAAAATGGGGAAGCTCTTTGGTGAAGCGCTTCTTCATCATGCTGATGGGAGCGTACAAGCAATAAAGCGGTATAAAAACGATACGCTTCAGGGTAACTATGTTGCTTTTCATGCGAACGGCAAAAAAGCATCAGAGGGGAAATATGATAACGGGAATTTTAGTGGTCCCTGGAAATGGTATTATGATAATGGACAGTTAAGTCAGGATTACACCTACATCAACGGACGTTATAACGGCCCGTTCGTTGAATATTTTGCCAATGGAAAGCTAGAGAAAAAAGGTACCGGTAAAGATGGGCAGGGTATTGGCGAGGAGCTTAATTATTTTGAAAATGGAAACATGAAAAGTAAAGGCTTCATGGCAAATGGAAACCGTGAAGGAGAATGGACTTATTACGATTCGCTCACTGGCAAAGTCAATTCCACCGGGCGCTATGTACACAATTTACTCGATGGCCAATGGAAGTTCTATACTCCAGAAGGAAAACCCGATGGCATCAGCTACTATATCAACGGATTTTTTGAAAACGTAGCCAACGTAAAAGACAGCATCAACCAGCTAATCGAGCAAAAGAAATTTGAGCTGGCCCATCAGCACATCAGCTGGTTGAAAAAAGTAATCAAACGAGATGCTGAAAACAAGAAGACTTTTCTTGAGCCCATTTACCTTATGGCGCAGATCAATTACTCGGAAGGCAAAAAAGAAGAAGCGCTAAAAGGATATAAAGAATACGCAGAGAAAGTAAGAAAACTCGAAGGTGATTCCTCATACGACTACCATATCACGCTTAACAGTATAGCCAATTGCCTTGCTGACATGAAAAAACGGAATGAGGCCATGGCGATTTACGATCAGATTATTGGTCTTGTGTCTAAAACCGGATCGGCCTATGACATCTCTACGATTATATCCAATAAAGCACTTACACTCGGGTCACTCAACAAAACAGAAGAAGGAGAGCAACTATTACTTCAACGTAAAGAGGAGCTACAAAAACGATTTGGGGCAGAATCAAAAGAAGTGATCTACGTATTACAATTAACGGCAAGTTTCTATCATGAAAATGCCATGTATAAACAGGCGATCACGGTCTATCACGATTTACTTACACGCATTCATGATAACAAGCCATTGGTGCTGGAGATAAAACGAAAGCTGGGTAAAGAATATAAGAATGACAATCAGCGATCGGAATCCATCGCACAGCTCAAAGAAGTCAGCCAGCTGGCAAATGAACTAAAGCAACTCAACGAAGCCAGCCTGGAGGATATTCGTTCCATTGGTGACAGCTACCTGTACTTACGCCAGCTGGACTCAGCAAAAATGTATTTTGATGCAGTGCTTGCCCTGATCCCTGCAGCGGGCCTTGAAAATACATATACGCACGCCATGGCATTGGATGGATTGGCCAAAGTGGCTTATTACAATTATGACAACACGTTGTGTATCACACTTTGGTTATCCGTAAAAACACTATTCGAAAAACTTGGAAGAAAGAACACGATCGAATATGCCAACCTTTTGCAGGGATTGGCTTTCACCATACAGTCGACCGATCCTTCGCGTTTCGATGAAGCCGAAAAACTATTCATCAGCCAGACCGAAATCAAAAAAGAATTGTATGGCCCTTATTCCGAAACCTACCTGGCGGCAAGATCAAGCCTGGCGGCTTTTTATAAAAACCAGAGCAAATATACGGCTGCACTGAGCATCATCGATGACGTAGAAAAAAGCATTGAGTATAACACGTCATTGCCCCCTTCTTTTCATGCTTCTGTACTTTGTGAAAAAGGATTAATTCAGTTTAATCTGATTCAGTACAAGGAAGCCATTACCCTGTATCAAAAAGCGATTGCATTGTTTGAGAGTGACGAAAGCAGTGACTTTCAGGAAGAATATGTGCTGGCCTATAAATACCTGGCGCAGTGTTACCGAAACATGGGTAAGTATGATGAGGCCGTCATCAACATCAAGGAAGCCATGCGCCTGCAAAAAGAACATACCGGTGAAAACACGATTGACTACCTTGATTACCTCACTACATTAACTTTTATATTAACAGATCAGGGCTTGTATTCAGATGCTGAAAAAACCCAAGCCGAATGCATGAAAAATTATGAGCGCCTGGTAGGCAAAGAGAATGTACTCTATGCGTATGCCATTCGCAATATGGGATATGTCATGCTAAAGAGAGGCGATTATTTAAAAGCCAAATCATTTTATAACACCTATCTCAATCTGGCGGAGAGATTGCTTGGAAGAAGCTCATCAGAATACCTGGGTGCTTGTTCGCGCCTGGCCGAAGTAGAAAGTCATTTGATCGATGCTGATGATCCTGCACAGGTGCTTCGTGCTGAAAAATTATATCAGCGTGAAGTGGCTGTTGCATTCAGCATATATGGCAAGGATCATATTGAATATGCCTATGCTCTAAAAGATCTTGCTTTGTTCTACTACGATTTTAGCAGGGCCGGCAAAGCAGAAAAAGCAATGATTGAATCGGCTGCTATTGCGGCTACTTATGCCGGAGTAAACAGTCGGTTCTATGCAGTCTTCAGCAGGAGCCTGGCTAAAATTTATGCAGCAAGAGATAAAAACCGGGAAGCCGAAGAAAGCTATAAAAATACAATTGCCATTTATGCCAATGCAGATGGCATCAACTCATGGCCTTACCTCAATGCATACGAAGAGCTGGCCAATTTCTACTCAACACTTGGTCAGTTTCCGGAAGCGGAAAAAAGCTTTGCGTTGTTAAGCACACTCATTGAAAAAAATTACGGACAAACGTATTCCTACGCCACCAATCTTATTAACAATGGATTTAATTATTACCAATGGGGCAAGGCCGAAAAAGCAACTGTCGCTGCGGAGAAGGCGTTAGCCATTCTTGAAAATGAAGTACAACCGGATCATTACCAGATTTTAGAAGCACGCAATCTGCTCGGGTTAGTTTCTCTCGATCTGCTCAAGCTGGAAGAAGCAAAAGCACATTTCAACTTTATCATTGCCGAAAACACGCGCAATGGCAAAACCAATACAGAAACCCATGTTGCAGTGCTCTACAATCTTGCAGCCGTTTACGCTGAGCAAAATGATTTCACCCGGGCAGAAAAAATTTATAATGAAGCCAATATCATTCAGGCTTCCATTTATGAAAAAGGGCGTGAGCAAAGCGCTGTGTTTATTGATAACCTGGCTGCGCTTTATCAAGCGTGGGGTAAATATGAACAGGCCGAAAAATACTGGCTCAAGGCTACTCAACAGATACTAAAAGAAATTCAAAACAATTTTTATTTCATGAGTGACCAGGAGAAGACATTGTTCTGGAATAAAAACCGTAAAGATTTTGAAGCCTTTAATACGTTTTCACTAAAGCGCCGACAAAGCAATCCAGCTATTATTGGCGATATGTACAACCACCAGCTGAAAACAAAGGCAATACTGCTTAGCTCATCTAACAAAATCAGAAAACGAATATGGACGAGCAGAGACACTACATTGATCAACAATTACCGAAGCTGGATCGAAGGTAAAGAATTGCTTTCCAAATATTACAGCTATTCCGGTGCGGAGTTGAAAGAGAGAAAGATCCCGATCGATTCGATAGAAAAAGCCGTCATCACATTGGAAAAAGAAATCAACATCACTACTTCTGATCTGGACAAAGACAAAGGCTGGAGTGCAATTACCTGGCGCGATATTCAAAAAACACTTGGCCCTAGTGAAGCGGCGGTGGAAATTATACGCTTCCGTTATTTCGATCGGCATTTTAGAGACAGCATCATTTATGTTGCGTTGATACTCACTGCGGAAACCAAGATCAATCCGAAGGTAGTCGTATTGAATGACGGCAAACAGATGGAAGGCCGAGGTTTTAACTATTACAAAAACATGATCGCTCTTCGTCAGCCGGATACACGCACTTATGATTTGTATTGGTCATCCATTGATGCTGCGCTGGTGAACAAGCAACGCCTCTATCTTTCACTGGATGGCATCTACAACCAGATTAGTTTGAATACACTGCAAAAGGAAGACGGCAGTTTTCTGGTTGACCACAAAAACATTACTCTTGTATCTAACACCAAAGATGTATTGCTGATCAAAAATCATCCACCCAAAAAGACAGGAACATCCATCGCCACCCTGATCGGTTATCCCAAATTTTTTATCGGAGCCCAAAAACAAAACGAAGGCGTGAGTGACAGTACACGTGCCATCGATCTGGAAGATCATACGGGCATTGCCGAACTGCCCGGCACAAAAACAGAGATACGACAGGTAGAGCAAATACTCACATCCCATCAATGGAAGACGACCGAGTTTACCGGAGAGAAGGCAACGGAAGAATCGATCAAAGAAATATCCAATCCAAAAGTACTGCACATTGCTACACACGGATTTTTTATTGATGACACGGGGTCGGGTAATAGTGCGATGGGCGTAAATACGGATTTCGCCAGGCAGAATCCATTACTTCGCTCGGGATTATTATTCAGTGGCGCTTCTGATTTTATTCAAAACAACATCAGCACCACGGCCGAGAATGGAATACTCCATGCGTACGAAGCTGCTAATCTTAGTTTGGACAATACTGAGCTAGTTGTGTTGAGCGCCTGCGAAACAGGAAAGGGAGAAGTGCAAAACGGAGAAGGCGTATATGGATTACAGCGTGCATTTCAGACGGCTGGTGCAAAGGCCGTAATCATGAGCCTATGGAAAGTAGATGATACTGCTACGCAGCAACTGATGAGTTCATTCTATGAAAACTGGATGAATGGCAAAGAAAAATCGGAAGCTTTCAAAAGTGCCCAACTGGAGATCAAGAAAAAATACCCGGAGCCTTACTACTGGGGCGCTTTTGTGATGACCGGACAGTAATAAAACGGGTCATCACTTTTTTCATCCATCCGGCAAGTTGACCCATTCCTGCCGTACTATTTTCCATACATTCGCTTTACAAAACCTAACTCATATGCGCTCACTTATACTCCTGTTTCTCCTCGGCTGTGCGGTAGCGGGCTATTCGCAAAATGCAGACTTGCCTACCGATTTTCTTTCCAAAGATTTTCATCAAGACCGCAGGCAAAAGCTGCGCGAAAGTATGCCTGCCAATTCGGTAGCGGTATTCTTCGCCAATGCCACACGCAACCGGGCCAACGATGTGGACTATGTCTATCATCAGGACCCTGATTTCTTTTACCTCACCGGATATAAAGAACCCGATGCAGTGCTCTTTGTTTTCAAAGACAAGCAAACCGCACCCAATGCGGAAAAGTACGATGAGATTCTATTTGTGCAGCCACGCAACGCCATGCGCGAGATGTGGACCGGCAGACGCCTGGGCGAAGATGGCACAAAATCAACATTGGGCTTTCAGCAGGCTTTCAACAACTCTGAATTCAAAAGATACAACGTGGACTTCTCTAAGTTCAGCCCGATACTCTTCTTTGATTTCAAAAACGATGTACGTGACAATCCAAGAGACTCCTCTGACTTGTATGATTTGATTGGGCAGTTCAAAGGCAAAGTAGCTTACGCAGACAAGAATGCAACTACTCTTAAAGTAGAGCCTCAAAAAAATAACCTCGATACAAAAAGCCTGGCGGGACTAATGGCCAATCTTCGTGGCGTAAAAACCAAGGAAGAAGTGGAAATGGTGAAGAAGGCCGTACAAATCTCATGCGTGGGTCATGTGGAAGTAATGAAAGCATTGAAGCCAGGTATGTCTGAGCGAGAGATCCAGGGAATACAGGAGTTTGTATTCAAGAAATACCAGGCCGAAGATCTGGGTTATCCTTCTATTGTTGGTGCCGGCCATAATGGGTGCATCCTTCACTATATCGACAACTATAAACCAAGCGTTACTTCAAAAGAACTGGTACTGATGGACATCGGTGCAGAATTTCATGGTTATAGTGCAGACATCACACGCACTATTCCGGTAAGCGGCAAATTTTCTCCGGAGCAAAAACAGATTTACGAACTGGTGTTGAAAGCACAGGAAGAAGCCATGAAGATTTGCAAGCCCGGCACACCTATGCGTCAGCTTACTGAAGTGTGCCGCGAGGTAGTCAACAAAGGTCTTGTTGAACTGGGCATCATCAAATCCGTAGATGAAAAACACCTGTACTTCCCGCATGGAGTTTGCCATCACATCGGGCTGGATGTTCATGATCGGGGTGGTGCAAACCTGGAAGTAAACAATACGGTAACTATTGAGCCGGGTGTGTATATACCCGATAATGCCGCTTGCGATAAAAAATGGTGGGGTATAGCCGTACGGATCGAAGATGATTACCTGATTACCAAAGATGGCTATGAGCACCTGTCCGTGATGGCACCGCGCACCGTAAAAGACATCGAAGAGATGATGAAGCAGTCTTCTGTATTTGATAATTATTCGCTGCCTGATCTGAATAAGAAATAAGAAAGCAAGCGCCCATTTTTTAAAAACCTGTTGACGTTAAAACTCAACCGGTTTTTTTATTTCAATGTGACACGAACTTTAACCCAACGATCGATCCGATCAAGGTAGTAATGAAAAACAAGCGCCAGAAATCGGCAGGCTCTTTAAAGAAAATCACACCTATAATAACTGTCCCTACTGCACCAATGCCTGTCCACACCGCATAAGCGGTACCCATAGGTAAAGTTAGTGTAGCGCGGTACAACAAATACATACTGACCGTGAGGCTCACAAAGAAGCCGATGATCCATAGTACGGATGTGGTTCCTTGCGTTTCTTTTGCTTTACCCAGACAAGTAGTGAAGCCCACTTCAAACAAACCGGCAATAACTAAAATGATCCAATTCATCACGAGATGGATAAAGTTTAAACGGATTAACTAAAAAGGGAATTTTACTTTCTGGTTTCTACACTTTGATTCCAGTCGTACACTTTGTCAGCAATACCAATCAGCACATCCGGATCTTTCTCCAGTGCATTACCTATTACAATCATATCTGCACCCGCTTCCAGTGCGGCCAGTGCTTTCTCGGTGGTATTAATTCCTCCACCCACAATCAAGGGCACATCTACGGATGAGCGCACCGCCGCTATCATTTTGGCACTCACTTCTTTTTCAGCGCCACTACCTGCATCAAGATAAATCAGTTGAAGACTGAGCATCTCACCTGCCATGGCCGTACAGG
>JAHEZH010000016.1:49033-53319 GCA_023251155.1 Flammeovirgaceae bacterium | reverse complement strand
CATGCTCATCACAGCAAGCACCCTGTGGCTATTTCGGCAGAGCCGGGTGAAAACTGGGCATGGTGTTATTTTGATGAACAGATTACCGGGTACTAGCTTCACGAGGTACATTATTTCCGGAGGTGAGCAGGAACCGTTGCCCGCTCCAGCAACTCAAAAATAAACTCCACCAGAAGCGCGAGTGCCGCAGCAGGAAGAGCACCGCGCAGTATCAGCGATGTATTGTTTAGTGCGAGGCCGGTTACAATGTATTCGCCCAGCCCGCCTGCTCCGATGAATGCGGCCAGTGTGGCGGTGCCTACATTGATGACAGCCGCGGTGCGAATGCCGGCAATCACGGCGGGCATCGCCAGAGGTAATTCTACCCATCGTAATTTCTGAGCGCTGTTCATCCCTGTTCCGTCAGCCACCTTTTTCAATAATGGATCAACGCCCTGCAGCCCGGCAACGGTATTGCGGAGTATGGGGAGCAATGCATATAAAAACAAAGCCACAATGGCGGGGGTGATGCCTATACCTAAAAACGGAATCATGAACGCCAGCAATGCAATGGATGGAATGGTCTGCAGCAATCCCGTAAGGTATAAAACCGGCCTTGCCAGCGACGGGAACCCATTCAGAAAAATACCCAGCGGAAGCGCCACCACGATGGCAATAAGAAGGGCTGCAAACGTGAGCCACAAATGCCTGCCCGTTTTACGGAGCAGGTCGGTATAAATGGACGTTTCTTTTTTGATTTCTGTAGTGATTATTTTCTTCTGTTTCAAAAAGGAAGAGGCGACCTGTTCAAACGTTTTCTTTTCGTAGAGCACAGCGGCATTCATGGCCTGCATTTCATCTTCACTGATTTTATCATCCAATCGGGAAAGAACATGCTTTATACTGTCCGGTAATGTTTTCCTGTAAAGAGAAACGGCCTGATAGGTGGGGAAGAAATTCAAATCATCGTTCAACACCACCAGATGATCCGCTGCAATTTCACCATCGGTTGAATACGCATCAGTCACCTCAATCCGGTCTTCCTTCAATGCCTGATAGGCCAGGCCATGTTCCAAACCTGTCGGCTTTTGTGTAAGTGAATAGGCTTTGGCCAGGTTATCCCAACCATCCTGCCGCTTCAGAAACTCATAGCTGATTCCGGCTTTCAGCTTTTCGTGTTTGCGGAGATCGGATAGCGATGAAATGTTTTTCTCTTTTGCCAGCGCCTCTTTGATCACCAGTGCATAGGTATTATTAAATCCATAGGGCTGCGACATCTGCATCCCCTTTTCATTACTCAACCGGGTGTTGATTTCCGCGAACGTGATTTTGTCTTTTACCTGCAAAATCTCGGAAGCAATGGTGCCACTGTATTCCGGATAGACATCGACTTCATTGTGCTGCAGGGCCTGGTAGCACACCAATGTGCCGCCCAGGTTGTACTTTCGTTCTACGGTATACCCTTCGCTTTCCAGAAGCTGCGCAATGAGCTCACTTACTATATACCCTTCGTTGAAATGCTTTGCCCCTACCCGAATGGTCTGTGCCTGCACGGCAAGTGTTGTCAAAAAAAGAAATATAAAAAGTACCTTTTTCACTGTAAGGAGGCTTCGATGAGATGCTGCACGTTTTCATTGGCCGGAGACTGAAGGACATTATCCTTACTATCGAACTGCTGCAGTTCGCCCGATGCTAACACCAGGATATCATCAGCCAGTTTACGGGCTTCGCGCATATCGTGTGTGACGATTAAAATAGTGCGCGGTGCTCGCTTTTGAATTTGTATTATCTCCTGCTGCATCTCATAACGTGTTACCGGATCGAGTGCACCAAAAGGTTCATCCATGAGTAACAAAGGCGGATCCAGAAACAAGGCACGGCATAAGGCTACGCGCTGCTGCTCTCCTCCCGATAGTTCATGCGGGTATCTGGATGCATACGCATCGGGCAACCCAACCTGTGTTAACAGTTCATGTACACGATTACCGATTTTTGATTTGTGCTGCTTCAGTATCCGCCCGGTAATGGAAATGTTCTCCTGTACCGTCAGGTGAGGAAACAGACCATTGCCCTGCACTGCATATCCTATCTTCAACCGTGTTTCGGGCAGGCGGTGGTAATCCAATGCTGCCCCTGCAATAGTGATGTTTCCCTGCGATGGCCGCAGGAGGCCGTTGATTAACTGAAGCAAGGTCGACTTGCCGCTGCCGCTTCTGCCAATGATGGCGGTGATCTTATCTTTACTGAAGCCAACAGAAACCGGCCGAAGCGCTACGTGCCCGGAATAATGATAACTTACCTTGTTCAGTTCTACCTGCTTCATTACCTGCTTACCTGAAATTGAAAGATAAAAAAGATTTGCCGGGATCGAAGACAAGTAGTAACTATCCATCGCATAATTAAATCCGGTCCACTTACTTTCCTCCTCGTTATGATTATTCGAATTGTTCGCATGCACTTTACGGAAGCGGGAGTAAAGGAGTTTCTGCCCATTTTTGAATCGAACAAGGAGGCGATCCGGCATTTTCCCGGCTGCATTCATCTTCAACTGCTCAAGGATGTCCATTCGCCCCTCACCTACACGACGATGAGCCACTGGGAGCAGGCCGATGATCTTGAACACTACCGCCAGTCAGCGCTGTTTCAACAGGTTTGGGCCAGGGTAAAGCCCTTATTTGCCGACCGGCCGCAGGCATTTTCACTTGAGAAATTTATTGAGGTGTAGATTGTGAAAAAATTAAAGTTTACCCATATTTGCACCCCGATCAGATAGCAGATCTGAATCCAATTGCCTTAGTGGCGGAACTGGTAGACGCGCACGACTCAAAATCGTGTACCGTAAGGTGTGCCGGTTCGATTCCGGCCTGAGGTACTTAGCTAACAATCAGTAATAAAGGCCCATTTTTGTGGGCCTTTATTTTTTCCAAGTTACTTGAGCGGCCCAGCAAACCTCCCCAAGCCGTTGCCTATCTCAAAATCATACGACTGACAAATTTGACGTGGGGAAAGCCTGATCCCGTTTTTCTTGGAGAAAAAAACATCAATGAACATGGGATTATATTCACTGGCGCAACTTTGAAACACGATATGCAGTTTTTTTTCAGCGTCAAGGATTCGAGACGGCAAAAAATTGCACCGATTACTTGCTCTAGCGCCACATTGATTGCGCGCTTTTAATCTGTTCCTTCCCGGCAAATGAAAGTAGATCGTTTCTGACCTGCTACTTGAAAAAAAATGCTTTCATGGATTGTGCTAAAGAAGCATACATCGCTCGATTAACACTTTATCAATCAGACGTAGCTACGCGAAATTCAGTTGAACTAGGCGTGCCAATAAATGCTCACCATAAAAAAAATAATGGATTTGGCGTAACCAGCCCGCTATGATGAGAGTATATTAACTACATTTAAGTAAAATATATGAAACGTGAGCCGACATCAACTTGGAGATTTTGAAGAAATGGTCATGCTTACCGTGGGTATTCTCTACAAGGAAGCCTATGGTGTGGCCATTATGGATGAAATGGAAAACCGTCTCAACCGAAAGGTGAGTATTGGAGCTTTGCAAACTGTTTTGCGGCGCCTCGAAAACAAAGGGTACCTCACTTCCGAGTGGGGTGAAGCTACCAATGTGCGTGGCGGAAAAAGAAAACGATACTTCAGCCTTACTACACTGGGATCGCGAATACTTCACGAAACACAGGAGCAACGACAAGAGATGTTCAAAGCAATTCCACGGATGGCATTTCCGAAATCATGAATCAACAGTCTAAAATACAACCTCCCGAATTATTCCTCCGGTTTTTCCGATGGTTTTGTGATCCGGCTATGGCGGAAGATATAGAAGGTGACCTCAGGGAAATGTTTGAGCGGGAAGTAACAACAGGAAAGAACAAAGCGCGGTTTCATTTTGCGGTACGCATTCTCCGGCTTTTTCGTCCTGGAATTATCAAGAAAATAAGTCAACCATCTTTCAACTATTCATCACCTATGTTTAAAAACTATTTCATCACCTCCATGCGTTCGCTGATGCGAAGCAAAGGGTTTTCAGCTATCAATATTGTTGGGCTGGCGGTTGGGTTTGCCACCTTTAGCCTGATCGCTTTTTATGTTTACAACGAACTATCTTTTGACCGGTATCATCAAAAGGCAGATCGCATCTTTCGTATTGTTGAAAACCTGAGAACGGAGAACGAAGAGTTATTTCAATCGGTCAGTTCTCCACCCATGGGGCCGCGTTTTCTTAAAGACTTTCCTGAAGTAGAAAACTATGTACGTTTCCAGCAGTGGAGCTTGCTTGCGCAGCGA